>JACRIO010000232.1 GCA_016220035.1 Planctomycetota bacterium | reverse complement strand
CGGAGGACCGGCCGAGGATCGACCGGAGTTCGGTTCGAAGAGGGCAACGGCGGGCTGGGCGGTTCGGGGGGGGCGCGACAAGGGGGAAAAGGGGCGGGTGGGCGAATTCGACTGCGGTAGCTTGTCGGGGTGAGGGTGATGGAAGGGATGGAGGAAGAGCTCGCGCGCGAGATCGCGGGGTTTCGCGTGCTCGAGCGTGGGCTCGAGCTTCCATGCGGAGGTGCGCGGGTCGCGGTGGAGCTCGCGGGGCTCGACGAGCTCGGGCGCGTCTGGTTCGTGGTGGTTGCACGTGACGACGAGCGCGCGGCGTTGCATGCGGCGCTCGATGTGATCGCGAGTGCGCGGGGCGACGCAGGCTTCCTCGCGGCGGAGCTCGCGGCCGGTGTCGGAGCGGAGGATGTGCGCGTCGCGCTCGTGTGTGAGCGCGCGGGGGAGGAGCTCCTGCGGCGCGCGGCCGCGGTCGACGCGCTCGCGGTGTTCGAGCTTGTGACGTGGAAGCGCGGTGGGGTCGAGGTTGCGCGGCTCGTTCAGCGCGGTGCGCGCGGCGCGAGTAGCGTCGAAGCGTTCCTCGACGCGCTCGGGCCCGAGAGCCGCGCGCTCGCCGAGGACTGCCTCGCGCGCCTCGCGCGCCTCGATCCGGAGCTCGAGCTCGTCGCGGGCGACGCCGCGCTCGCCGTGCGTTCGGAAGGCCGCGTCCTCGCGCGCCTCTTTCGCCGCGCGGCGGTGCTGGAGGGTGCCGCGGGGTCCGATTCAGGGCGCAGCCGGATCGGCGGCGCGCCGGAGGCTCAGGACTGGCTCGCGCGCGTCTTCGCGGCGCGGTTCGCCGAGGCGGCGGAGGACGGCCTCGCGGAGCTCCCCGAACGCGAGCCGCCGCCCTCCGTTCCGGCCGGGCCGCTCCTCAGCGCGGCGGAGCTCGACGCCTTCCGCGACTGAGCCGGAGACGCGCGAAAACGCGCGGAATCAGGGCGTTTCTCGGCCGCGCGAGTTCTGGCGACGCGCTTCCGAGGCGGGCGTCGAGATGCGCGCGATTCGAGCTCCCGAGGAACGCGTCCGCTCCGCTCTCCGCGCGGCGCGGCGCGACCCGCGTGCGAGCTCCACCGCGCCCTGCACGCGCGCGCTCACCGCACTCCGCGCCTCCGCCGGAATCCGCATTGCGCACGAACTCGACACTTGGATCGCCGCGCGCGCTTCGGCAGCTTGTCGCGGGTCGCGCGGGCTGGAAACGGCGCGCGCGCACGACAGCGGACGCGGAACCTCGAGTTCGGGCCGCACGCGGCCCGGCATCGAGCGAGCGCGTCGATCTTTGGAGCGCACGTCGATGAACTGGGAACAGGCACGCAAGCTCTTGCGCATCGCCCGCCCCAACGCGGAGCACGCGTCGGCGGAGCACGCTCCCGTCGTCGATGCGCGGCACGAGCTCTACGCGCCGCCGCGCGCGCACTCTCTCTGCGTCGCGAGCGGCAAGGGCGGCACGGGCAAGTCGGTGGTCAGCGCGTCGCTCGGTTCGATCTTCGCGCACAAGGGGCGCACGCTGCTCGTCGACGCGGACCTCGGCGTGGGCAACGCGCACATCCTGCACAACCTCTGCCCGCAGCACTCGTTCGTCGACGTCGTCGAGGGCCGGCTCTCCGTGCGCGAGATCCGCGTGCCGTGCCGGCCGCAGCTCGATTTGCTCGCGGGCGGCTCGGGCGTGTCGCGCATGGCGGGGTTGTCGGCGTACGAGCTGCACCTCGTCGCGGTCGGGATCGAGAGCCTCGAGCAGGAGTACCGGCACGTGATCGTCGATTCCGCCGCCGGCATCTCGAACCAGACGATCGCGTTCGCGGCGGCGAGCGACGTCGTGCTGATCGTCACCACGCCGGACGTGACGGCGCTCACCGATGCCTATGCGTTCCTCAAGGTGCTCCTGCAGCGGCGCGGCGAGATCGTCCCGCTCTTCGTCGTGAACCGCGCGACGAGCGAGGAGGAAGCGGAGCACGTCGCCGACCGCCTGCGCTCGGTCGCGCGCAAGTTCCTCGGGCGCGAGCCGCGCTACGCCGGCTGGCTGCCCGACGACCGGCACGTCGTCGAGTGCGTCAACGCGCGCAGCCCGGTGGTCGTGCGCGCCGAGGACGCGCCGTTCTCGCAGGCCCTGTTGCGCCTGTCGGTCGGCCTCCGCGCCGAGTTCGACCGCGTCCAGGCGCGCGGCGTGGGGCGTTCGATGCTGCGCAGTGTCGGGTATACGCCGGGGATGCGCTGAGCGCGCGTTCGAGACGCGCGTTTCCCCACATCGCGGAACGGCTCGAAAAAAAAGTCGCGGAATGTCCGCGAACCAAACGGAGATGGCGACGTCGTGCGAGTGCCATGGACACCGCACCGCCTTCTCGCGATCCCACCGCCCCGACCGCCGCGTTCCTCGCTGGCATCGTGGGCATCCTTGGTCTCGCGCTCGCGCTCGAACGCCTCGCCGCGCGGCCGGAGCCCGTGGCGGAGCGCGTCGAACCCGATGCGGACTTGACGCATTGGAGCGCGCGCGAGCTCCGTGCCCTGCCCGGTCTCGGCGAGAAGCGCGCCGTCGAGATCGTGCGGGCGCGGTGGGACGGGCGGATCACGGGCGACGCCGAGTCGCTCGACCGCGTCGAGGGCATCGGGCCCGAGACCGTCGCCCGCGTGCGGACCGAGCTCGCGCGGCGTCCCTGGTGCTCGCCGTATGCGGCGCGCATCCCGCCCGTGATCGAACCGTGAGGAGCCGACGATGAGAGTGAAGGGAAAGAAGCCCGCCCGTGAACGTGCCGCGCCCGCGGCGAAGTTGTCCGCCCCCACGCGCCGCGCGAAGGCCGGGAGGGCGTCGTCCGTCGGCGCACGGGACGAGGAGGAACTCGAACCCGCGCCGCGCGAGCGCTTCACCGTGATGCGCGTCGTCGTCCCGGTCTCGATGAAGGCATTCGTCTATGCGCAGAAGGACAAAATGGGCCTCGACACGCCGAGCGAGTACGTGCGCCGCGTGCTGAAGGACCTGAAGGAAGCGCACGAGGAGTTCGAGTACGAGAAGAGGCTCGGCGCGGACGAGGACGAGCCCGAGCGACGATCGAAGCGTCGGCGGGGAATACGCATTCACCGCCGACGTCAGTTCGTCTTGAACGTCCACTCCATGTGCTTGCCCGCGCTCGTCTGCGACGTCCGACCGCCCATGATCCACTCGGCGACGACCTTGTACTCGGTCTTCGCGCGCAGCGGCTCCTTCGGGATCAAACACCACGCGCCGACCGGCGCGATCTCCGGGTTGCTGGGTTTGGCGGGCGAGGAGAAGTGGCACTCCACCTCCTTCTTCCCGTCCTTGCCCTCGTAGAGCTTCATCGAGATGTCGACGGTCTCGTTGCGCTCATCGGTCGGGTTGGTCTGGATCGTGATCGGGTAGCCGAAGACGCCGGCCTCGCTGAAGCTGCCCGGCGGGCCGTTCGGCACGGGGTCGGGGAACTCGTTGCCGATGAACGCGGTGGGGACGCCCGTCTGGTTCTCGTAGGGATACACGACGATGAACGGCTTGTCGTAGGGCGCCGCGAGCGACGACATGTCCATCACCTGGAACTCGCCTTCCGCGCCCCAGCCCAGGCGCATGACGCCGGGGTCCGTGAGCGGGAGGCGGTGATAGAAGCTGCCCATCCACACGTCGATGCCTTCCTCGAAGGTCATCCCCTCGCCGCCCTCGCGCCAGACGATCACGGAGTGCGTTCCCGCCCAGTGCCCCTCCGTGGTGTATGCCTCCTTGTCCGCGTACTCCTCGTGCGCGTCGGGCCACTTCTTCTGCTCGGGGTGCAGCGTGAGGTAGTGCGCGTGGAGCGCGCACTGCTCGGAGAGCTCGGGGTCGAACTTGAGCTTCCACACGCCCTGGATCTTGTCCTTGAAGGTCTTCTCGCGGATCTCGTTCATGTACGCGAGGATCTCGAGCGCCTCCTTCGGCCACGCATTCAGGTTCTCCTTGTCGATGCGCTCCGCGATGCCGGGCAGCGAGCCGAGCAGCCAGTCCTTCCACTTGCTCTCGAGGTCGCCGACGGTCATGCCGAGCGCCGCGTTGTACTGCTCGATCGTGCGTCCCTTCGAGTTCTGGCAGAGGAGCTTGTACGCGCTGCCGAGCAGGTTCGCCTCCTGGAGGAAGTCGACGATCGACGTGCACTTGTGCAGGTCGTTGCCGGAGATCGCCCCGATCGCCTCGACGAACGAGCGCGCGAAGGCCGGATCCTCGCCGCGTTCGGCGAGGTAGCGCATCCACGTGCGCGAACCGGCGATGCCGGCCTTCGCCATGCGCAAGAGCTCCTCGCGCTCGCGCAGTTCCTCGCCCGCGACGTGCGTGTCGCCGAAGCCAGCGCCCTTCTCCTCCTTGTAGATGAGGTTCGGGAGCGTGCACCCGAAGCACGAGAGCGCGACCCAATTCAGGTGGCCCGCGGAGATCGGCGTCGGCACGCCTTCGCGCATGCCGCACGCCCAGATCAGGAGCTGCGTCTGGACGTCGGACTCGATCTGCGCGAGGGCGACGTTGATCCCCTGCGCCGTGTGGAAGTTGCCCATGAACGTGTTCGGGCGATCCCAGGCTTGCTTCGCTTCCTCCGTCATGCCGCCCGAGGCCGCGAGCTCGTCCCCGAGCTTCTTGTACTTCTCGCGCGAGTCGAGCAGCACCCACACGGTGCGCGAGGGGATCACGGTGGGCTCGAGCCACACGGTCCACTTGCCGGTCCGCAGCCAGCCGCTCAAGGTCCACGCGCGGAGCGACTCGCGCAGGATGCGCTCGGTCTTCTCCTTGCTGAAGTTCGAGTGCAGTTCGATGCGGCCGCGGCGGGCGAAGGTCGCCTTGGTGCCGCACGTCTTCAGGATGATCTCGTCGTCGGTTTCGCCCGTTTCGACGGGCACGTCGAGCGTCTTGGACTCCATCACCTTCGTCAGGATCTCGCCGCGCCGCTTGCGCAGCTCCTCGAATTCCTTCGCGACCCAGCTCTTCCCGACCTTGACGTGATCGAGCGCCGCGTGCGCTTCCGCGTTCTCGCCGTCGAGCATCAGGATGCGCCGCGCGAGCGTCTTCTTCTCCTCTTCGTCCGTGACGCCGTTCAGGACCACGATGAGCTGCTTCGCGGCGTTGCGCAGCGCCTTCGCGCCGTCGGGGAAGGCGTCCTTGACCTTCTTGGTCTTCGCGAGCTCGTCCTTGCACGTCTTGTCGAGCTTCTCGAGACTCGGCTTCGCGAGGCCGAGCTTCTCCAGCGCGCGCAGCAGGTCCTTCATCTCGCGTTCACGCCCGCCCTTCGCGAGCTCCTTCGCGACGCCCTCGAGCGGCGCGAGGATCGTCGGCGCGATCGTGCCCGGCGGCGGAGGCGCGGCGGCGGGTTTCTGCTGGAGCACCGGCGCGGGTTCGGGCGAACCAGGGACGGGCAGGAACGCGAGGAGGAGCGGGAGGAGCAGGGTGAGGACGTTGCGCATGGCGGGTTTTCGTGCTCGCGCGAGCGCGAGGGGCTCCGAGTATGCAGCGCGGACCCGACGGCGCCAGGACTCTCCCCGCACCGGCTTCCCGCGCTGTCCCAAGGGGCGACTTCACGTCGGGACCGCCGCTCGATCCACCGACGACTCCCGGCCCAGCATTCCCGTGATGTCCCAAGGGGCAGAGGGTGGCGAGCGACCTCCCGCTCCGTAGACTTGGACGAACGCCCTCGTGACCTCGAACCCTTCCGACATGCGTTCCTCACGCGGAGCTCCCGAGCGGGCCGCCACCGGCGCCGGTTCGCTCCCCGCGCCGCGCCGCGGGCTGCCCGAGCCGCTCGCGCGCGAGGTGATCGACGGTTTCGCGCGGCCGGCGTTGGAGGAGGATCGCGGCGGCGGCGACCTCACGTCGACGACGGCCGTCCCCGAGAAGGCGCGGGCGCGCGCGCGGCTCCTCGCGAAGTCGAGCGGGGTGCTCGCGGGCATCGGCGTGTTCGCGCGCGTGTTCGAGCTCGCGGATCCGCGCGTGAAGGTCGCGATCGCGAAGGAGGACGGCGCGCGCTTCCAGAAGGGCGACGTGCTCGCGACGGTCGAGGGCTCGGCGCGCGCGCTGCTCACCGCGGAGCGCACCGCGCTCAACTTCGTGCAGCGCATGTCGGGCACGGCGACGCTCACGGCGAAGTACGTCGAGCTCGCGCGCGCGGGCGGCGGCGAGCGCGTGCGCGTGCTCGACACGCGCAAGACGACGCCCAACCTGCGCAAGCTCGAGAAGTACGCCGTGCGCTGCGGCGGCGGCGAGAATCACCGCTTCGGCCTCTACGACGAGGTCATGGTGAAGGAAAACCACATCGAGCTCGCCGGGAAGCCGATCGTCGACGTGCTGCGCGACCTGCGCCGCGCCGTCGGCGCGCGCGTGCGCATCACGAGCGAGGCGCGCGACGAGAAAGAGGCGCGCGCGGGCGTCGAGGGCGGCGCGGACGTGATCCTGCTCGACAACATGAGCGTCGCGGAGCTCGCGCGCTTGTGCCCGCTCCTGCGCGAACAGGCGCGCGCGCTCGGGTGCCAGGTCGAGCTCGAGGCCTCGGGCGGCATCGACCTCTCGACGACGCAGGCGATCGCCGCGACGGGCGTCGATCGCTTGTCCGTGGGCGCCTTGACGCACTCCGCGCCCGCGATGGACCTCTCGCTGGAGCTCGAACCCCTTGCGTGACGCGCCGCGCAACCAGGCGGGCGAGCCGCACGCGCTCGAGCTCGACTTGCCCGCCGCGCACAGCGCGGTGCGCATGGCGCGTGCGGTGCTGCGCCGCTTCGCGCGCATGGAAGGCGCGCCCGCGCGCGAGATCGAAACGATGGAGTTCATCGCGAGCGAGCTGCTCGCGAACGCGGTCGACCACGGCGGCGGCAACCAAGCGATGGAGGAGAAGGACGCCGGCGACGTGCGCATGAGCTTCGTCGCGTTCGTCCGCACGAGCGGCTGGGAGATCCAAGTCGGCGACCAGGGCGGCGGCGACCCCGAGGAGCTCGCGCCGTTCCTGCAGAAGGACGAGATGCCCGACCTCGAGAACGATCGCGGGCGCGGCTTCTACCTGATGGCGCAGATGGTCACCGACCTGCGCGTGTCCCGGACGCGCGACCAGCGCGGCCTCCTGTTCACGGCGGTGCGCGTGTACGGCACGAACGAGCGGTGAGCGCTCCGGCAAGCGTCACGCTGCGCGCATCGCGGCTCGCGCGGGCGCTCGCGTGGATGGGGAGCACATTGCAGCGCGTCGTCCCGCGCGCGCTCGGCCCGCTGTTCCTAATCGCGTGGGTGGGCGTGATCTGGTACGCGAGCTCGATCCAGCCGCCCGACATCGGCCACGGCGAGGCGAGCGGCGCCATCCTGTCGAACCTGCTCCACGCTCCGGAGTTCGGCGTGCTCACGCTGTGCGCGTGTCTGTGTCTGCCGCGCAAGGACGGCTGGGCCCGCACGGAGACGTGGCGCCTGCAGACGGTCTTCCTCGCGGTCCTCGTCTACGCGATCGTCGACGAAGCCCACCAAGCCTTCACGCCGCACCGCGACCCGAGCGTGTGCGACGTGCTGACGGACGCAACCGCCGCGACGTGCGTGCTCCTCGCGGTGCGCTTCGCGGGCGGCGAGCACGCGAGCACGCGCAAGCTCGAGCGCACGATCGCGTGGGGCCTGCTCGCGTGCCTCCTCTGTGCGTGCATTGCGACCTTCGTGCCTGAACTGCGGCCCGAGTGGGGTTGGCTCTGAGCGCCGCGCGGGGTGAGTTCGAGTCACGTCACCGGTGCTCCGGTCCCCGCGGACTCGATCAGGAAATGCTGGCGCGCCTCCTGGTACAACCTCCGCCCTCTCATGGACGCGACGAACTACCGTTCCCCGCTCTCGGAGCGCTACGCGAGCGCCGCGATGCGGTTCAACTTCTCGGACCAGCGCAAGTTCACGACGTGGCGCGAGCTCTGGATCGCGCTCGCGGAGTGTGAGCGCGAGCTCGGCCTCGCCATCACCGCCGAGCAGGTCGCCGAGCTCCGCGCGCACGCCGGCGACCTCGACCTCGACGTCGCCGCGCGCTACGAGAAGGAGTTGCGCCACGACGTCATGGCGCAGATCCACGCGTGGGGTGAGCAGTGCCCCAAGGCGCGGCCGATCGTGCACCTCGGCGCGACGTCGTGCTTCGTCACGGACAACGGCGAGATCCTCGCGATGCGCGAAGGGTTGCGGATCCTGCGCGGAGAGCTCGTCAGCACGATCGCGGTGTTGAAGGACTTCGCGCTGAAGTGGAAGGACCTGCCGACGCTCGGGTTCACGCACTATCAGCCCGCGCAGGCGACCACCGTCGGCAAGCGCGCGTGTCTGTGGATCGCGGAGCTCGTCGAATGCGCGCACGAGCTCGACCACGCCGAGGCGCGGCTCGTCTTCCGCGGCGTCAAGGGCACGACGGGGACGCAGGCGTCGTTCCTCGAGCTGTTCGCGGGCGATCACGGAAAGGTGCGCGAGCTCGACCGGCGCGTCACGGCGCGCTTCGGCTTCGAGAAGAGCGCCTGCGTGACGGGCCAGACGTACTCGCGCCTGATGGACTTCCGCGTCTGCCAGGTCCTGTCGCAGATCGCGCAGGCCGCGCACAAATTCGCGACCGACCTTCGCCTGCTCGCGCACGAGCGCGAGGTCGAGGAGCCGTTCGAGACGAACCAGATCGGCTCCTCGGCGATGCCGTGGAAGCGCAACCCGATGCGCAGCGAGCGCGTCTGCGCCCTCGCGCGCTTCGTGATCGAGGCGCTCGGCAACACGGCGCACACCGCGGCGAACCAGTGGCTCGAGCGCACGCTCGACGACTCCGCGAACCGCCGCATCGCGATCGCGGAGATGTTCCTGGCGACCGACGCGATCCTCCATCTGCTGCTCAACGTGAGCTCGGGCCTCGTCGTCAACCCGCACGTGATCGCGAAGAACCTCGGCGAGGAGCTGCCGTTCCTCGCGAGCGAGCACCTGATGATGGAGGCCGTGAAGCTCGGCGCCGACCGTCAGGACGTGCACGAGTCGATCCGCCAGGCAAGCCACCAAGCCGCGCGCGCGATCAAGGACGGACAACCGAACCCGCTGCGCGCGCTGCTCGCGAAGGACCCGGTGCTCGGGAAGCTCAGCGGGAAGCTCGACGAGCTCCTCGACGCCCGCCGCTACGTCGGCCGCGCGCCCGAACAGGTCGTCGAGTTCGTGCGCGAGGAGGTCGAACCCCTGCTCGCGAAGCACGCGACGCTGCTCGGCGCGCGCGGTGAAGTGAAGGTCTGACGCATTCCTCGGACGGTCAGGCCTTCGAGGACGGTTCCGCGACCGCTCGAGCCTGCTTGGGGATGGCCGCGGCCTTCCTTCCTGCCCGCCCAGCGCGGCGTACGATTCGTTCGACATCCTCGACGCTGCGCTCGCGCGGGGACGCGCACCGACGTCCGTGATGTGCGAGAGGGTGCGCGCGCTGCTCGCGATCCGTCGCGGTCCGAGCGTCTGGAGCTCGGCCGAGGGTTTGGTGCCGGCGTTGGCTCGAGTGTCGTTCGCATTGCATGCGCGAGGAACGACGGAGTGGACATCCCGGCCTCGCCGCGGTCCCAGCCGGTCGTCGCTCTCGGGAAGGTACAGGCCTTCGTCTGCCCGTCCAATCGCCACGCTGTCGACGATTCACCGGTTGTCCCTCCCCAAAGTGCGATGCCGCCGTTGCTCGAGTTCTCTACGCTCCGAGTGTGGTGCATGCGTCCCGAGCCGACGCCTTGGCGCGGGTGGACTCGGGCACTGCATGGGACGCCGTGTCGTGACGCGGAGAAAGCCCACTGTCCGATTTCGAACGCCCTGCTTCTATCGGTCGCCCCCGAAGGTCCGCGAGAGTCCGGTCTCACACCATCCGTCCTCCACCGAAACTCGACTCGATGAACACTCAGCACACCCATGGAGCCCGGCTTGCCGTCTTTGCCACGAGCCTTGCCGCTCTCGCCAGCGGGGCCATCGCTCAAGGCCTGATCACAACGACGGGAACGATCGTCGCGACGACTACCGACCCGGTGCCGGACAGCACGGGCACGCCGATCGCGAATGTGACCTTCGGCAACACGCTCGACGACTGCGTGCTCGACGCGACCGGCAACGTCTTTTTCCGCGGCCAGTTGGTGGACTCCGTGACCCCGGTGACCGGCGTCAACGACCGGGGCATGTTCTACGGTTCATCGCGCGCCACACTTCGGATGGCCGCGCGCGGCGGTGACCAGGCGCCGAGCATGGCGCCTGGCATCCTGCTGCGCACCACTGCCGGCACGAGCTCGAGCCTCTCAGGCACGCCGCGCGTCAGCCCAGACGGACGCCTTTGGTGGGGCTCTCAGATCTACGACGGCGGCGTGACGGTCACGACCACGAACAACAGCGCCCTCTTCGCCGGGCCGTTCGGGAGCCAGTCGCTCGTGCTGCGCTCGGGTGATGTCGCCCCCGGCACGGGCGGCGCCAACTTCAGCGAGGCCTTCGCCGCGCCCGCGCAGGCGTTCCTTGGGATGAACCAGAACGGCGTGATGTTCCTGCGCGCCGTGCTGGCCACCGGCTCGGGCACACCAGCCGTGAATACGACCACGGGTACGAACAACTCGCAGGGCCTTTGGGTCGGTCCGCCGGGCGGCCTGGTGCTCGTCGCGCGCAAGTCGGATCCCGTACAGGGCCTCGGCGGTGAGGTCGCGATCGACAACTCGAACTCGCTCTCGTTCCACATGGAGCTGAACGGCGCGGACAGGCTCCTGTTCGACATCACACTCTCCACGACTCAGGGTGTACCGGCCGCGACGGCCGCGAACGACCGCGTGTTGATGGTGAACGTGCCGGTCCTCGGCAACCAGGTGCTGGTGCGCGAGAGCGACGTCGCGCCCGGCACGTCGGGCGGCACGTTCAACTCGATTTCGGTCACCGACAACTGGGGGCCGAGCCTCGCGCAGAATGCTTGGCTGCGCACGAGCGAGGTCATCTTCCACACGGAGCTGCGCGGCGGCGACACCGTCGCGGGCGTGAACGACAAGGCCATCTATCGCGGCGGGGTCGGCAGCTTGTCGATGGTGAGCCGTCGCGGTGACGTCGCCTTCGGCACGGGCGGCGCGACGTACAACGGATTCAACACGTCGAACATCTTGCACAACGTCACGGGACACGTCGTTTTCCAGGCCTTCCTGAACCTCACGGGCGGCGTGACCTCGGCCGATGACTCGGGGATCTGGTACGGCCTTCCAGGCTCGCTCCAACTCGTCGCGCGTGAAGGGCAGTCCATGCCCGGCACGACCAGCACGTGCGGCGCGTTGAACGGCGCGAACGTGTTCCTCAACGACGCGAATCAGGTCCTGTTCGTCAGTACCCTGGCCGGCGGCGACCGCTCGGGCACCTCGCTGTGGATCTGGGACGAAGTTGCAGGCCTGCGCGCGGTCGTATTCAACAACGACCAAGTCGAGGTCTCGCCCGGTGTGTTCAAGCCGATCAACTCCTCCACGGGCGTCCCGGGCAACACGATCAGCAACACGGACGGCGCCGCGATGACCTTCGGACACGACGGCACGGTCGCGATGCGCGTTTCGTTCACCGACAACACGCGCGCGATCATGACCGTGCACGTTCCGCCCTCCAGCCTGTTCCAGCCCTTCTGCTTCGGCGACGGTCTCGATATGGGTCACACGACGCCTTGCCCGTGCGCCAACAACGGCGCGAGCGGTAACGGCTGCGCGAACTCGGTCAACCCGAGCGGGGCGAACCTCTCGGCGTCAGGCTCGACGACGCTCGACGATGTCACTCTGGGCGGAAGCCTCATGCCCGCCACCTCGTCCTGCATCTACCTGCAGGGCGATACGCTCGAAGACACGAGCTTCGGCGACGGTGTCCGCTGCGCTGGCGGGAGCCTGATCCGGCTTCGCACACGCTTCAACGTCGGCGGCGCGAGCACGTTCCCCAACTCGACCGACACGATCACCTTGTCCGCGCGTGGCGGCGTGGTGCCGGGCAGCGCTGCCGTGCGCTACTACCAGACGTACTACCGCAACGCGGCGCCGCTGTTCTGTCCACCCGAGACGTTCAACGTCACGAACGGAGTCCGGGTCACTTGGTGATGCCTCCGGGCCCGCTGGGGAATCTCCGGCGGCCCCGCTCACGAACTGGATAGCGCGGCCGGTGGCGCGAGCCGCCGACCTCATGCTTGGTGCGCCCGATGCAGACCGACCGTCAGGACGTGCACGAGTCGATCCGCCAGGCAAGCCACCAAGCCGCGCGCGCGATCAAGGACGGACAACCGAACCCGCTGCGCGCGCTGCTCGCGAAGGACCCGGTGCTCGGGAAGCTCAGCGCGAAGCTCGACGAGCTCCTCGACGCCCGCCGCTACGTCGGCCGCGCGCCCGAGCAGGTCGTCGAGTTCGTGCGCGAGGACGTCGAGCCCCTGCTCGCGAAGCACGCGACGCTGCTCGGCGCGCGCGGTGAAGTGAAGGTCTGACGCCGGCCGAAGAAACACCGCGGGCGCGGTTCGAGCTGTCTCGAACCGCGCCCGCGGAACAAGAAACTTCGCGCGCGCGCTCAGTCACCCCACACGACGCGCCACGCGTTCGACGTGTTGAACGTGGCGCTCGTGCAGAAGTTCGCGACGTTGCGGTAGCGCGCCTGGTAGATGCGCGTGCCGCCCTGCGGTGGCAGCGCGCCGAGCTGCGCGAGCGAGACCGCGGGCAACGCGCCCGCGCCGAGCTCCGCGACGCCTGCGCTCGCCTGCCGCACGGCCAAGCGGCGGAGCGTGCCGCCGACGCAGAGCAGTCCGTCGCCGAACACGACGCCCGCGCCGCCGTTCTCGGCGGTGTCGCTCTGCAGGAAGTGCACGAGCGTCGTCGGCGGGAGCCCGCTCACGGTGAGCGTGAGCGTGTCGTGCGCGACGAGCGCCGTGCCGTTCGCGGAGAGCGCCGCTCCATTCGGGTCGAACGAGTTCGCGCAGCCGCGCCCGTTCGCTCCGCCGTTGCCGCACGGGCACGCAGTCGCGCTGCCGTCGCCCGCGCAGAGCGCGTCGCCCGTGGAGCACGCGCCCGAGTTCTCGAGCACCCACACTCCGTCTTGATTCGGACTCGTCGCGTCGAGCAGGAGCACGTCCACGTCGCCGTCGCCGGTGGAGTCGCCGACGAACGGACGGTCGCCGAGCTCGCTCATGGCGTGGTGCGCCGTGATCGCGAAGCTCCCCGTCCCGTCGTTCCGGCGTTCGACGACGAGTTGTCCCGGTGCGTGCATCGGGCTCGACGTCTCCACGGTCACGACATCGAGTGCGCCGTCGCCGTCGATCCGCGCGAGCTGCATCCCGAGCACTTCCCGCGCGAGCGGCAGCGTGTGCGCGCGCGTGAAAGCGCCGGTACCGTCGTTCGCGTACACGCGCAGCTCGCGCAGGTTGCTCGCGGCCGCGACGAGGTCGGCGTCGCCGTCGCCGTCGACGTCGCCCGCGGCGAAGCGCGCGCCCGCCGCGGTCTCGTTCGCCACGAGCTCGGGACCGCCGAGGAGGCCGCCCGTGTTGCGCAGCACCAGGATCGGGCCCGCGAACGGGCTGTCGACCGAGGCCACGACGTCGAGATCCGTGTCGCCGTCGACGTCGACGAGCGCGATCGCGATCGGATCGTTGATCGCGTAATAGATCGAGGGCGCGTCGAAGGTGCCGTCGCCGTGACCGCGGTAGATCCCGATCGGTCCGAGCGGACCCGTCTGCGCGGCGTTGCCGACGACGAGGTCGAGGCGTCCGTCCTGATCGAGGTCGCCGGCGACGATGGTGTTCGGCGAAACGCCCGTGCCGAACGTCTCGGGGAGCGCGGCGTAGTCGAGCCCGTTCGCGGCCGCGCAAACGGTGATCAGGGGACTCGTCGCCGAGTAGAGGACGACCTCCGGCGGGCCGCCGGCGATCAGGTCCGCGAAGCGAGCGTGCCGCGCGCCGGGGAGCACGCTTCCGATCGGCGCGAGCACGCCGCCGGAGCGCAGGTACACGCGCGAGCCCGTCGGGTGCGCGCGCACGACGTCGAGATCGCCGTCGCCGTCGATGTCGGCGAAGTCCTGGTCGACGGCGTCGCCGGCCGAAAGGCGCTGCGCGGGGGCATAGCTCTCGCCGCTCGCGAGGACGACGCTCAGCGCGTCGACGAGCGGGCTCACGGCCGCGATGTCCAGGGTTCCGTCGCCGTCGAGATCGGCCGATGCGAAGCGCGCGGAGCTCGCCGCCGCGGCGTGCGTGCCCGCGGGAGCGAAACCGCCGCCCGGAAGTTGGAAGTAGTCGCGCAGCGTGTCCGCCGCGACACGCAGGTCGATTCGGCCGTCACCGTCGAGGTCGGCGGCGCGCACTTCGCTCGGGAAATCGGTGAACGTCGCGAGCGTGATCGGCACGGCTTCGGTCGTGAGCAGGAGCACGAGGTCGCGCGTCGGGTAGCGGACGAGCACCCGATCCGCGTAGTCGTCCGCGTCGAGCTTCGCCGCGAGCATGCGCGTGACGCCCACGTACCCGTCGGCGCCCGAGAGGACGAGGCCGGCCGCGCCGTTGTTCAGCCAGAAGTACATCGCGCCGCCGACGAGGCCCACGACGTCGAGATCGTCGTCGCCGTCGAAGTCCGCGAGCTCCGTGTCTGTCATCGGAGTCGAGCCGCCGACCCCATGGAACACCGGTGCGCCGAAGATTCCGGCCTGGTTCGGGAGCACGAGGAAGCCGTGCTCGGCCGACTGGGCGTTCGTGTAGGCGCAGAGCACGAGCTCCGGCTGTCCGTCGCCGTCGAGGTCGCCGAGATCGGGCCGTGCGCCGTTCGCGTCGACGAGCAAGCGCTGCGCGAGCACGAGCACGCCGTCCTGGTTCGTGAAGACGAGCACGTGCGCGTCCGTGTAGCTCTCGAGCGCGACCACGTCGGCGTCGCCGTCGCCGTCGAGGTCGCCCACGAGCACCGCGCGCACCGGATCCCAGGTCGAGAGGTCGGTGAACGTCTCGAACGCTCCCGCGCCGTCGTTCCAGAGCACGCGCACCTGCGGCAGGCAGGAGTCCGCCACGACGAGATCGAGGTCGCCGTCGAGGTCCATGTCGGCCGCTTCGACGGCCTCGGGCGTGGGTCCCGCGTCGTAGACGCGCGCGGGGAAAGTCGGGCACGGCACCTGCGCGAGCGCGGGTGCGGCGGCGAGCGGGACGAACACGAACACGGTCCAGGAGAGACGGAGCATGCGGGTTCCTTCGGTCGGGCCAGGTCCGATGGGGTCTCGCGGAGACTCCGGTGGATCGCTTGGGGACGGGGGCGATCACCGGGTGCGATGCGCGGGCGCTGGCAAGGAGCGCGCCCGGCGCGCAAGCGTGCGCCGGCCGCGGCTCGCGCGACTCCGATGCTCGCGGCACGTGAGCTTCCGCACGCGCCCCGTGCAACAGCGCGCGGTCGTTCGCGCTCGCGACGCGGGGAGCCTGATGGGCGCGCAGCCGTCAGGCGAGCTCGACGACCCCTGGTTTCCCCTCGGCCCTTGCGGGATTGCGCCCCCGCGCGCACTCTTTGGACCGCCGTCGCCCGTCGGGACGGCGCCACGCGCCGCGTTCGGGTTGCACGCGCGCGATCGGCCGTCGTACAGGGCTTCCGCTCCGTGAGCGGCTCCGGATCGCACCATGCAACCTCTCCATCGCCTCGTCGCCCCGCTCTTGCTCGCCGGCACGGCCGCCGCGGGCTCCTTCAGCGTGTTCGTGGGACCGCCCGGCGGGACGGGCTTGGTGCGCGTGCTCGACGAGAACGCGGTGCTCCCGCCGTACGACGTGGCGGAGCTCGCGAACGTGCGGCTCGTCGCGCTCGACTTCTCGTCGCGCGCGGCGCTGGAGCCGCTCTCCGCCTGCGCGCCGCGCCTGCGCCGCGACGTGCCCGGCGCGGCGCGGCTCGCGCTGCCGCAGGGCAAGGGGTCGCTCTACCACTTCGTGCGCGACGAGGGCGACCACGAGGAGACGTGGGGCTTCTTCGTCGTCGACGCGACGCGCGTCGCGCGGGTCGTGATCGAGCTGCGCGCGGAGACGACCGGCGTCGATCCGTTCGTCGAGCGCGTCGCGGTCGCGTCCGACGGCGAGGGTCTGCTCGTCGCGACCACGCGCTCGGCCGGCGGCGATCTCTTCGAGGTCGACTTGCCGTCGGCGCGCGTGCGCAACCACACGGCGAACCTCGCTCCGCTCGACCTGCGCGGGCGCGGGCTCGCCTTGCTCCCCGCGTTCGGCGCGGCGGTGCACAAGGACGGCGTGTTGCGCTTCGTGCGGGGCGTCGACGGCGACGCGCAGCCGGTCGGCTTCGTGATGGGGGAGTACCCGGTCTGGTTCGAGCGCGCGCTCGTGGCGAGCTGCAACGGCGAGTGGCTCGCGACGGTCGCGGGCGAGTCGCCGCAGATCACCTATCCCTACGTCTTCGACGCGCAGGGCCTCGCGCGGCGCATGGCGCATCTGCCCGCGGATCTCGAGGGCGCCGGCCTCGCGCCCGACGCGCCCAACGGTCCGTGGCTCGCCGTCTCGAACGACGGGCTCCAGTGCGCGTGGCGCATGCGGCCGTGGGGACCGTGGGACGACGCCGAGCTCTTCCTCGGCTCGCGCCCGAGCGCGTCCGTCGCCGGTGTCGAGGAGCACGTCACGCGCGACGGCGTGTTCGCGCCCTACCTCGACGAGGTCGGCGTGTTCGTCTTCACGCCCACGGGTCGGCTCGTGTTCGTCGCCGGCGATCCGCCCGGGACGGAACCGAGTCTCTTCGGGAGCGCCGACGCCTACGGCGCCGAGCGCGACTCGAGCGGCGTGCTCGGGCTCCGGAACCTGACGGCGACCTCGGGCAATGCGTACCCGCCCTTCCTCCAATACGGAACGCTCGAGTTCACGCGCATCACATGGCTCGAGGCGGCGGAGGCGTACATCGCGCTCGACCGCGAACCGAGCGGGGAGCGCGTGCTCGCCGTGGAACAGAGCGCGAGCAGCGTGCGCGAGCTCGTCACGGGCGTGTCCAGTCTCGGGCTGTTCGAGCTCGCGCCGCAGCACCTCGTGTTCGCGACGCTCGGGCCGGCCGGGTCGAACGTCCCCGCGCTCCTGCGCCTCCCGCTCGACCTGTCGATCGATCCCGAGGTGCTGCTCGCGCTCCCGCCCGGCGTGCGCGGCGCGCGCGGGAGCCTCGGTGCGGGCGGCCAGTGCGCGCTCGTGACGAGCGACGGCACGGTGGACGCGCTGTGGCACGTCGATGTGACCACGGGCGCGACCACGGGGTTCGCGCAGCACGCGCTCGACGTCGGCCCCCTCGTCGACGTCACGCGGACGGGGGTCGTGCTTGCCACGTTAGGCTCGGCGGCCGGCTCGACGACGACGAGCTGGGTTCCCGGCCAGCAGCCGATCCGCGTGGAGTCGGTCGCGGCGAGCGTGCTCGTGCTCGGCGGGCCGTGAATTCCATCCCGAGCGCGGCGCGTCCATCGTGAAGGCCCGTTCACGTCCGGGAATCCGCGTGCGTGCGATCCTGGAGCGTGAGCCTCCATCCTCTTCGCGCGGCACCCACGCAGAGCGTGGTCGCGCGCCTCTCGGATCGGCGCGACGTTCCGCTCCCTCTCTCCCTGCGTGGTGGCAACGCGATGAAGACCCTCCTCTCGATCGCCGTCCTCCTCCTTTCGTCCGCGCCGCGCGCCGTCGCGGGCTCGGTCTCGATGTTCGTCGGCGCGCCGGGCGCCGTCGGCTCCGTGCGCGTCTTCGACGAGCAGGGCACCCCTTCCGCGCACGACGCCGCCGGTCTCGCGTCGATCCGGCTGCTCGCGTTCGACGTCGTCGGCCGCACAGCGCTCGAACTCGTCGACGAGCAGGGCTCGCGGCGTTTCGAGGACGTGCCCGGCGCGGCGCGCGTGCGGCTCGCGGGCGGCCGCGGTTCGCTGTACCACTTCGTTCGCTCCGAGGGCGCGCCGGAGGCGCGGTTCGGTTGGTTCCTGGTCGGTGCGGACGGCGCGGCACGGATCCTGTTCGAGCTCCCGGCGAACGCATGGGGCCACGATCCGTTCCTCGAGCGCGTCGCGATCGCGCGCGACGGTTCGGGTTTCCTCGCGGCGACGCGCTTCGAGGACGGCGGCGATCTGTACGAGGTCGACGTGACGAACAGCACCGTCGTGCCCCGCACCGCGGCGCTCGCTCCCTTCGATTTCGGCGCGGACGGGCTCGTCCTCGCTCGCGATTTCGGGGCGGCCGTGCACGCGAGCGGCGTCCTGCGCTTCGACCGCTGCGGATGCTCCGGTGCGAGCCCCGTGGCGTTCGCCGCGCCCGCGCAGCCTGCGTGGTTCGCGCGCGAGATCGTCGCGAGCGCGAACGGCGCGTTCGCCGTGACGATCGCGGGTGACGGCGCCTACGCGGCGCATCCGTTCGTGCTCGGAGCGAACGGACCCGCGCTCTGCTACTGCGACACGCCGACCGCGATGTCGGGCGCCGGCTTTCTGCCGTATGCGGAGAACGGACCGTGGCTCGCGGTGTCCGACGACGGAACGGCGTGCGCGTGGCGCGTCGGCCTCGGCCACGTCTATTCGAACGAGCTTTACCTCGCCTCCGCCCCGCAGCCGGGCGCGCCCACCGCGGCGCAGCACCTGACGCGCGACGCGCTCTTCCATCCGTACCTCGACGAAGTCGGCGTGTTCGTTTTCACGCCCGCGCGCCAACTCGCCTTCGCGGCGGGGGACGCCGGCGCCAACGGGAGCCTCCTGCAGCGCATGGACCTCTTCAGCGCGACGGTCGAGCCGGTGACGGGCGTCACGACGGTGCGCAACCTGTCGCAGACCTCGGGCGAGCTCGCGCCGCCGTTCCTCAACTACGCGCTGCTCGCGCCGGAACGCATCGCTTGGTCGGCGAGCGCAGGCGCCTACCTCCTCTACGCTCCGGCGGCGACCGGCGGGCGCGTGCTGCGCGTGACGGCGGCGGGCGGCGGGGTCGACGAACTCCTGACCGACGTCGCGGGTCTCGACATGCTGGAACTCGCGGGCGACGACGTGCTGCTCGCGGTGCGCACGCTCGACGAACCCGAGGAGCGCGGCATCCACACCATGCCTTCCGATCTCGACGAGTACCCCGACTTGGTGCTCGCGCTTTCCGCGTCCGCGCGGGTCGCACGCTCGACCGTCGGGCCGGATCGCAGTTGCGTGTTCGTGATGGAGCAGGGCGGGAACCAGTACGTCTGGCGCCTCCCGCACGGCGAACACGCCGTGGCGCGGCTCCTCACCTCGCGCGCGCTCTCCATCGGGCCCGCGATCGCCTGGACCAGCTCCGGGGCGGTCGCGCTCACGATCGGCGCGCCGGGCGCTCCCGCCCAGGTCCTCGCCTGGACCGCCGACGGCACCGTGCGCCGCATCACGACCGCCGGCGCGGGCGGCCACGTGCTCCCCGGCCGCTGAGCCACGGGCGCGATTTTTTTTCCGGGACTGCGAAGGCCTAGGTTCGCGCCGTCGAGCGCGCGTTCGCGGACGCGAAATCACGGCGATTCACCGCGGACGTCCAGGGCGTTGCAACGTTCCGCCCGCCCAAGGGCAACGTCGTTCGGGGTGGTGCCGTCCAGCGCCTGGGGTGCGCGCGTAGGGAACTTCGGCGCGCCCTCCACACGTCCATTCTCAGGATATGGTTCCTCCGGTGCCGAGCTTAGGAGGCGCGCCCACCGCGCATTCCCCGACTTCGAGCCCCCTCCGACGATTCGCGAGGCCCCGTTGACCCAGCCCGGCATTCCTAACGAGTACGCGCTCTCCACGAGCTGCTACGGCACCCGCTTGAAGACCATCGAGGACCAGGCGTTCGCCGCGGTCGCGATGGGGTTCCGGAGGCTGGAGCTCGGACGGTCGGACGCGATGGTGAAGCTGAACGGCTTCGAGGACGCGCGGCGCGAGACCGGGATCTGCGTGCGCTCGATCGTCGCGGGCTGCCTCGATCCGCGGACGGAGGGCACCAACGGCCTGAAGCTCGGCAGCCTCTCCGAGGACCAGCGCGAGCAGGCGATCAACTCGGTGCGCCGCCACATCCGCCTCGCGCAGAGGTACGGCTGTCCGGTCGTGATCATCCGCGGGTGCGAGCTCGAGGACAAGACGCTGATCGACGAGGCGGAGCGACTGCACGCGCGCATCCTGCGCGAAGGGCCGAGCGACGAGCTCAAGGCCAACGCCCGCGACCTCGTGGCGCGCGTGACGAAGAAGGGCCAGCGCCAGGTCGACCACCTGTGCCGCTCGCTGCACCAGCTGCAGACGGAGTTCCCCGAGACGAAGCTCGCGATCGAGACCGGCGAGAACTTCTCCGACCTGATGAACTTCGAGACGGTCGGGTGGGTGCTCGAGGACCTGAAGCAACACGGCCTCGCGTACTGGCACGACACCGGCCGCATCCAGGCGCGCGAGCGCGCGGGCCTGCCGCCGCAGGGACAATGGCTCGACGCATACGCGCCGAAGATGCTCGGCGTGCACCTGCAGGACTCCGCGGAAGGCGTCGCGGAGATGCCGCCGGGCGCGGGTCAGGTCGACTTCAAGCTCGTCGCCGGCTACGTGCCGCGCACCGCGGAGAAAGTCGTCGAGATCAACCCGCGCCACGGCCGCGGCGAGATCCTGGCGGCGGTGCAGTTCCTCGTCGACCACGGGTTCTGATACGGAGTCGGGTGACTTCCTCCCTGATTCGCCGGCGACTGCCGTCGGCGACTCCCGCGCGTGGCGCTACGCGCGGAGTGGTCGCGGAACGCGCGGAGGAAACTCGCCCGATCCAATCGGGTCCTCCGTCGTGAGGGACCACGTCGCATGAAGCCGCGCGGCCGACGCAAGTTGTCCGCGGGCTCGTCACGCCGCTCGCCGGCCTCGGCTGCGGAGCGGAGGCAAGGGTCACTGTCGCTCTGAACTCCTCATCAGGCGGGGTACGAGACCCGGCGGAGACGCGCCGGCGCTCCGCGGGCGCCGTCGCAAGAGCTCGTCGCCGCACGGAGTCTGGCCGATGACCTTGCACGGCTCGACGAAGGCGACGACCGACCGAGTGCGAACAGCGCTCGAGCCTTTCGTTTCCCCACTCTCGGTGTTGGCGCGGAGGTGAGAGGGTTCCCGATTCAAACGGGTCCTCCCTCCCGACGGTCCACGTCGCATGAAGCTGCCCGGGCGGCGTGCACGGAGCTTCCTGGTGGTCGAGGTGCGAGACTCGGCGGAGACGCCGGCCTGCGCTCCGCGGGCGACGTCGCACGAGATCGCCGCCGCACGGAGTCTGGACGATGACCATGCCCGGCTCGACGAGGCCTACGACCGACCGAGTGCGAACAGCGCTCGAGCCTTTCGTTTCCCCACTCTCGGTGTTGGCGCGGAGGTGAGAGGGTTCCCGATTCAAACGGGTCCTCCCTCCCGACGGTCCACGTCGCACGAAGCTGCTCTGCGGCGTGCACGCTCTCCTCTGCATGCGTAGGCAGCGGTCGGCTCCGTGACCCCGCTCGCCGTGCTCGGCTGCAAGGTGGAGGCGCAGGGCGACGACACATGGGGCTGCCTCGTAGTTCGAGACGCGGTCGCGGTCGCGCCGTCGCGGCTTGCGCGGGGGGCGGTCGAGCCCCGGGAGCTCGCAGAGCGCGCGAAACCGGGCGCGCCACGGCAGGATAGGACCTTCCCGAGCGCTCCATGTCCTCCCGCACGCTCCTCCCCGTCGCGATCGTGCTCGCGGTGCTCGCCGCGATCGCGTTCCTCGTCGCCACGCGCGGCGACGATCGCAATTGCACGCTGCCGCAGCCCTCGGGACACGTGGGGGAGCGCGCGACGCCGGCCGCCGAGCTCGAGCGCGAGAGCGCCGCGCCAGCGCTCGCACGCGCCGAGCCGAACGAACGCGCGAACGCCGTCACCGCGCCGCCGGAAGACCGCGGCGTGATCGTGAGGGCGGAGGACGGCGTCGTCGTGCGCGTCGTGCTCGCGTCGAGCGGTGCGCCCGTGCCGGGCGCGCGCGTGCGCGGGCTCGGGCTGCTCGAACGCCGGAAGGAGCCCGACGCGGACGCGCCGCTTCCGGTCGGCGTGCTCGACCCGGAGGCGGAGCTCGGCGACACGCCGGTGTACGTCACGGATGCAGCGGGGACGACGCGCGTGCCGAAGAAGAGCCTGCCCGCCGACTACTCGGCGACCGCGGGCGAGCTGTGGGGCAAGGCCTACGTCAGCGACAGCGTCGCGCCGCCGTTCACGATCGAGCTCGTGCCCGACGCGACGGTCCGCGTGCAGGTCGTCGACGCCCACGGGAAGCCGCGCGCGCGGCAGGAAGTGGCACTCGGCTGCGCGAGCGCGCCGCGCGACGACTTCTGGAGCGCGCTCACGGACGATCGAGGCTTCGTCGAGATCCGTCACGCGGCCGCGCTCGCCGCGAAGTGTCTCGGGGCCAACGAAGCCGTGCTCCGTCCCGTGCTCTTCGCACGCGACGAACTGCTCCCGCACGTCGCGCTCGACATCGAACGCGGCCTCGCGACCCCTGAGCAGCTCGTGCTGCCGCCGCTCGGGCGCGTCGAGGTGACCATCCGCACTCCAGACGGCGCGCCACTCCTCGCCGACGACGTCGTGCTCTCGCGCGCGGAGGACGAGGGCTACGACGGGCAGCCGCGCTGGGATGCGGACCTCCTCCGCCCCGACTCGGTCGATGGGGCGCGCGCCGTGTTCGAAGACATCGGCCTCGGTGTGGAGCTGCGCGCGTCGAGCCGCGAAGTGGCCTTCCGCCCGGTGCACGTGCTCGGCACAGGTCCGCGGCACGACGACGAGACAGTCCGCCTGCAAATCACGGTGGATCGAGCTCGGCCCGTGCTCACGGGGCGTTTGCTCGATCCACAGGGGACTCCCCTGCGACGCGTGCGGGCCTGGCTCTTGGAAGGGCGCATCTTCGACGAGACGGCTTCGGAGTACGTCGCCGATCCGGAGCTCCGTTCGAAGGAGTGCTTCGAGACCGATCTCGAAGGTCGCTTTCGTGTCCGATCCGGTCTGCTGAGAGACCCGAGGATCGACGACAGGCTCAGGGTGCGTATCGTGTACCGCGGTGCCGACGGTCGGCACGAGCTCGATACGCGCTTGCCCAGCACGCTGGAGTCTCCCGAGCACTCGCTCGGGGACCTGCGCTTCGCACCCAAGCGGCCGATCGGACGCTGTCGCGTGTACGACGAGCGCGGTTCGACGCTCGTCGATGCGAGACTGCGGGCGCGATTCCTCAATACGGAGGGAGTCAACGAGGAATGGTGGGTCGATCCGTCCTGGGTGCGCGTGGAAGGCGGCGCCCGGGAGCTGAGCGCCGAGTTCCGCGGACAGCGCGTGATGGTCGTCGCCGATGCGCCGGGTTACGAAGCGAGCGAACCCGTAGAGCTCGTTCCGAACGGCCCGGAGCTGCGCATCGTGCTCGGCTCGGGAGGCTGGGCGGTCGCCAAGTTGCTCGGCAAATCCGGATTCGAACTCGACCGGTGCGTGCCGATGTTCGTGCGGCCCGAGTTCGACCTCGAGAAGCAGTTGCGCCGGGGGATCGCGCTCCAATCCAACTGCGCGCGGGACGCGGACGGTGCGCTGCGCTTCGCCGCGGCGCGCGCGGGTCGGTTCGACTTCGTCGTGCTGGATGCGCGCGAGGGCTCGGTGCTGGAGCGCATCGGCGGGATCGAGTTCCGTTCCGGCGTCGCGTGCGACGACCCCAGGCTTTCGGGAGTCGAGGTCGGTTGGCGCTGACGCGCTAGCTCGGGGTCGGATGACTCTCGCTTGCATGGAATACCCATCGCGCGCCGTGTGTTTTGCGCCGTGCGCTGCCCGCAAACCGGAGAACAACTCACCTGACTCCGTATCGGTTACCCTCCGCGCCTCGCATGCAACGCACGCTCGTCTTCGTCGTCGTCCTGGTCGTCTGCACGCTGGGCCTCGTCGCTTGGTGGGCGTTCCGCAGCTACACCACCGCGCGGGACGAGCTCGCGCGCGCGGTCGAGGTGAGCATGCAGGCGGAGGTCGCGCGGGCGGAGCTCGCGATGGAGGCTCAGCGCGTCGCGCAGGCGCGTGAGTTGGGTGCGCGCACGGTCGCGAGCTCCGAGGCGGCGATCGTTTCGTCCTCTTCCGCCTTCGGTCCGCCGATCGGGCTCGAGCTCCTCGTCGTCGAGAAGGGCACGAAGGCGCCGGTCGCGGGCGCGAAGGTGCGCGCGCTCGGGTTCTCGCACGTGTCGTTCGGCGATCGCGAGCGCTTCCCGCTCTCCGAGCCCGAGGTCGAGGAGCAGCTCGCCTCCGCGCCCGAACTCGTCACCGATGAGCAGGGCCGCGCGTGGCTGCCCCGTGGAGTTCGGCCGGGCTCCGTTTGCGCGCGCAAGGGCACGGCGTTCGGCGTGCTCTCGATCGGCGAGACCGCGGAGCCGCCGTTGCGCCTGGAGCTCGCGCTCGATCGCACGCTCCTGATCCGCGCGATCGACGGCAACGCGCGGCCGGTCGCGGGCGTGCCGGTCGGGCTGCGGCGCGCGGGCGCGCCGGCGAACAAGGAGGACTTCTGGAACGGCCTCACCGAGAAGGACGGCATCGCGCGAGTTCAGCACCTCGACCTCGTGCTCGGTCGCATGAACGTCCAGGGCGCGATCGCGGCGCACCTCGCGATCCTCGCGCGCGAGGAGGAGCTCGGCGAAGCGCGCATCGATCCGAACGCGCTCTCCGAGAAGCCCGTCGACCTGATCGTGCCGCCGTGCGGCTCGCTCGACGTGCGCGTGCACGGGCCGGGCGGCGAGACCGTGCTCTTGAACGGGATGAACCTCGCCGACGCGCGGCTGCTCGACGAGCACGGCTACCTGCCGTGGGAAGCGCCCGCGTTCGAGCCCGCGCTGCTCGAGCCGTCGCACGCGTTCTTCCCGTTCGTGGGCACGGGTCTCGAGCTCTACGTCGCGGCGATGGGGGGCGGGATGGGCTCGGCGAGGAAACGGCTCCCCGGTCCGATGAGCGACGGGGAGCGCATCACGCTCGACCTCGAGTTCGCCAACGCGTTCCCGATCGTGCGCGTGCGCGTGCTCGACCCCGACGGCGAGCCGCTCGCGTCGCGCACGATGAGCGCGCAGTCGCGCGGGGCGAGCGGCTCCGCGGGTCTGCCCGTGACGACGGACGCCGAGGGCCGGTTCGAGGTCATGGCGCCCGCGCCGTCGCTCACGAAGACGAGCGGGACGCTGCTCGTCTCCGCGTACGACGACGAGGGCGCGCGCATGGAAGGCGTCGTCGCGTTCCCCGATCCGTTGCAGCGCGGCGTGAACGACCTCGGCGACCTGCTCCTTCAACGCCGCGGCCCGCTCGCCCGCGTGCGCGTCGTCGACGACACGGGCCGCGGGATCGCGGGCGCGGCGTTCACGGTGCGCGACGCTGCGACGAGCGAGGTGATCCAATCGCACACGATCGCGCGCATGGAGATCACGGAGGTCGGGGACGGCCTGTACGCGCTGTCGGGCTTCCTTTCCGGCCACGAGCTCGCCTGCACGGCGACGAAGAGCGGACACGCGAGCCCGCTCCCCGTGACGTTCACGCCGCCCGTCGAAACGGTCGTGATCACGCTCCCGCGCGCGAGCTCCATTGCCGGCCGCGCGCGGCTCGACGCCGACGTCGACGGCAAGACCGTGCGCCTCGTGCTGCGCTACCGCGAGAAGCTCGCCGCGGAACTCGTGCGCATCGACGGCGTGCGCGCGTCGAACCTCGGCGACGACGGCGCGTTCGCGATCCCCGACGTGCGGCCGGGCCGCGTCGACCTCGTCTTCACGAAGAAGGGCGCGAAGGAGCCGTGTTTCGTGCTCGAGGACGTGCTTCTGCTCCCCGGCGAGCGCGTGACCGACGGCCGGCTCGATGCGATCGACCTGCGCGGCGCCAGGTGACCCTGTCCTTCTTCGCCGCCCGCGCGCAGCGAATCGGGGAAGCAGTCACCAGGCTCCGAAGGGCGAGTATCATCCACTCACCGTCCAGGCGAGCCGAGGCGGAACCGGTGGAGCGAGGATCACTCGACATGAGTTTCTCAGAGCGAACCGCACCGGTGTCGAGCGCCGTTCTCCGCTCGGTCGTGGCCCTCGCGCAGGCCGTGCTCTTCGTGGCGCTCGCTCCCGCAACCGCCGCGGTCCAGTCTCCGTGCCAGCCCGAGTGGGTGCCGACGTTCGGCGGCGTGAACGGGTGCAACGGAAGCGTGCGCGCGTTCGCCACGACCGTCGTGGGTCCGGGAGGTAGCGGTACCGCGCTGTATGTCGGCGGCGTGTTCACGGAGGCGGGCGGCATTCGGGCGAACCGGGTCGTGCGCTGGACGGGTGGCTCGTGGAAGTCGCTCGGCAGCGGGCTCGACGGGGAAGTGCATGCGCTCGCGACGTTTGACGATGGCACCGGAGAAGCGCTCTACGTCGGCGGCGTCTTCACGACGGCGGGCGGTGTGCCCGCGAGCTGCGTCGCGAAGTGGGACGGTGCGAACTGGTCGGCGCTCGGGAGCGGCATGGACGCCAGCGTCGAGTGCTTCGCCGTCTTCGACGACGGGAGCGGACCCGCGCTCTACGCCGGCGGCGCGTTCACGACCGCGGGCGGCGTCGCGGCGAGCCACGTCGCGAAGTGGAACGGCGCGAGCTGGTCGCCGCTCGGCGTGGGAACGGACGACGTCGTCGCGAGTCTCGCGGTCTACGCCGGCGGCGCGGGCGGACTCGGGAGCGGGCTCTACGCGGGCGGCGCGTTCACGTTCGCCGGCGGCGCCAGCGCGAGTCGGATCGCGAAGTGGGACGGCGTGAGTTGGTCGGCGCTCGGTGGCGGGCTCGACGGCCCCGTGCTGGCCCTCGCGGAGCACACGCTCGGATCCGGGGTCGCGCTCTACGTCGGCGGCAGCTTCACGAACGCGAACGGCCTCGCCGCGTTCCACGTCGCGCGCTGGAACGGCGTGAGCTGGTCGGCGGCCGGGTCGATCAACGGCGAGGTGCGCTCGTTCGTCCGCTTCGACGACGGCAGCGGGATGCAGCTCTATTCGGGCGGGACCGTCGTCACGGGCGTCATGCGCTGGACCAGTTCGGGGTGGCTCGCTCCCTTGGGGCCGACGCTGGGCGGCACGGGCGGTCCCGTCGACGCGCTCGCCGTGTTTGACACCGGACACGGTCCGCGTCTCTGCGCGGGCGGCTCGTTCGCGAGTGCCGGGTCGGGGCCGGCGCGCAACCTCGCGCAGTGGACGAGCCGCGGCTGGGTCGCGTCGGGCCCGGGCTTCAACGGCGAGGTACGCGCGTTCGCGGTCGCGCCGAGCGCGAATGGACCCGTGCTCTACGTCGGCGGCGCCTTCACGTCCGTGAGCGGAGTGCGCGCGGACCTCGTCGCGAAATGGGACGGAGAGAGCTGGTCGCCGCTCCCGTTCCCCGTGGACGGCCTCGCGTACACGGGCTCCGTCCATTCGCTCGCGCTGTTCGACGACGGAGCCATTGCGGGCGTTTCCATGCTGTACGTCGGCGGGGATTTCACGTTCTACGGCGCCCAGAACGCGTACGTCGGGATCGCGCGTTGGACGGGCCTCGGTTGGTTCTGGCTGGCCAGCTACACGTCGGGGGTACGCGCCCTCACCGTCTTCGACGACGGAAGCGGTGACGCGCTCTACGCCGGTGGCGACTTCACCTCGATCGGTGGACAGAACAACGCCCAGCACGTCGCGCGCTGGAACGGCACGACTTGGTCGACGCTCGGCAGCGGGTTGAACGACAGCGTGCGCGCGCTCACCGTGTTCGACGACGGCAGCGGTGATGCGCTCTATGTCGGCGGCGCGTTCGCGACCGCGGGCGGCGTCGGCGCGAGCCGCGTCGCGCGTTGGAACGGCGCGACCTGGTCGGCGCTCGGGAGCGGGATGAACGCCACGTCGATCGTCCACGCGTTCGCGACGTACGACGACGGCTCCGGTCCCGCGCTGTACGCGGGCGGCAGCTTCACGTCGGCGGGCGGGATCCCAGCGGATCGCATCGCAAGTTGGAATGGCGCCGCGTGGTCGGCGCTCGCGAGCGGGGGCATGGACGCGCCCGTCCGAAGCCTCGGCGTGTTCGACGACGGCGTCGGCGATGCGCTGTTCGCCGGCGGCGAATTCGCGCTCGCGGGCGGCGTCGCCGCTCGAGGGATCGCCCGGTGGGACAGCGCGAATTGGTCGGCGCTCGGCGGCGGGATCCCGGGCACGGTCGAAGCGCTCGTCGCGTTCGACGACCGGAGCTGCAGCGGAGCGGCGCTCTTCGCGGGCGGCGCGTTCACCGCCGCGGTCGACTCGGGCGACGCCTACGTCGCGAAGTGGGACTGCGTGCCGCACGCGCCGACGCCGGGTTGCTTCGATCCTTTCTGCTTCGGCGACGGTTTCGACCCCAACGTCACGACGGCGTGTCCCTGCGGCAACTTCGGCGCGGCGGGACACGGCTGCGCGCACTCGGCGAACCCGTCGGGCGCCTTGCTGACGGCGTCGGGCTCAGCGCTCAACGACGACGTGGTCCTCGCCGCGTCGGACATGCCCGCGACGTCGACGTGCATCTATCTGCAGGGCGACGGGCTCACCGACGCGGTCTTCGGCGACGGCGTGCGCTGCGCGGGCGGCGCGTTGATTCGCTTGCGCACGCGCGCGAGCGTCGGCGGCGCGAGCGCCTTCCCCGACTCGACCGACACGATCTCACTGTCGGCGCGCGGCGGCGTTGCGCCGGGCAGCGGCTCCGCGCGCTACTACCAGACGACCTTCCGCAACGCAGCGGCGGCGTTCTGTCCGCCAGGGACGTCGAACCTCACGAACGGCTGGGCCGTGGTCTGGTAGTCCGATACGGAGTCAGGTGACTTTCTCTCCGATTCGCAGCGCGCGCACCGCGCCAGCGAAGGGCGCGCCGCGAATCGGGAAAAAAGTCACCTGACTCCGTATCACCAGCGGAAGTCGCGCCGGTTCGCTTCGCGCGTGAGCGCGCGGGACAGGCGGCGGGCTTCGCGCACCGGGAGGTAGGGCACGACGAAGGCCGCGTGCTGGCCGCCTGGGCCCGCGGTGTCGATCGAGAGCGTCGCCATGCGCGCCATGCGGTCGAGCGGCGTCTGGGAGAGGCGCACGGACTGGATCTTCTCCAGGGGCACGCACGTCTTCCTCCGCGTCAGCACGCCGTGGCGCAGGAAGAGCGCCTTGTCCGTGCGCGCGAACGCGAGGGCGCGGTAGACGAGCTTCGCGCGCACCATCGCGGCGGCGAGCGCGAGGACGAGCACGACGCCGAGCGTCGGCGCGAGCGGAACGAAGTCCGTCGAGATCAGGACGGCCGCGACCGTGCCGAACGACAGGCTGTAGAGCAGCGTCCCCTGGATCGTGAGCCGCCGCGTCGCGCGCGGGTGCACCTTCCGCCACGGAGCCGCGTCGAACTCCGCGTCCGGTTGCACACTGCGAAGGAGCCGCGGGAGCTCCTCCCCGCGGCACGTCGGCACGAGCCACGGACGCGCGTGCTCCTTCTCCTCGCCGCCGACACCGCCGGCGCTCACCGCGTGGACGGAGACGCGGCCGAAGAGGCGCTGAAAAAGCCCCTGCTTCACGTGCAGCGCCTGGATGCGTCGGCGCGGCAGCGACGTCTCGTGCCGCGTGAAGAGGCCGTACTGGCTGTGCAGCGCGTCGCCGCGCCGCTCGATACGGAAACCGAAGAGCGTGACCACGGCCCAGGCGAGCGTCGCGAGCTGCAGCAGCGCAAAACCCGCGACCGAGAGCGCCACCCACGTCCACGCGCCGAGCGCGCGGGGCTCCACGGGGAGCTGCTCGACGCCGGACTGGAAGAGCTCCTTCACGCGGTCGCGGTCGGCGAACTCGCGCAGCACGAGGAGCAGGCCGCCGACGACGAAGAGGCCCTTCTGCGAGAGCAGTCCGTGCACCGCGAGGTCGCTCGCGCGCATGCGGAAGAGCGGTGCTTCGTCGATCGAGCTCGGCGCGGCGGAGCTCCATGCGTCCACGGGCTCGGCCCGCGCGCCGAAGATCACGGCGCGCAGCTCCTCGAGCCGTTCGCGCGAGATCACCTGGAACACGGCCTCGGGCTCCTTCCCGCCCGCGGTCTGCACGCGCACGTCGACGACGCCGAGCGCGCGGTGCAAGACCCCCTGCGTCGTGTCGAGGTTCTGGATGCGCGCGTAGGGGATCTGGCGCACCTGCTTCACGAACACGCCCTCGCGCACGATGAGGCGGTCGTCGGCGAGCTCGTAGCGGAACGAGAGGAAGCGCATCACCGCCCCGCCGATCGGCAGGAGCAGCAGGAAGAGGTACGCGAGCTCCTCCGACCGCGCCGCGAGCACGACGGCGACGACCGCGTAGAAACCGAAGCGCGAGATGCGCCGCACGAGCTCGAGCGGCAGCGACGCGGGGTGCAGACGGTGCACCACGCCGCGCTCAGGCGCCATCGCCCGCTCCAGCGGCCATCAGGTCGTCGCGCAACGCCTTCGCGACGTCGAATGCGACGCCTTCGAGCTCCACCTCGCTGTGCTGCTGCCCCGCGGTGTGCACGACGAAGGTCGCGAGTCCGAAGCGGCGCTGGATCGGGCCCTGCGTGACGTCGGTGTGCTGCACGCGCGAGCGCGGGACGTTCGTGATCGAGCGGAAGAAGACGCCCTTTCGAATCTCGAGCCCCGCGCGCGAGACCGTCCAGCGCGCGCGCTCCCACCGCTTGCGCGGCAGGAACAGCGTCGTCGCGACGAGCAGAGCGAGCAGCGCGACCCACGCTCCCGCGAGCACGGCGAGCTTCGCGAGCTTGGGCTCGCTCGAAATCCAGAACGCCCCGAGCCCGACGACGCCGAGCGCGAACACGACCGCGACGCCGACCCAGCCCGAGAGGCGGTCGTAGGCGACGTAGGACGGATCGAGGCGTTGGGGAACGCCGTCCGCGAGCAACGAAGGCGCGATCGGAGCTTCGGGCGCGCCGTCCGGCGTCGGACGAACGTCGGTGTGCGCGGGTTCGATCGGCGGCGGGAGCTCGTCGTCCATGAGTTCGCGCAGCCTAACGTCCAGCCTGACGCGCGCGCGACGCCGCGCTACCTTGGCGAGCTCGCGCATGGCACGACTCCTGATCCCGATCGCGCTACTGTTCGCCCTCGTCCTCGGCGGCGCGGCGTGGTGGGCAACGAGTCGCCTGGAGGAGTTCGAGCGCGCGACGCATGCGGAAGTCGTCGACCCGACGACGGCACGAGCGGCTCGAGCCTCCACCCTGGATCCCACGCCGGCCGAGCACGCAGCTCCCGCGGCGTCGAGTGGATCGACTCCGCGGTCGAGCGCTGCGGCCGAGCTCGGCGCCGAAGCGCTGCCCGCCATCGACGTGATCGCCGTCGCGCGGGAGACCGGTGCACCGATCGAGGGCGCGGAGATCGCGGCGCTGACCTACCTCCGGTTCAATCAGGAGGCAGCGTCATGCGCCACGCGGACGAAGCTCGACTTGTTCGACCCGTTCACGCTGCCCGCGAGCGCGCTGCGCACGGTGCGTACGGATGCGCGTGGGCATGCGCGCGTGTCCTTCGATGAGTCCAGGGGCGTCGTCGTCGCGCGCGCGGGCGGACGTTTCGGCTGCTTCGAGCTCGAGTCCTTCCAGGGCGGTTGGCTCGGGATGGCGCTGGCGCGGCGCGACGGGAGCGGCGCGTTCCGCATCGAGCTCGCGCTCGACGAGGTGCTCACGATCGAGGTCGTGGACACGTTCGGCCGTCCAGTCGGCGGAGTTCCCGTGGTGTACGAGGAGCTGCGGGAGCGCTGGGGCAGCAACGTGCTCTGGCGCGGCTTTGCCGATGCGAGCGGCGCCGCGACGATCGACCACTTCCAGGAGATCCGCCACGGCCGCAACCAGGGCGGCAAGCTTCGCGCGCGCACGGTCGTCGTGGGCAGCGAGGGCGCGACGAGCGAATTGGAGGAGGGCGCGAACGCCGTGCGCCTCGTGATGCCGCCGTGGGGGAGCGTGATCGTGCGCACCGTGGACGAGACGGGTGCCTCGGTGCTCGCCGAAAACGTGCGGGGGCGAGCTTCGCAGATGGTCGTCGAGGACTTTGGCCTCCTGCTCGCCGGCCCCGGCGAGTGGTGCGCCGACGTGATGACCGGCCGCGCGTTCTTCCCGTTCGTCGCGCTCGGCACCCAGTTCGAAGCGTGCGCGAACCTCGCGTTGCACGACGTCAACTGTGCAACCGGTAAGGGGCCCGATGCGAACGGAGAGACCATCGAGCTCGTGCTCGCGTTCGATCGTCCATGTTTCGTGTGGACGGGTCGGTGCGCGAGCGCGTCCGGCGGGATCGTCGCGAACGCGAAGCTGCACGCGACCGCGTGGGTACCGGATGCGCTGCCCATGGAGGCCGAATGCGAGACGAACACTCGCGGCGAGTTCCGCCTGGTGATGGGACGCTCGAAGCCCGTCGAGCTGTTTCCGTTCCGCGACGCGGCGAGTTCCTCGTTCGGTCCGCTCGACGTGTCCGAGGAGCTCGCGTTCGGTCCTCCCGCCGCGCCTTCCCGCGTCACCGCTCTCGAGCTGCGCGTCACGTCTCCGTGCGCGGCGCGCGGACAGCGCCGACGCTTCGAGGCTGCGTTCGAGCGCGGCCAGCACGAGCTCGGCGACGTCGTGCTCGAGCTCGCTCCCCTGCTCGTCTCCGGCCGCGTCGTGGACGCCCACGGAGCGCCGGCCGCGAACGTCGTCGTGCACGCCGGCTGCTCCGACGGCCGCGGGACCCCAAGCTCCTCCGAGACCGCGGTCGAATGCGTGTCCGACGACGACGGCCGCTTCGAACTGCGCGGCGAGTGGAGCGCGCGTGACGTCTATGTGTGGGCCGGCTCGAACCCCTACACCCTCACGCCGCTGCGCGTCGTGCCCGTCGGAACGCGCGGCGTCGAGCTCGACGCGGACTCCGGCGCGCCGGAGTCGAAGCCCCGCTAGAGTCATCGGCCGCATGCGCAAGCTCGCGCTTCCCGCTCTCGTGCTCGTGATCCTCGGGCTCGCGTTGCTCGTTTGGCGCGCGATCGAGGGCGCGACCGTCCTCGAGGACCACGCAGCGGGCACGGCTTCGACGGACGCGCAATCGCCCCTGCCGTCCAACCCGGCTGGCGAGCTCGACGCGCTCCCCGCCGCCTCGACGGGTGTGGAACTCGCCGACGCCGATTCGAGCGCGGAGATCCGCACCATCGCCACGAGCGGCCCGACCTTCGAGCTCGAGGTCGTGTGGCGCTCGACGAACGCCCCCGTCGCCGGCGCGCACGTCGTCCTCGCGACCGTCGCGCTCCACAAGGAGCACATGCGGCGCGACGCCCTGACCGACTTCTGGGAGGTACTCGGCGAGCGCACGCCGGAGGGCGTCGCGCGCGCGAAGACGAACGAGCGCGGCGTCACCGTGCTGCCGATCCTCGACACGAGCGTTGTGGTGCGCGCTTGGATCGGTGGCGATGCGCGAGTCCACTGGTTCCAGCCGATCGCGGGCCGCCGCGAGCGTGTTGTGCTGGAACCGGAGCATTTCGTGCTCGCGCGCGTCGTCGGCCAGGATGGGAAGCCCGTGGAGCGCGTGCCCGTGCGCTTTTGCACGCGCGATCCATCGAAGGGCAGCGTGTGGGACGGCGTGCGCGCACTCACCGGCGCCGACGGACTGGCGCGCGTGCGTGTGCCCACGGAGCGACCGCTCGGCGAAGCCGACGAGTTCGGCGTGCGCCTCGGCATCGTTGCGCGCGAGCGCGAGTTTCGCACCGTCGACCTCGAACACCTGCCAGCAGACCCGCTCGAGTTCGTGCTGCCCGCGTGCGGCGTCGTGCGCGCACGCACGACGCGGGCGGGAGGACCGGTCGTGTTTCAGACACTCCGCATTGCGCCAGCGGGTTCGTCGGCGAAGGGCTCTGCGCTCGATCCCGACGAGCGCGGCGACGACTGGGCGCGCTGGGGATTCGTCGCGCTCGGCCTCGGCGTGAAGTTCGATGCGTGGGTCGATGGCTTCGAGAACGAAGCGTTCGAGAGGCGCGGGCCGACGACGGCCGGTGAGGCGGTCGAGGTCGAACTCGAGCTCTCGAAAGCGCTCCCGATCGTGCGCGGACGCTGCCTCGACGATGCGGGCCGGCCGATCACGGACGCGCAGCTCTTGGTGCGGATCGTGCAGCAGTTCGTGAACGGTCCACAGGAGGTGTACCACGCCTCTCGCACCGACGCAGGCGGAGCTTTCGAGCTGTGCGTCCGGCTGCGGAACCGGTCGACGAGCCAGCTCGCGGCGGTGATCGAGGTGCAGTCGCCATCGGAATGGGTCGGCTTTAGTGCGCGCGCGCCGCTCGCGCTGCCACTGCCGGAGACGACGGAGCTCGGGACAATCGTGCTCGCGCCGCAACCGGTGATCCTCGACGGCGTCGTCGTCGACGACGCGGGAGCGCCGCTCGCGGATGCGACGGTGTTCGTGATACCGGACGCGGACGATCCGCGCACACAAGGCGCCGTGGCGGCGACCAAACCCATGTCGAAGGTGCTGCAAACCGACACGGAGGGCCGTTTCCGCGCCTTCGGTGAGCCTTGGGCATGGCGCGCGCGCGTCGACGTGCACCGCACGGGTTTCGGACGCGTGCAGAAGCTCCTGTTCGAGCCCGGCGCGCGCGACGTGCGCATCGTGATGCTGCGGTCCGGCGCGGTCGAGGGCGAGCTGCTGCTCGGGGAGCGCATGCAGCTCGGCTGGCTGCGTGTGGAGTTCGTCCCCGCCGGCGCACGTGAAGGCGATCGCAGCGCGCCGACGATCGATGCGAAATGCACGCTGGGGAATCGGTTCGTCGCGGCGGATCTCGCGCCGGGCACGTATACGCTCCACGCAGGTTTTCGGAGCGGCGAGACGCTCGTGAGCGTGCCGAACGTCGTGGTTGCAGCCGGAGCGACGACGACGCTGGCGCCGGTCGACCTGCGTCATGCGTTCCACGTCTTCGAGCTCGCGGTCACGGACCCCGAGGGCAAGCCGATCGCCTCGGCGACGTGCGTCTACTCCGACGGACTGGCCGCGAAGCCGCAACGCATCGCCGTGAACGCCGGCCATGCGTTGCTGTTCCCGCGCGCGCTCCCGTTCTCGCTCGCCGTCGGCGCGGAAGGGCTGCGAACCGGACGCGTCCTCGACGCGACCGGCGACGTGAACGTGCAACTCCAACGCGGGCCGCGCGCGCGACTCGTGTTGGAGCCCTCGTTCAACGTGCCCCCGGGCGTCGAGCTCCTCACCGAAACGTCGTACTACCCGGAGAAGGAGCCGCTGACGCTCTACTACCCGGGTCAGCTCGAGACCGCGAAGGAGTGGCAGTGGCGCACGCTCGGCCCCGGAGTCGAGGTCGAGCTCCAACTGACCGAACCCGGCCGGTACCTCGTGAAGTGGAATCTGGGTGCGCTCACCGACCCGAAGCTCGACATCGAGCTCGCGCGGACGAGCTCCCGCTGGATCCAGGTGCTCGAAACCACGGCAGAACAGCGCTTCGTGCTCGTGCCGAACGCGGAGGACGTCACGAAGGCGCTCGACGAGCTGAACGCGCCGCGATGAGCGTCCGTCACGCGTGAAGTGCTCATGCACGACTCGCCGCGGATCGATGCGGCAGGAGGTGGCGGCGTACCGCGAGATGACGCCGATCACCAACGACGGATAGGATCGAACGCGCATGGGCCGCGCTCTTCGAGGTTTCACCGTGCTCGCGCTCGTCGCGGGGTTCGTGGTGGCTTGGAGTTGGTCGCGACGCGCCTCGCGCGCGGAGGAAGCTGCGGCCGGAGCGCAGTCTGAGGTCGTGACGCCCGAGGTCGGCGACGTGGAGTCGAGGTCGACGGCGACCGCATCGCGCGATCCCGCGGAACACCAACGCGTGGCGGAGGCGAGCGTCGCGGCCGAATCCCGTCCACCGCCCGATCCGCCGCGCGCAGCGCGCACGGGTGGAGCGGTTCACGGCTCCTATCGATTCGACGTCGGCGTGCCGGTCGACGCCTTGAGCGTGCGGCTCGTCGACTCCGAGCAGCCGGAGCCGCGGACGGCACGGCGAACGGCTCCGCTGCGAGAGGACGGGTCGTGGAACGTCGAGGGTTGTCCGCGCGGACGCTTCGACCTCGAGCTCGTGCTCGAGCACGCTCCGCGTGCCGTGCACGTCGTGCTCGACGTGCGCGTCGAGGACGGACAGGACGTGCGCGACGCGCGGCTCGTCGACGTCGACCTGCGCGGCGTGCTGCGCGCGTGCGCGCTCGAAGTCGTCGACGCGAACGGCGCGCCGGTGAAGGAGGGGATCGCGAGCTTCTACGCGCTCGACGGCAAGCGCCAGAGCAGCGTCGTCGTACGGGACGGGCGCGCGCGGGCGTTGCTCGTCGGGCCGCCGCTCGTGCTCGACGTCGCGGCGGCAGGGCATCGGGCGTTCGTGCTGGAGGGCGTCGACGGCGATCGACGGGTCGAGCTGCGCGGTTCGTTGTCGGCGCGGTTCGCGCTCGCGCGCGACGCGCGGCTGCCGCGCGAGCCGTGGCAGCTCCAGTGCGAGCTCGAGCCCGTGTTCGACGCCGCGAACGGGCTCGGCGCGGCGGCGCGGAGCATCCTCGAGCGGCGTCTGGGCGCGATCGACGAGCTCGCGTTCTCGATCGACCCGACGAACCGCGGCGGCGTCGAGCTCGCGCTGCCGTATCCCGGCCGGTATCGCGTGCTCCTGCGCGTGCAGGACGTCGGGACCGGGCGCGAGGAGCCGCTCGGTGCGCCGGCACAGGAGCTCGACGTGCGCGACGTCACCGTTCTGCAGCCCTTCGAGCTCGCGCTCGATCCGGCCGCGCTCGATGCGGCGTGCATGCGGCTAGCGCAGCCGCGTTGAGGCGCGCCGCGTTGGTGCGGGGCTCGCTCGTCGGCACTCCACGCTCGACCCGCGCGCGCTCATCGACCATCCTCACGCGCGATGACCGAGCTCCACCCGCTCCTGCTCGTCGTCGCCGGGCACGATCCGAGCGGCGCGGGCATCGACGCCGACCGCGACGCGGCGCAGGAGCTTCCCTTCGAGTTCGCCGGCGTCGTCACCGCGAACACGGAGCAGGACGCGGGCGGCGTGCGCGCGATCGGAGCGCGGCCCGCGCGCAAGTGGCTGCTCGAGGCCTTCGCCTTCGTCCTGGGCGACGTGCGCGCGGTGAAGTTCGGGCTCCTGCCCGGCGCGGAGCACGTGCTCGCCGCGCTCGACCTCGTGCGCGCGCTGCGCGAGCGGCACGGCGCGGATTTCCCCGTCGTCGTCGATCCCGTGCTCGCGGCATCGAGCGGCGGGCGCTTCCTCGACGCGGACGCGGTGAAGACGCTGAAGCGCGAGCTCCTTCCCGCGCGCGTCGTGCTCACGCCCAACCTGGACGAGCTGGCGGAGCTCACCGCGCGCGACCCGCGCGAGCTCGCGCGCGCGCTCGAGCCGCGCCTCGCCGCGGCCCGCGACCTGTGCGCGCTCGGCGCCGCCGCGGTGATCGCGAAGGGCGGCCACGGCGGCGAGGACCCCGTGCGCGACCTCGTCGTGCGCGCGGACGGGCGCTACCAGTGGTTGCTGCATCCCCGCGTGAAAGGCGGCAAGATCCGCGGGTCCGGCTGCCGATACTCGACCCGCCTCGCCGCCCGGCTCGGCCAGGGTTGGACCCTGGAAACCGCCGCGGAAGAGGCCGCCCGCCACGTCGCGACCCGCATCGCGGCTGGGGGGACGCGCTAGGGCCCGCGGGGGCTTGCCTTCGGAAGACCGGAAGCTATCCTCTGCACCCCACAACGGACGCGGCTGTAGCTCAGTGGTAGAGCGCAACCTTGCCAAGGTTGATGTCGAGGGTTCAAGTCCCTTCAGCCGCTCCAACTCCTTCGACCTTTACCGTTTCCTGCGCCGCGGCGTCCTGCCGCGAAGTTCAGCCGGAGTCGGTCCGCGACCGCGAACGGCAGACCAGAGCGCGACGACGGTCACCGTGTCCTTCTCGACCCGGTAGTAGATGTGGTGGCGGGTCCTGCGCAGGCCGAGGCGTCGAACTCCTCGAACGCCCTTCACGGACACGACCCGTCCGGAGAGCGGCGCTACGAGTAGCGCATCGAAGGCCGCGGACAGTTCCTACAGGAAGAGTCCTGGTGCGCTGGATCGATTCGCGCGCCACCACGCCTCGATCACCGCCAAGTGCCCTTCTGCGGGTTGCGAGATCTCGAGCTTCACGCGCGTCGACGTGCGCGAAGTTCTGCGAGTGCCTCGGCCGCTGGCCGAGTCTTGCCTTGCTTGGCGGCGCGCACAAACCGTCGGATCTCGTCGTGGAGCACCTTGCGTTCGTCGTCCGTCAGGTCATCGCCTTCGTCGTCGAACACCAAGTCCCACACCGTGCCCTCGGGGAGCTTCGTCGGCATGTCGACGATCAGGCGTCCGTTCTTCACACGTGCTCGGATCGGTCCCATGCCGACATTCTACTCCCAGCGCCATCGGCCTACCGCGAAGAGCTGCAACGCACTGCAACGGGCTGCGACGACTTGCGACGGACGGGGAGCGCCGCAACCTTTGGCGCATCAGAGCCTTCACGAGCAAGGCGCGACAGGGGTGCCAAGGTTGATGTCGAGGGCTCGAGTCCCTTCAGCCGCTCCAACTCTCTGGACCATTACTTCTTCCTGCGCCGCGGCGCGCCGCCGCGAAGTTCAGCAGGAGTCGGTCCGCGGCCGCGAGCGGCCGACCAGATCGCGACGACGGTCACGGTGTCCTTCTCGACCCGGCAGCAGACAGGGTGGCTGGTCGTTCGCAGAACGAGGGTTCGTGTCCCCTCAGCCGCTCCAAAGGCGCGGTGTGGCACGCGCGCTGGTGCCGACTACCGGAATGGGTCGGGTCGCGAACCACGCACGGCCGACCAGATCGAGAGGATGAGCACGCTCTCCGCTTCGATCCGGTAGTAGACGTGGTACCGAGTCGCGCGAAGCAGGTAGCGGCGGACCTCGTTCATCCGTGGGTTCGCATACGGGTTGCCAGCGAGAGGTAGTGCAGCGAGGGTCGCGAGGGCGCTGGACAGCTCTTCCTCGAAAAGGCCTGGAGCTGCAGGTCTGTGTTCACGCCACCACGCACGCACCTGCATCGATTCGCGTTCGGCAGGTCCGGTGAAGAACACCCGGTACGCCTTCATTGGCCGCGCAGCTTCTTGATCACCTCTTCGGCAGGAACGACGTCGCCGCGCCTCGCTGCCTGCCAGGAGCGCTCGAGAGTTTCGTGCAGCGCCTCCCGCTCCTCGTCGCTGAGGTCGTCACCCTCGTCGTCGATCACGAGATCGAGCACGGTTCCTTCGGGAAGCAATGTGGGCTCGTCCACGAGGAGACGGCCGTTCACAACTCTGGCTTGAATGCCACGCATCGGATCGCTCCCTTTTTCCACTCCTCAGGCGACCTTGACCTCGACGCTCGTGACGAAGACCACTTCGTGCCGGCGTCCACGCAGCTCCTGCGGTGAGGCGGTCTCGAGGAAGGGCTCCAGCGCTTCGACGAGGTTGGCGCACGCCTCCTCGACCGTCGCGCCTTGGCTCGCGATGTCGAGCTCGGGGCACAGGGCGACGTACCGGTCTTCCTCCTTCGAGAGGATGGCCGTGAACGGCTGCGTTCGTTCCATGGGGACCCAGTCTACCGGCAGGCGTCGGTTCGTACCGCGACGAGCTGCGTCGTCGTGCGACGGCGCGCTCCGACTTGCAACGGAAGCTCCGTGACGTAACCTCGGATCCATCACGGTCTTCCCGAGCGCTGCGCGACAGGGTTGCCAAGGTTGATGTCGAGGGTTCAAGTCCCTTCAGCCGCTCCAACAGCGCCGCTCTTCGGCGCTTCGGCCTTCCCGACGACCGGGTCGAGGGCCCAGCTTCGAGGCACCCGCAGCGAGCGGCACCGAGAGGACCGACCGCGGACTCGGGGCGAGACTACGGTCCGCGCCTGTCGCGAAGTCTGCGCAGCACTTCCTCGGCAGGTAGGACCTGGCCCGCCCGCATCTGGCGAAGCGAAGCTCGAATCGCCGCGTGGAGTGCTTCGCGCTCTTCCTCGACGAGGTCGACCCCTTCGTCGTCCGCGAAGAGGTCGACTTCGGTGCCTTCCGGGAGTTCCGTGGGCGTGTTCAACACGAGTCGTCCGCTCCGTACGACGGCTCGTCGGCGCGGGCGCGACGACCCGACGGGATGGCCGGCCGCGAACACCAGGTCGAGGACGAAGCCCTCGGGGAGCGCCGTCGGTTCGTTCAGCTCGAGCCGACCGTTCACGACGCGCGCTCGGAGCCCGCCCTCGGGACGTGCTTCGTTCATGCGACCTCGATCTCGATGCTCGTGACGAAGACGGGTCCGCGTCGGCGCGACTTCCACTCCGAGCGCGACGCCGTTTCGAGGAGGAGCTCGACGGCCTCGACCCGCTGATCGCGTGCGTGCTCGACGGTCGAGCCCTGGCTCGCCACGTCCAGCTCCGGGCAGTGAGCGACGTACACGTCCTCTTCCTTCCAGATGATCGCCGTGCAGCGGTTGGCGAAGCTCACGCCGGACAACTCTAGGGGACGAACGCGGGAGTCGCACCACGATCGAAGCGTCGCTCGGTCGGGCTCGCCGTCCGTCGTTCCGGCGGCTCCGCCGTCGCGATTCGCCCACGCAAAGCGCGAAGCCCCGGTCTCTCGACCGAGGCTTCGCCTTTCACACGCGAACCAATCAGGTGCAGGCGATCACGGGACCTTGACGCAGTCCGTGCCGACGAACGAGCAACCGTCGCAGAGTCGGCCGACCAACACGACGCGCTTGCTCGTGCCGGACGGGAGGTTCGCCAGGCCGAGGCCCGAGACGACCTGGCTGCGGCGGAAGAGGAACACGAGGTCGAGGAATCCGTCGCCGTTCGCGTCCGTGCACTCGCAGTTCGTCACGTCACCGTTGAAGGGCGTGCCGACGTCGTTGGCGTAGGCGCAGTACGGGATGACCGGGCCGCCGGCGCAGTGTTCGCCGTAGAGCTTGAGCGTGCCGGCGCGGACGTTGGCGACGTTGAAGGTCGCGGAGCCGAGCACCGCGATGCGCACCGGGGCGCAGTCGTTGAGGGTGACCACGTTCGGGCACGTTCCGGGCAGGACGTCGATCGGAACGAGGACCTTGACCGAGTGAATCGTCTGGACGCACGTCGCGACGTTGCCGCAGTTGTCGCGGGCGCGCCAAGTGCGTTCGACGGAGTGGTCGAGGCGCTCGGCCGCGCACGACTGGAGGACGATGCGGTCCCAGTAGGTGACCTGGACGTGCGTGTCGCAGTTGTCCGTGACCACGGGGGTGCCGGTGCTGGCCGGGCTCTCGTCCATGCCGCAGATCACCTTTGCGAGTTCCGGGCACTCGATCACGGGCGGAGTCGTGTCGGTGACGCGCACCACGGTCGAGCACGAGCGCGTGCGCGTGCCATCGCCGACGGTGAGCGCGACGTAGAACTGCGCGTTGCAGCAGTTGCTACTGGAGGTGAAGGTGAGCGTCGTCTGCGCGGCGTTGGGATCGGCGATCACCGCACCCGCGTAGTTGGTCGACCAGAGGAAGGTCGTGGCGCCTGTCGAGCCGGTCGCGTTCAGGTTCACGACGAGCGGGCCGCTGCCGCACTCGACGACGTAGGGGCCGCCGGCGTTGCAGACGGGACCACCACCGCCGCCGTTGCAGCCGCCGTTGCCGCCGTGGTTGCCATCATGGTTGCCATCGTGGTTGCCGCCGTGGTTGCCATCATGGTTGCCATCGTGGTTGCCACCGTGGTTGCCACCGTGGTTGCCGTCGTGGTTGCCACCATTGTTACCGCCGTTGTTTCCGCCGCCGTTGTTTCCGCCGCTGAAGACTGCGGTCGCAGCGAAGGGGGACGAATGCGAGGGCGTGGTGATACAGAGCGAAGCCACGGCAACCACCGCGGCGAAAGTGATGAGGTTCTTGGTGCGAAGCATGAGGTGCGGGTCTCGTTGCGGAATGGCCGACGCGAAAAGCGCGTGCGTTCGGCACGGTGCGAGAAAAGAAGCCTGGGCAGTCGGAGGCGTCCTGCGGTGGACTCCGCCTGCCCGGCGGTGCGCTCACGAAGGAAAGTTACCCCGCCCAAGATGAACGGCCAGTCCATCGGACGTCGGAGTGAACACGAGGACGAGCTGCCGAATCAGCGTTCGGTACTCAGCGTGCAATTGCATCGAGGCTGCGCCTCGAAATGGAATCTCGAGGGTCTTCGCGGGCATGCGAAACGCATCTGCGTCGCACGAGGATCTCGATCCACACGTTCGGTGGAAAACGATTCCGTCTCCTGCGCAGCCACGCCCGAACGGTTGGCGGCTCTCCCAGGAGCTTCTGATGCTCGCCCGCGCGCCGTGAGGCCGACCCACTCCTGGAAACGAGCGCGCGTCCTCTCCGTGGAGAGAACGCGCGCTCGCAGTGCGATGTCTTGGATTCAGCGGGTCACTGCACGCGGATGCAGTCCGTGCCGATGAAATCGCAACCGTCGAGGAACCTGCCGGTCACGAACAGGCGCACGTAGCTCATGTTCGGGAACGAGTTCAGGCCGAGACCGTCGCGCATCTGGCGCTTGTCGAACTTGAAGGTCAAATCGACGAAACCGTCCGGACCGGCCGTCGTGCAGCCGCAGTCCTCGCCGCCCTGGTACGGAGCCGAAACGTCCTCGTACGCATAGCGGATCGGGAGAACCGGGCCGCCCGTGCAGTTCTGGAGCCAGAGCTTCAGCGAAGCAGGATCGATCTGCGTCACGTCGCACGTCGGCGTGCCGAGCAGCGCCGCGGGGTAGACGCCGCCGTTGCCCTGGCGGTTGAACGGGTTGGGGCAGGAGCGCGGGTGCAGGTCGAGGACGGCGACCTTCTTCATGACGTCGATCTGCTGCCGGCACGTGCCCTCGTTGCCGCAGCCGTCGACCACGTGGAAGGTGCGGTAGATGATGTAGTCGAAGCGCTGCGCCTCACAGGCGGCATCCACGACCTGGTCGGTCCAAGTGATCTGGAGGTTCTCGTCGCAGGCGCCGGTGACGGTCGGGAGGCCGGTGGCCGACGGATCCGTGGGGAGCCCGCAGAGCTGTTTGACGAGCTCCGGACATTCGACGGTGAGGCCGCTCACCGCGGTGTTGTTCGCCGTCGGCATGAGGGCGAGAACGATCGGAAGAAGATTCTGAGTGAGCATCGCGGTGTTGTTTGGTGACGCCGGGGTGCGGAAACGGCGCCTGTCCACGAGAAACGTACGCCGGGAAATCGGAGGAGGTCGGGCGGTCGATTGGTTTCGGGCGACGATCGAGATCGCAACTCGATCCTTCGATCGCGCACATGACGAACTCGCCCTGACGGGTGCGCGAGAGAACGTGAAGTCGTCGAGCCGAGCGCGAGTCCGGCTCGGGAGGCGGCACGGCACCCCACCGGCCTCGCTCGCTGCTCGCGGCGTTCCGCATGGCGCTCCGAGCGTCTGATGGAGTACACGTTCGGCGGTGCTCCGTTCGATCGCTCGCGCGTCGAGAGCCACCCGGTTCGAGCTCCCTCGAAACGAAAGGGGCCACCGCTCGCGCAATGGCCCCGTGGAGTCGTTCGCTTCGCGACGCTCTACTGCACGCGCACGCAGTCGAGGCCGATGAACCTGCAGCCGTTGGTGAGGTCGCCGGTGATCACCAGCTTGACGTCGGAGAACGCCGGATAGCCGTTCAGGCCGAGCTGGGTGACCAGCGCGCGGCGGTCGAACTTGAAGATCAGATCCATGTAGCCGTCCGGACCGTTCGTCGTGCATCCGCATTCGGCGCCGCCGGTGTAGGGCGCGGAGACGTCCTCGTAGGTCGTCATCGCCGGGATCGGCGCGAGCGAACCGCCGCCCGCGCAGTGCAGGACGTAGAGGCGCAGCGAGCCGGGGACGATGGTCGTGACGTCGAAGCTCGGTGTCCCGAGGATTGCCGCCGGGTACTTGCCGGAGTTCTGCCGATTGAGCGGGTTCGGGCACGACCGCGGGTGCAGGTCGAGGTAGACGAGGTCCTTCACGACGTGGATGACCTGGTCGCACGACGTGCTGTTGCCGCACGCATCGGTGACGGTCCACGTGCGCGTGACGCTTTGCACGAAGCGTTCGGCCTGGCAGTTGACTGGGGTCGTCGCCACGTCGCGGTAGCTGAACGTGTACGGCGCGCAGCCGCCGTCGGCGGTCGGCTCCCCGGCGACCTCGGGTCCGTAGGGCAGGCCGCAGAGCACCTTGACGGGTCCCACGGGGCAGGTGATGACGAGCGGATCGCTGGCGAGCGCTGCGCCGTTGGGCGTCGGCGCCGAACTCTGCGGCTCGGTCGACGGAGTCGTGGTGAGGGAAAGCGCGAGTAGAACGGGACTGATGAGATGTGTGAGCACGGTGAATCCTCCTTGCGGGAAGGGTGGGTTGGCGAGCAGGCCCGGCCGGTGGGTCAAGTGAGAAGAGAGGAGGGCCGGGCAGCGGTGATCTCCTCGTAGCTGACGGGATTGTAATGACGCAGGCCTGCGATGTCTGGTTCCGGCCGGAGCGAGAACTCGTGCTTTCCCCAGGTTCGGAGTCGGGAACGCGGTCATCGAGACGCAGTGCATCGCTCGCGATCGGATCGCTCTCGATGGAACCTCCAGCACGGTCGTTGTCCCGACAGGTTCCGCTCACCTCGAGCTCCGCAGCGTCCGCGTCATGCGTTGCCCCGAACCTCACGTGATCTTCGACGCCATGGCTCGATGAGCCCCCCAGGCGTCGGCGCGAGTCCACGGGTCGCCGCCCGGCGCGCAGGGTCCGCCTCCCCGACGGTCGCGCCCCGCGTCGGCGTGATGGAGCGCGTGGCGAGCGAAGGTCGGCTCCGAAAACGCACCGAGGACCGCCTCCGACTCCTTCCCGGAGGCCGTTCTCGCCCCTGAAGGAGCGGGCGACCTCTCCCGATCGTCGCGGTGGGGTCTGCACGCGCCGTGGAACAGGCCGACCGCCCTGAATCGAGACCCACGGGCTTCGCCTACGTGCCGGGGTCGCGCACCTCGCGCTCGAGCACGCTTCAGGACGGCCGCCGCACGGCGCGCTCGGCGCGTTCGGCTCGCCGGAGCGCGCTCCCATTCCGTAGTCTGTGCCCCCCGAACCGGGCCGCGGCAGACCCCATCCCACCCATGTTCCGAGTCCGATCGATCCCCACGTACCTCGCGCTCCTCCTCAGTCTCGTCGTTGGCGCCGGCTGCGCGACCGACCAATCGATCCGCGCGCAGGCGACCGACTACCACAAGGAGCTCGAGCCCGCGGTGCTGACCGACGGCGAGCTCAGGGACTACCTCCAACAGCTCGGCCAGCGCGTCGTCGCAAGCGCGAAGGAGCTCCACGCGCAGAAGTTCGGCCCGAAGAGCGCGTTCAAGGACGACTCCAGTTGGATGTTCACGAACGAGCAGTTCCACCTCGTGAACAGCTCCACGCTGAACGCGTTCACGACCGGCGGCGACCACGCCTACATCTACTCGCAGCTCATGCGCGAGTGCCGCACGGAGGACGAGCTCGCCGCCGTCGTCGCGCACGAGTTCGGCCACGTCTACGCGCGCCACGTGCACAAGGGGTCGGACCGGCAGTACGCCGTGCTCGGGGGCGCCGTGCTCCTGGGTGCGGCCGGTTACGCGGCCGGCGGCAAGGAACACGGCAAGGAGTACGCGGCCTACGGCGCGGGCCTCGGCATGATCGCGGGCAACTTTCTCGCGATGGGCTTCACGCGCGACGACGAGGCGGAGGCGGACAAGCTCGGCTTCGAGTTCTACACGCACGCGGGCTGGGATCCCGAGCGCTTCGGCGGGTTCTTCCAGCAGCTCATCGACAAGGGCTTCGACAAGACGCCGGAGGCGGCGTCCGACCACCCGTCGCTCTCGAGCCGCGTCGCGGCGGCGAAACAGCGCGCCGCGGCGCTGCCGGCGACCGCGCACGAGTGGCGCAAGCCGCCGATCGCGGACGACGCGCGCTTCACGGCGCTCAAGGCGCGCGCGGAGGCCGTGGGGAAGACGATGCCCAACGACCAGTCGCTCGCGCGCGCGAAACTGCTCCTCGCCGCGGTGCCGAGCTGCCTCGTGCCTCAGGAGTCGCAGGAGCAGGTGGAAGCGCGCGCGACCCTGGAAGCCGCGCAGGCGGCCGAGCAGGGCGACGCGAAGCAGAAGTAGCGCGGAGCTCCGCGCTTCCTTGAACGACACGACCGGCGCACCGAGTCCCTCGGCGCGCCGGTCGTGTGTGTTTCGAGGTCGAGCTCGGTCTCAGACCCGTTTCGCGAACCAGTCCGCGTTCAGCTTCGTGTACGCGGTCCACTTCTCCGGGAGCTCCGCTTCGTCGAAGATCGCGTCGACGGGGCACTCGGGGGCGCACGCGCCGCAGTCGATGCACTCGTCGGGGTTGATGTAGAGCATGTCGTGCTTGGCGAAGTCGGGCGCGTCCTTGGTCGGGTGGATGCAGTCGACCGGGCAGACTTCGACGCAGGCCGTGTCCTTCGTGTTCTTGCACGGCTCGGCGATCACATACGTCATGACGGGGGCTCCAGCAGCGTGTCGAGGGTCGGCGCGGGACCACGCTCCCGCGCGAAGTGGCGCGCCATGGTACGGCGAAGGGTCCGCTTTGCAACCCGGTCGGGCTCCGCACGAGGGCGGAGCGGATCCTCGATTCGCGCGTCGTTGCGGGGCGATTCCGCGGCGCTCGCCCCGGGCCGTCCGCCGCGGATCGGCAAGCGTGCGTGCCCGGGAGGCGCGGCGCGTCCGCTCCCGCGCGTGACGCCGGGGCCGGGGATGCACTACCCTGAGGCGTCACGCCGCCGCTCGCACGCGCGGCGGATCGCACGCGATGCTGCAGAACCTCCAGGCCGTCCTCTGCGAACCGCTCTTCTGGGGCGTCGTCGTCGCCGCCTACCTGCTCGGTTCGATCCCGTTCGGCCTCGTCTTCGCGAAGTGGATCAAGGGCGTCGACCTGCGCACGATCGGCAGCGGCAACATCGGCGCCTCCAACGCCGGCCGCGCCCTCGGTCGCGGTTGGGCCATCGTCGTGTTCTTCTGCGACTTCGCGAAGGGCTTCGGGCCCGTGCTCGCGATCGGTCTCCTCGCCGAGCAGCGCGAGCTCGTGCCGATGATGCAGCTCCTCACCGGCACGGCGGCGGTGCTCGGCCACTGCTACTCGATCTATCTGCGCTTCGAAGGCGGCAAGGCCGTCGCGACCGGCTGCGGCGCGATCGTCGGCGTCGATCCGTGGGTCTTCGTGATCGGAGGCGTGGTTTGGCTCCTGACGCGCAAGGTGACGCGCTACAACGGGCTCTCGTCGATCCTCATGAGCGTCTCCTGGCCGGTCAGCGCGTGGTACCTCGACCGCGGGAAGCCCGAGTTCGTGCTCGGCACGACGCTGCTCGCCGTGCTCATCCTCGTGCGCCATCGCTCCAACATCCAACGCATGCTCGCCGGCACGGAGCCGCGCGCGGGCGAAAAGGGCGCCTCGGCGCCGGAGGCGCGACCGCATGTCTGATCGCGCGTCCACGCAGGTGCTGATCATCGGCGACGGGAGCTGGGGCACCACGCTCGCGCTGCACCTCGCGCGCAACGGCGGTCGCGTGCGGCTGTGGAGCGCGTTCCCCGACTTCGCGGCCGAGCTCGAGCGCACGCGCGAGAACAAGCGCTTCCTGCCGGGGATCCAGCTGCCCGCGAGCATCGAGATCACGGCCGATCCGTACCGCGCGGCGGCGGGCGCCGACCTCGTCGTCAGCGTCGTGCCGACGCAGTACCTGCGCGGTGTCGCGCTGCGCTTCGAGGACGCGCTGCCCGGCAACCTGCCGATCGTGAGCGCGACCAAGGGCATCGAGATCGAGACGTTCAAGACGCCGACGCAGATCCTGGTCGAGGTGCTCGGCGAGCGGCCGATGTGCGTGCTCACCGGTCCGAGCCATGCCGAGGAGGTCGCGCTGCAGAAGCCCGTCGCGCTACTCGCCGCCAGCGGGGACTTGGCGCTCGCGCAGCGCGTGCAGTCCGTGTTCTCGTCGCCGTGGTTTCGCGTCTACACGCACAACGATCCGCTCGGCGCCGAGCTCGCGGGCGCGTTGAAGAACGTGATCGCGGTCGCCGCGGGCATCAGCGACGGGCTCGAACTGGGCGACAACGCGAAGTCGGCGCTGCTCACGCGCGGCATCGTGGAGATCGCGCGGTACGGCAAGTCGCGCGGCGCGTCCTCACGCACGTTCTTCGGGCTCGCCGGACTCGGCGACCTCGTGACGACGTGCTGTTCGAAGCACTCGCGCAACCGCGCGGTGGGTGAGGCGATCGGGCGCGGGCAGCAGCTCTCCGACGTGCTCGCCGGCATGAAGATGGTCGCGGAGGGCGTGTGGACGGCGAAGGCGCTGTTCGGGCCCGAGGCCGACCTCGGCGACTTGTCCATGCCGTTCGCGGAGCAGGTGCACGCGATCCTGTTCGACGGCAAGGACCCGCGCGGCGCGGTGCTCGACCTGATGAACCGCGCGCCGACCGGCGAGATGGACGGGCTGTTCGGAGATTTCGGTTGAGCCCCGGCGCGGGATTCCTCGTCTGTTTCCTGCTCACGCTCGCGTTGTTGGGTTGCGTGGTCGCGACGGGGCTGCGTGCCCGACGCGCGCTGCACTTGACGTGCGTCGGGCTCACCGTCGCCGCGCTCGGCGCGACGATCTACTTCGCGTACGGTCTCGGTCGGATCTACGACTTGGAGAAGGCCGGGTGGATCACGCCCGTGCACCACGTGCTCGCGCGCACGAACACCGCGGCGCTCCTGCTCCCGGTGATCACCGGGATCCTGACCATTCGTCGGCCGGCGACGCGGCCGCTGCACCGGCGCGCGGCCTACTTCGTCATCGCGCTGACGGTCGTGACCGCCGCGACGGGCGGATGGATGCTCTGGCTCGCGCCGAAGTTCGCGACCTGATCAGCGCTTCGGCTCCGCGGCGTGGACGCCGGAGCTCGTCTCGCCCTCGGAGTTGGCGTTCGATCCGGCATCGCGCTGCGCGTGCTCCTCGCGGATGATGCGCAGCGTCTTCATCACGAGCGGCATCGAGAGCAGGCTCGCGTTCGCGAGCAAGGGCACGAGCGTCACGACGATCCAGGCGAGCCGCGCCCGGATCGTCCACAAGGCGACGAGGAAGCCCGGCGCCGCGAAGCCGACGCCGATCCACTGCACGGTGTGCGAGCTCGGCGCGTGCTCGGGCGCGAAGTGCTTCAAGAACGCGAACGACCACCACGCCGCCCAGCCGAGCGACGCGAGCGTCATGGAGAGCATCCACGTGCGATGCCGCCGGCGGACGATGCGCCGCACGGGCTGCTCCAGGTTGCGAGCGGGGCGAACCACGCCGCGATTGTGTCCGATTCGAGGTGCGCGGCAAGCGGGCGCGGGTAAGTGGCTCGTCGCGGCGCGCGGTGAGGAGGGCCGGAAGTCCTCGATCGCGCGCACTTCCGTGCATCGAATCCACCCGCGAATCGAGCCGGTCCGCACGCTCGCGCTCGTGCCCGTGATTGACGATCCGCGCGCCCTTCTCTATAACGTCCAGCCCTCAAACTTCGGGTCGGGGCGTGGCGCAGCCTGGCTAGCGCGCTTCCTTGGGGTGGAAGAGGTCGGAGGTTCAAATCCTCTCGCCCCGACCAATCTCCTCCTCGCGAGGGGGAGTGCGCCGTGTCGCCACGGCGCTCGGCCTCAGTGGCTCTTCGGCGGGCTCTCGAGCACCTCCGCGACGTGGACCATCGCGGACTTCAAGCGCGGCAGCAACCCGGCGAGCTCGGACTCGGGCAGGAGCGGACGAAGCTCGCTCGCGACCTCCTTGGGATCCAGCGCCGCCGCCGAGGCGCGGAGCTCGCCCGCGAACTCCTGCGTGCTCATGGACTTCTTCTTGCGCAGTTCGGGCCGCCGCGACTCGATCTTCGACAGTCGCTGGACGAGCACGCCGCGATCGATCGTCGCGTGCATGCGACTCCGGAGGAAGTAGACGTCGTACAGGTCGCGGTGGAGGCGTCGCTCGTTCCACGCGGCGAGCTTGTTCGACAGCGCGATCGAAGCGCTCATCACGCGCACGACTTGCGAGGGACTGCCCAACGTGGACGCGAAGGTCCCCGTCCCGACGGCTTCCGAAGCGCACTTCGCCGCGACGATCGCTTCGACTTGGATGCGCGCGTCGTCCAGCGTGATCGTCGCGCGCAGCATCTTCGAGTGCAGTTCGAGCTCGATGGAGGCGCCCTCGAGCTCGTTCAGAGTCCTCCGCACGTCCTTGACTATGTCGTTCTTCGACGTGAACGGAACGAACACGTAGTCGATGTCCGTCGTCGAGCGCGGGCAGTCGTAGAGCCGCAATGCCATTCCGCCCTTCAGGATCGCGTGCTGCGCGAACACCTCGGAGAAACGGTGCATGATCCAGAGGAGCAACCCCTCCGGCGTCGCGGGCCTCTGGACGGGCGCGGTCACGGCAGCCTCAAGACCTGGCGCGCGAACGCGACGAACTTGGGGTTCGAGTAGCGTGCGAGGTACTTCACGAGCCGCTTGCGATCGAGGCGTTCCAGGTTCACGTCGCCGTGGAGGTCGAACAACGCGCGCCGTCCGCGCAGGTGGAAGGCGAGCACGTCGAGCATGGCCTTCTCCGCGTCCGTACGGCGGACGCCGTCCTTCGAGGTCTCCCCGAAGCGCAAGTCGGGAGCGAGGTGATGGAAGACGACGCTCGCGCCCTGCGCGGAGAAGGTCGCGCTCCGGCCGCTCCGCACACAGCTCACGGAGTTCGCCGGTCGCGGCCCGATCACCAACTCCTGCGCGAGGACCGTTTCGAAGCTCACGGCGGACTCGGGCGCGATCCGCTGGCTCAGGACCCCGAGGTCGAACGACTCCGTGACGTAGAATCCGCTTCCGAACCGCCGCAGGACCCCGGCGTCGAGCAGCCGGTTGAGACGGCGATGCAGCGCCGCGTCGTGCGGCTCGTCGAAGGTCGTGCGCAGATCCTGGAGCGAGAACACCCCGCGTTGGGAGCGCCTCAGGCGCTCGATGGAGCGGACCTCGTCGATGGATTTCATATGCAAACGAAGTCTACACATCTGTAGACTAAGGCGCATTATGAAAATCCAAGGCCGAGAACGCTCCACCGCGCCGTTCGCGGCACCGCGTGCGACGCAGCGCGCTCGCACGCGGCGGGGAACGACGGTCGCGGGAGGAACGGCATGACGAGCAAGCAAGTGGCCCTGGGGGTGGCCGAGTTCTGCGATTCGAGCTTCGCGCGCGGCGCCGGCGTGCCCGACGCGGAACTGCGGAGGATCGCGGAGCACGTGGTCGAGCTCTGCTACGAACGCCTCGGGAAGGAGCCGCGCTTCCTCGACGCCGAGGACGTGCGCGCGCTCGTCGTGCAGCTCCTCCCGGGCCGTTTCGCGCGCAGGGATCCGCTCGCCGCGCGCGTGCGCGAGGTGCTCGACGCGTTCGTGGAGCACGTCGCCGCTTCGCGCGTGATGATGAACGCGTTCGAGGTGCGCCAAGCCCTCCCCGCCGCGTGCGAGGAGTTCGAGTCGATCGTGAGGATAGGCGCGAACGTCCCGGAAGCTCCCGCGCGCTCGGATCCGTTCGTGCACGGTGCGTCCAAGCTCGGGCGCAACGATCCGTGCTCGTGCGGGAGCGGCAAGAAGTTCAAGAAGTGCCACGGGAAGGACGACTGACGTCGCGCTGCACGCCGCGTGATCGGGCCGAACCGAGTCGTTGCACGGACGGCGACGCGCGCCGTTTCGCCAGCGCGCGAGCACGGGTAGGGTGAGCGCGCCATGAACGTCGCCCTCCTCGCCCTCCTCCTCGCCCCGCTCGCGCAGACCCCGCTCCGCTTCACGTTCGAGGACGTGCGCAAGGCCGTGAGCTGGACGTCGGACGCGCCCGCGACCACCTGGGCCTGGGACGGGAAGCACGTCGAGGTGCGCCGCGATCCCGCGCAGTGGATCGACCCGCTCACGGGGACCGCGAGCGAAGCGCAGAAGAAGGCGAAGGAGAGCGATACGCCCGGCAAGGCCGCGCCCGCGCGCGCGTCGGTTCGCGACGGCAAGCTGTCGTTCACGCCTGCGACGGACGGCGTGACGAAGCCGAAGACGGAGGTGCTCGCGGAGGTCGGCGACGCGCGCGAGGCGCATGCGAGCGGCGACGGTGCCTACGCGTCGTTCGTGCGCGGGAACGACCTCGTCGTGCTCGACGTCGCGACCAAGAAGGAGTGGCGCGTCACGACCGACGGTGGTCCCGAGCGCTTCCACGGCTACCTCGATTGGGTCTACCAGGAGGAGGTCTACGGACGCGGCGACTTCCAAGGTCATTGGTGGAGCCCGAAGGGGCCGCTCGTCGCGTTTCTCTCGCTCGACGAGTCGCCGGTGAAGGACTACGCGCTCGTGGACCACGTGCCGAAGGGCTTCCTCGACGAGGAGCGCTCGGTCGAGGTCGAGGTGGCGAACTACCCGAAGGCCGGCGATCCGAACCCGATCGCGACCCTCTCCGTCGCCGACGCGAAGACGCAGAAGGTCGTGCCTGTCGATCTCGCCGCGTTCCCGAAAGACCTGCTCGTCGTGCGCGTCGACTGGACGCCCGACGGCGCGACGTTGCTCGTGACGTTGCAGGACCGCATCCAGACGTGGGCGAAGCTCTTCGCGGTCGATCCGCGGACGGGCAAGGGCCGCGTGTGGATCGAGGAGTCGTCCGAGACGTGGGTCGATCGGCCCGAAGCGCCGCGCTGGCTGAAGGACGGCGGCTTCCTCTGGCAGAGCGCGCGCACCGGCTACACGCACCTCTACCGTTACGACGCGCAGGGCCGGCTCGTGAACGCGGTGACGTCGGGCGCATGGCAAGTGCGCGGCATCGAGCGCCTCGACGAGGAACGCGGCCTCGTCTGGATCGAAGGCACGAAGGACGGCGCGATCGATCGCAACGTCTACCGTGTCGGCCTCGACGGGAAGAACTTCACGCGCCTGACGCAGGGCGCGGGCACGCACGCGGTCGACTTCAACGCCGACGCGAGTCTGTTCCTCGACCGCTGGTCGTCGATGAGCGCGCCGCCCGCGATGCGCGTGTGCTCGGGCGACGACGGGACGGTGCTGCGCGAGCTGTGGAAGGCCGGCAAGGGTGACGCTCCCAAGTACGCGTTCGCGGAGAAGCAGCGCGTGTCGATCCCCGCGCGCGACGGGTTCGCGCTCGATGGCAGCATGCTGCTCCCGACGGAGTTCGACGCCTCGCGGAAGTACCCCGTGTTCCTGCCGACGTATTCGGGCCCGGACACGCCGACCGTGCGCGACAGTTGGGGGCCTTCGAGCTTCCACCAGTTCCTCTGCCAGCAGGGCTTCGTCGTGCTCCAGCTCAACGTGCGCAGCGCGAGCGGGATCGGACGCCGGGAAACGGGCACCTGCTACCAACGGCTCGGCGAGCAGGAGCTCGCGGACCTGGAAGACGCCGTCGACTGGGTGTGCGCGAAGCACGGCGGCGATCCGGCGCGCGTCGCGATCCAGGGTTGGAGCTACGGCGGCTTCATGAGCGCGTACGCGCTGACCCACAGCACGAAGTTCGCGCTCGGGCTCGCCGGCGCCGGCGTGTACGACTGGCGCCTCTACGACACGATCTACACCGAGCGCTACATGCGCACCCCGCAAGAGAACAAGGCGGGCTACGACCGCACGAGCGTGATCAAGAACGCGAAGGACCTCGCGGGCCACCTCGTGATCGTGCACGGCACGATGGACGACAACGTGCACGTGCAGAACGCGATCCAGTTCACGTGGGAGCTCCAGAAGGCGAACAAGCAGAACTTCGAGCTCATGCTCTACGCGCGCTCGACGCACGGCCTCGCCGGCGAGGTCCAAGGCCACGAGCGCGAGCTCGAATGGCGCGCGCTGCGCAAGCTGCTCGACCCGGCGTACAAGTCCGAGTGAGCGGCGTCAGGGGAGCGGGCGACCGACGGAGAGGCCCGCCCGCTGATCGCGCCACTCCTTCCACAGGTAGAGGCGCAGGTGGCTCACGCGACGGCGCTCCCTTCGAGCAGGACGTCGCCGAGCAGTTCTTTCAGCTTGCGCGGAAGCGCGCCGGAGTCGGCGCCGCCGCCGAGCTCCTCCATGCTCGCGCACACCGCGATGCGGCCTTCGTTCAGCACGGCGACGCGGTCCGCGATGCGCGCGGCGACGTCGAGCTCGTGCGTGACGACGAGCGCGGCGCGGGAATCGAGCACCGCTTCCTCGAGGAACGCCGCGAGCACCTCGTCGCGCACGAGCGGATCGAGACCGCTGAACGCCTCGTCGAACAGGTACAAGTCCGGCTGCGGCGCGATCGCCGCGACGAGCATCGCCTTCGCGGCCTCGCCGCGCGACAGCGCCGAGAAGCGCGTCGTGTGGGGGATCTCGAGGCGCGTGATCAAGCGCGCTTCGAGCTCGCGGCTCCAGCGCGGGTACTGCGGGGCGAGGAAGCCGTAGAGCTCCTTCGGGCTCATCCAGTCGTACACGTCCGGCTGATCGGGGACGTAGCCGACGCGCCGACGCACCTCGCTCGCCGCGTGGAACGGATCGAGGCCCGCGACCCGGATCGACCCCTCGTCCGCGCGCTCGAGGCCGAGCAGGAGGCGCAGGAGCGTGCTCTTCCCCGCGCCGTTCGCGCCGAGCAGCACCGTGGTCGTTCCCGCGGGGAGCTCGAGGTCGATCCCATCGAGCACGGAGCGGCCGCCGAAGCGCTTCACGAGTCCTTGGAGCGTGACGATGGAGTTCATGCGGACTTCCTCGGTCTCTTGGCGTTGGATGCGAGCTTCGAGAGCTCCGTGACGAGCTCCGATGGAGCATGCCCAGCGCGCAGTGCCTCGCTCGCTGCGCCGCGGAACGCATCGAGCGTCGAACGTCGGCGCAGATCGCGCGCGAGCCGCGGCCCTGCCTCGGTCGCGAACACGCCGAGGCCGTTCGCCCCGCGCACGACGCCGAGTTGCTCGAGGTCGCGGTAGGCCCGCGCGGCGGTGTTGGGGTTCACGAGCGCGCGCGCGGCGAGCTGGCGTACGGAAGGGAGCTGCGCCCCCGCGGCCAGCCGATCCGAAGCGAGCGCGTCGAGCACGCGCAGCACGAGCTGCTTCGAGGGCGGCGCGTCCGCGTTCGGGTCGACGTTCCAGACGAGCTCGTCCACGGCCGTACCATCGTCCTGGTACGGCGGACACTTGAGCGTTTCGCGGCGCCGGCCTTCGAAAGCGAAGCGCCCGGACCGTTTCGGGCCCGGGCGCCGTGGTCGAAGCGACTCCGAAGGCTCAGGCCGGCTGCGCGTCGCGCTCCACGTGCCAGCGGTGGAGCAGGAGGCAGGCGAGGACGAAGGCCGGCACGGCGAGCAAGGCGTTGATCGGCGTCGTGTCGAGGAACAGCCAGCTCGCGACGCTTGCACCCATGCAGAGGAGCGCGCCGAGGAACGGCAGGAGCCACGCGACGCCCGTGACGAGCACGACGGCGCCGGTGAAGAACACGACCTCGAACATGTGGTAGGGCCCGAGGTCGGCGCCGACGCGGAACCCGTAGGCGAGCCAGATCGCGGCGCACGCGAGGATCGCGCAGCGCGTCGAGACCAGCCACGTGCGCACCGACGCCGTGTGGGCGCGCAGGTTCGATTGGGCTTGGGATTGAGCAGCGATCGAGGCCGTATTCATGGGCGAGTCCGTGGTCGTTCGGGTTCCGGTGCTCCGGGCGCGAGCCTTTCCCGCGCGCTTTCACCTTCATGCATCCCACGGAATGCGAACTCCGGCCATGCGCACGTCGGCCGTCCCCGCGGGTGCGGGGGGCGTAGGAGCGATCCTTCGCCTGCGCCGTAAACGTTACGGCCTCGACGGCTTCCGCGAGCTGTCGAATTTCACCGTGGAGCTGGACGGACGAGCTTCGAGCGCGATCCTGTGATCACGATGGACGCGACTGAACTCCGCCCGTTGCTGCGGGAGCTCCCGCACTTCCGCGCGCTGCCCGCGGATCTCGTCGACGCGATCGCAGGTGGGTGCAAGCTGCGCACGCTCGACGCCGGCGCGATCGTGTTCCTCGAGCGCGACCCCTGCCGAGCGTTCTTCGCCGTGCGTTCGGGCGGCGTCAAACTCTACCGCTCGCAACCCGACGGCCGCGAGCAGGTCGTGAACATCCTCCACGCCGGAGCGACCTTCGCGGAGGCCGCGCTGCTCACGTTCGGGCGCTATCCCGTCAGCGCGGCGGCCACGGAGTCGCCCACCGAGTTGCTCGAAGTCGGCCCCGAGCCGCTCCTGCGCCTCTTCCGGGAGGACGAACGCCTCGGCCCAGCAATGGTCGCGTCGCTCTCGATGCGGCTGGTGGCGCTGGTCGAGCGCGTCGAGGAGCTGTCGACGATCCAGGCGGGGGAGCGGCTCGCGCGATGGTTGCTACGACAACCGTCGCGGATGGACGGCAGCACGTCCGTGATCGAGCTCGCGCTCGCGAAGAAGGAGCTCGCCGCGCACCTCGCGATGACGCCCGAGACGCTGTCGCGTCTCCTGCGGCGCTGGCACGAGGACGGCTGGATCGAATCGGAGCGCGCGACCGTGCGCGTGCTCCGCGGCGAGCGGCTCGTCGCGCTCGCGGACGGCGCGGCGGACGGTTGACTCGGCGGCGGGCCGCACGCGCCGCCGAACGAACGCGGCGCCCCACGCGGAGCGCCGCATCCTTCACCTCCTCGCTTCCCGGCTCAGGTGGCCGAATCGCGGAGGACCAGCTCCGGCTGCGCCGGCGCGAGTTCGGGCTCGTCAGGCTCGACGACCGAGCGACGCCCGGCGGCCGGCGCAGGCTCGACCGGACGCACGTGGCGCGCCGCGAGCACCAGGCCGCTGACGATCGGCAGCACGCCGATCGCGATGAACACCGCATCGGGCAGCATGCGCAGCCAGAGGAGCGTGTGCACGAGCGGCTCGTGGTAGAACGCGAGGCTGCGCGCCGACCAGAAGCCGTGCTCCTGCGCGTGGAGGAGCTGCAGGACTCCGACCGGGAACAACGTGATCGCGCACATGCCGAACAGGCCGATGTTCAGGCCCCAGAAGCCGATGCGGAACAGCCGGTCGGACCAGCCCTTCTCCGTGACGAGGTTGCGCACGCAGTAGAGCGAGAGCGCGATCGCGAGCATGCCGAACACGCCCATCGTCGCTCCGTGGCCGTGGTTCGCGGTGAGGAACGATCCGTGCTCGAAGTACGCGACGTTCGGCAGGTTGATCAGGAAGCCGAATACGCCCGCGCCGAGCAGGTTCCAGAACGCGACGGCCATCAGGAAGCCGAACACGTGTCGGTACGGGAAGTCGCTCCCCGCCTCCTTCATGACGCGCCACTGGTCGTAGGCTTCGATCGCGAGCAGGGTGAGCGGGACGACCTCGAGCGCGCTGAACACGCTGCCGAGTGCGATCCAGAGCGGGCCCGCGCCGATCCAGTAGTAGTGGTGGCCGATGCCGATGATGCCGCTGCCGAGCAGGATCGCGAGCTGGAACTTGAGCGCGCGCGTCGCCGACTTCTTCGTGACGAGGCCCATGTTCACCATGAGCAGGCCGAGCGCCACGACGGCGAACACCTCGAACATGCCCTCGACCCACAGGTGGATGACCCACCAGCGCCAGTAGTCGGACATCGTGAGGTGCGTGCCCGGCGTGATCAGGAACGCCGCGCCGAACATCGCGGGGATCGCGATCGCGCTGAGCAGGAAGAGCTGCACGAGGCCGACGCGCTCCGTCTGCTTCTCTTCGCGCACGGCGCCGCGCACGGCGCGGTACACGAGGAACAGCCACAGGCCGAAGCCGATCGCGAGCAGGATCTTCCACACGTAGCCTAGCTCGATCAGCTCCCACCCCGAGTGGCCGAACAGCCACCACAGGTCGCCGAGCTTGCCCGTGACGCCGAGGTACTCGCCCGCGAGCGAGCCGACAGCGACCAGCACGACGGCGCCGAAGAGCACGTCGACCAGGAGTCCCTGGTGCTTCGGATCGCCGCCGCCGATCGCGGGCGCGACGTAGAGGCCGAGCCCGAGCCATGCCGTCGCGATCCAGAAGATCGCAAGCTGCAGGTGCCACGTCTTCGCGACGGTGAACGGCAGCCACGTGCCGAGGTCGAGGCCGTAGAAGCCGCCGCCCTCGACGTAGTAGTGGGCGAGGTAGCCACCGAGCAGCGACTGCACGAGGAAGAGCACGCCGGCGATCACGAAGTACTTGATCGTCTTGCGCTGGCTCGCGTGCACTGGGATCAGCGACAGCTTCGTCTTCGGGAACTGGCCCGCCGCATATGCGTCGTCCATGACGAAGCGTCCGCGGTGCCACGCGAAGACGATGACCGCGAGCACGAGCACCAGCAGCGCGACGGACACGCCCGACCACAGGGTCGCGCTCGCCGGGATCGTGTTGCCCGCGGCGGCGTCGAAAGGCCAGTTGTTCGTGTAGCTCGGGCTGCCGGACGCGCGCTCCGCGGCGGCGAGCCACGCCGTCCACCAGAAGAAGGCGCTCACCTGGTGGATCTGGTCCGAGCTCGCGATCCACTCGCGCTGCTTCGGCAGGTGCTCCTCGCGGATCAGGTTCGCGGGGAGCGCGCGGTCGGGCTCGCCGTGCGTGAAGCGCGCGCGCAGTTGCTCCTCGATGGCGCGGAATGCCTGCGCTTCTCCGCGCGAGACCGCGAGCACACCGCTCGCCGGGTCGTAGCGGTTCGTGCGCACGTCGCGCTGGACGGACGCGTCGACCGCGGCGCGCGCGTCGTCGGAGAGCGTGGCGTAGTCTGCGACGCCGCGCTCCTTCGCGCACTCCTCGCGCAGGTGCTCGACGCGTCGGTGCAGCGTCTCAGCGGTGAAGTCGGGGCCGTAGTACGTGCCGTGTCCGAGCACCGAGCCCCAATCCATGAGGCCGTACTTCTGGTAGACGGCTTGGCCGCCCTGGATCTCCGCCGCGGTGAAGAGCACCGTGCCGTCGTCGGCGCGCGTCTCGCGCGGGATGGGGGCCTTGCTCTGGTACATCGCGTACCCGCCGAAGAGGAGGACGCTGAAACCGATCACTACGCAGGCCACCAGGACCTGGCCGATCGACAGCTTCTGGAAGAAGGACTTCATGGTTCGCTTTCGGGTGAAGGTCGCGGGGCGCTTCGAGCGCCGCGCATCGTGTTCCTGCGCGAAGCATCGAGCGTTCGAGCGATCGGCGCCTTGACCGATGTCAAGCGGACGGGGAAGGAGCTCCGCGCGCGTCCGCCACGCCTGCGTCTTCGCGCTCGTTCCCGGCCGCTCTGCGGATCCGGGCGTAGGGCGTCCGTTCAACGGAAGCCCGGCACCGTGGAGCCGGCGTGTCCGGTCGCTCGCTACCAACCGCTCATCGCCGCGCTATGCTTCGAGCGGAGGAACACCCATGGACCTGCGTCCCCGGCCCCACCGTGGTTCCGACGAGCCTGCGTTCGCTTCCGGCCCAGGAGAGTCCTCCGCGCCACATCACGGCGCGCACACGCTGAAGGTGTGGAAAGGCGCCGTGGTCGGCGTCCACGGGCGCGACGTGTTCGTCGAGCTCGGCCCGCGCATGCAGGGCGTCATCGACGTCAAGGCCTTCGAGACGAAGCCCGCGGTCGGCGACGTCTTCGAGTTCACGCTGCGCGGCCAGGAAGAGGGCCTGTGGGCGCTCCAACTCGCGCAGCAGAAGGCGCTCGTGACGTGGGAGCAGATGGAGGTCGGCTCCGTCGTCCAGGCGCACGTCGTGCGCGTCGCGCACGGCGGTCTCGAGGTCAAGATCGGCCCCCTGCACGCCTTCCTCCCGAAGTCGCACACGGGCGTCGAGCGCAACGAAGACCCCAAGGTGCTCGTCGGCAAGCACCTCGCCTGCGAAGTGCTCGAGGTCGACGCCCAGCGCCAGCGCGCGGTCGTGTCGCGCAAGCTCGTGCTCCAGCGCGAGCGCACCAGTGAGCACCAGCGCATGGTCGGCGCGCTCAAGCCCGGCGACGTCGTGCAGGGCCGCGTGACGCGGGTTGAGCCCTACGGAGCCTTCGTCGCGTTCGGGAAGGGGCTCACGGGCCTCGTGCACGTGTCCAACCTGTCCCACGAGCGCTTCGAGGACGCCGCGCAGCTCGTGAAGCTCGGCCAGATCCTCGATCTGCGCGTCCTCCACATCAAACAGGGCGGCAAGAAGATCGGCCTCGGCCTGAAGCAGATGCAGGCGAGCCCGTGGAGCTTCGTCGAGAGCGCGATGTACGCGGGCCAGATCGTCGCGGGACGCGTGACGCGCCTCGTGGAGTTCGGCGCGTTCGTGTCGGTGCGCGACGGCGTCGAGGGTCTGCTCCCGATCGGGCAGGCCGGGCTCGCGCCGGGCCAGGCGTTGCGCGCCGTCGTGGCGCCGGGAGCGAGCGTGTCCGTGCGCGTGATCGAGCTCGATCCCGAGCGCGAGCGCATGGCGCTGTCGCTCCTGCACGAGGACGGCCGACGCATCCAACCCGACGAAGCCGAGAACCTGCTCAGCTTCCACGAGCGCGCGCGCACCGCAGGCGATGGCGGTCTCGCGACGTGCCTCGGCGATCGCTTGCGCCGCGCGTTGGGCGCGGAAGAGCGCGAGAAGCGCGCGTCGTGAACGCGGTGGGCCGACCTAGAAACCGCCGCGCCCGGAACCGCCGTCGCCCGGTTCCGGGTGGAGCGCGGGCTCGGACGCCTGGAACTCGTTCACGCCGCTGAGCGTGCGCGCGAAGCCGTCGTAGAGGAGCTCCTTTTCGCGCAACGTCAGTCGCGCGAGCGCGTGCGTGCGCCGATACGGCGCGGGCGGCATCGCGCCCTCGCACAGCGTGGGCAGCGCGTCCACGGCCTTCGAGGGCCGCTGGTGCCACTCGGAGAAGTTGAGCGCGGCGCGCCCGCGGTCGACGTCGCGCTGCACGAGCCAGGAAAATGGCGCGACGTGCGAGTACCAGGGCCAATGCGTCTGGTTGCTGTGGCAGTCGAAGCACGCGGTGACCGCGAGGTCGCGCGTCGTGCGCGTGTCCCAGGCCGGCTCGGCGACGATCGGCGGGTTCGAGTGGCGCCGACCGTAGGGGACGAGCTGCGCCAGCACTGCGAGTCCGAGGATCGAGAACGCGACGTGACGGAAACGGGGTCGCATGGAAACCTCCTCGATGGAGCCGACTACAGGATCGCTCCCCGAGCGGGTTCGATCAGCGGGCCGCAGTGGGCAAGTGAGCGCGGTTGAATGCGCCGATCGACCTACGGCGAGTGGTGCTCGGCCCGCGGGACGCGCGTCAGCGGGAAGAGCTCCTGCCGCAGCGCGCCGGACGGCATCTCTTGGTCGTCCGGATACCCGATGCGCTCCGGAGCGCGCTCGCGCGGCCAGTACGCGGTGCGGAAGATCCAGTCCCAGGCGGAGAGCACGATGCCGAAGTTCTTCGCGACGCCGCCTTCGCTCGACGCGTCGTGGTGCCAGAGGTGCATGCGCGGAGAGTTGAAGACGTAGGCGAGCGGTCCGAGGTCGAGCGCGACGTTCGCGTGGTTCAGATGGCCCCACGCCGTCGCGAACACGGCGACGGCGAAGAGCGGCGCGCCGTCGCCGCCGAGCCAGAGCAGCGGCACGTAGAGGAGCGAGCGGTAGACCACGAGCTCCATCCAGTGGAAGCGGAAGTTCACGGCCCAGTCCATCGCGCGGGCCGAGTGGTGCACCTTGTGGAACGCCCACAGGAAGGGGACGCGGTGCAGGAGCCGGTGCACGCACCACTGGAGGAAGTCGCTCGCGACGAGGAACGCTACGAGCTGCGCGGCGAACGGGACGCCGTCGAGGATTCCCCGTGCGGGCAGCAGGCCGACGGCGTCGAGCGCGGAACGTGTCCACAGCGCGCACGCACCGGTGATCCCGCCGGTGAGCACGGCCCAGACGTGGCCGTTGAACAGCACGTAGACGAGGTCGGTGTGGAGCTCCGGACGCAGCACGCGCTGGCCGCGCCGCGCGGGGCGGAGCCGTTCGGCGATCACCGCCGCGAGCGAGAGGACCGCGAGCCAGGCGAGGTAGCTCACACTCCGGCTCCGCGATCGAGGCGGTCGAGCGCGCGGCGTCCCATGCGGCCTCAATACGTCCGCGACACGCTGTGCGACGGGCTCACGCGCTCGCGGTCGCGCGGCACGAGCAGCACGGAACCCGCGCCGATGCGGACGCGGTCGACGTGCGCCGTGTAGCTCTCCTCGCCCCGAACGAGCGCGTGCGCGTGCACGTTCTGACCCGCGTGCGTGATCGTCCCCGCGCCGTCGCGCGCCCAGAAGCCCACCAACGTCCCGAACGCGAACGCGGCCTTGCGCCGCACGGGCTCGCGGTCGGTCGGCACGTCGCCCGCGTAGGGGCACGCTCCGTGGAGCACGTGCGTCTCGAGGTCGAGCAGCTTTCCGCGCACGACGAACGGCGCGACGCTCCATTCGCGCCCGGCGAACCCGGCCCACTCGGGGACGTCGTCGAGGGCGATGTCGCGATCGACGGGGAGCTCGACCCACTCAGGCACGCTCGCCGTCACGAGCAGCGCCGCCTTCGCGTCCGCCGCCGCGCCCTGCGACGTCGCGAGCTTCCCCGACGCGGTCGAGCGCGTGATCCAGGTCGCGCCGTCGACGATCGAGACCTCGCCCGCGAGCTCCGCGAGCGCGCCGATCCCCACGGTGTCGGGCCCGTGCGCCGCGGAGAAGACGAGCACGCGTCCCTCCGTGCGGCCGTCGTGCATGACCTCGCGCATCGAGCCCCAGCGTTCGACCTTCCCGTCCCATCCGACGGTGCGGCAGCCGGCGAGGACGAGCACGAGCAATAGGATGTGGCGCATGGGCGCCAGTCTACGAGCTCCTTCGGGTCGACCGGGAGTACGGTGAATACCGTGCCAGAGCAATTTT
>JACRIO010000223.1 GCA_016220035.1 Planctomycetota bacterium | reverse complement strand
GTCCATCTTGTCACCGACCGAGATGCGGCGCTTGGTCGAGACGTAGACCTTGACCATCTCGAGCACGCCCGTGGGCAGCTCGTCCCCGCGCGAGAGGCGGTTGACGATCTTGTTCTTCTCCGTCTCCTTGTTGTCGATGCGCGACTGGTAGTCGTTGATCGCGATGAGCGCCTTGTCGCGCTTCTCCTTCGCGGGAAAGTTCTCGGCCGACTGCAGGCAGAGCAGGCGCACGCGGCGCAGCTCGTCGTAGGTCGCCGTGTCGTCGACGGCGATCGGCTTGCCGGTCAGGTCGTCGGTGACGTCGCCGCCAAGCACCTGCTTCACTTCCTTGAGCATCGCGGCCGTGAAGTCGCGCAGCGCCTTGAGGAAGTCCTTCTCCGCGTCACGGATGACCGCGAGCGCCTTCGTGCGCTCGGCGTCGGTCAAGTTGACGCGGCGGCTGAACTTCTGCGCGTCGATCACGACGCCGCGCGTGCCCGGAGGCATGGTCAGGGACGCGTTCTTCACGTCGACGCCGGCCTTGCCGAAGATCGCGTGGAGCAGCTTCTCCTCGGGCGTCAGCTCGCTCTTCGACTTCGGCGCGACCTTGCCGACGAGGATGTCGCCGGCCTCGACGAACGTGCCGATGCGGACGATGCCGGAGTCGTCGAGGTTGGACAGCGCCTTCTCCCCGACGTTGGGGATGTCGCGCGTGAACTCCTCCTTGCCGAGCTTCGTCTCGCGGATCTCGACCTCGTACTCCTCGATGTGGATCGAGGTGAACGTGTCGTCGTGCATCAGCCGTTCGCTGACGAGGATCGCGTCCTCGTAGTTGTAGCCGTCCCACGGCATGAAGGCGACGAGCAGGTTCTTGCCGAGCGAGAGCTCGCCCGCGCACGTCGAAGCACCGTCGGCGAGCAGCTGGCCCTTCTTGACCTCGTCGCCTTCCTTGATCACGGGGCGGTGGTTCTGCGTCGTGCGTTCGTTCAGCTTCTGGAACTTCGTCAGCGGGTACTCGACCTCGTCGACGATGATGCGCTTGCTGTCGACGAAGCGGACGGTGCCGTCCTTCTCCGCGAAGATCGGGAAGTTCGAGTTGCGCGCGACGACGCCCTCCATGCCCGTGCCGACGACCGGGATCTCCGGACGCAGGAGCGGGACGGCCTGGCGCTGCATGTTCGAGCCCATCAACGCGCGGTTCGCGTCGTCGTGCTCGAGGAACGGGATGAGCGCCGCGGAAACGCCGATGATCTGGTTCGGCGCGACGTCGACGAGGTCGACCTCGTTCGGCAGGCACTCGATGTTGTCGCCATCGCGCCGCGCGAGGACGCGTTCGCCGACGAGGTTGCCCTTGTCGTCGAGCGCGAGGTCGGCGGGCGACATCACGAGCCCGGTTTCCTCGTCGGCGCGCAGGAAGACGACGTCGTTCGTCAGCTTCCCGTTCCGCACCTTGCGGTACGGCGTCGTGAGGAATCCGTACGCGTCGATGCGCGAGTAGAGCGCGAGCGAGCTGATGAGGCCGATGTTCGAGCCTTCCGGCGTCTCGATCGGGCACAGGCGGCCGTAGTGCGAGAGGTGCACGTCGCGCACGTCGAAGCCGGCGCGCTTGCGGTTGAGACCTCCCGGTCCCAGCGCGGAGAGCCGCCGCTCGTGCGCGAGCTGCGACAACGGGTTCGCCTGGTCGACGACCTGCGACAGCTCGCTGCGGCCGAAGAAGTACTCGACCGCGCTGGAGAACGTCTTCGAGTTGATCAGCGTGCGCGGGCTGACCGTCTCGGGGTTCTCGAGGTTCATGCGCTCCTGCGCCGTGCGGCGCAGCTTGAGCAGGCCCTTCCTGAACTCGTCGGCCGCGAGCTCGGCGATCGTGCGCACCCGGCGGTTGCCGAGGTTGTCGATGTCGTCGATCTCGCCCTTCCCGGCGGGGTTGCGCAGATCGATGATGTACTTGATCGCGTTGACGAAGTCCTCGGCCTGCAGGACCTGGATGTCCTCGCTGATCTCCTGCTTGAACTTGCGATTCAAGCGGAAGCGGCCGACGCGACCGAGACGGTAGCGCTGCGTGTCGAAGAACTTCTCGTGGAAGAGCTCGCGCGCCTTCTCGAGCTGCACCGGGTTGCCGGGACGCAGTCGCGAGTAGATGCGCAGGAGCGCGTCCTCGTGGCTCTTCGTCTGGTCCTCGTGCAGCGAGTTGATGATCAGCATGTCCATCTGCTGCGGGTCCTGGTCGATGACCTCGACCTCGGCCAGATCGCCAGCGGCGATCTCGAGCGCAGCGGTTTCGGGGATGGGCATGCCCGAGGGCACGAGCACTTCGCCGGTCTTGAGCGCGACGATGTCGCCGACCGCGATCTTGTCCGTGATCGCCTTCGCGAAGGCGTTCTGCGTCTGGCTCTTGCCCTTCTTGACGATTTCCGTCGGGTAGAAGCGGCGCAGGAGGTCGCGGTCGGTCGAGAGCTTGTCGGACAAGGCGCGCAGGAGCGTCACCGCCGAGAACTTGCCCGACTGGTCGATCCTGACCGAGAGCGTGTCCTTCTTGGTGACGTTGATCTCCACCCACGAGCCGCGCTCGGGGATGATCCAGCAGTTGTGGAGCTTGCGGTTGTCGCCCGCGGTCGACTGGTCGAACGAGAAGTCGACGCCCGGCGAGCGGTGGAGCTGGCTGACGATGACGCGCTCGGAGCCGTTGATGATGAACTCGCCACCCCCGACCATGATCGGGATCTCGCCGAGGTACACCTCTTCCTCGATCGGCTCGGGCTTGATCAGGCGCAGGCGCACCTTGAAGGGATAGCCGAACGTGAGCCGCAGCTTGCGGCACTCGTCGATCGTGTAGCGCGGGCGTCCGAGCTCGTACCCGACGTACTCGAGGCACATCGTCTTGTCGTACGAGTAGATCGGGAACACCTCACGCAAGAGCGCCTCGAGGCCCTGCACTTCGCGGCTGGACTGCGGCTTGTCCGCGGCCAGGAAGCTCTGGTAGGCCTCGGTCTGGATCTCGACCAGGTTGGGCAGCTCGACGATGGCCGGATAGCGGCCGAACTTCCGCACGGGGAGCTTTTGGTGAGTCATCGGAGGCTGTCGCGCGGCTCACGGCGCCGGATCGCAATCGAGGATCCCGGCAGGGCCGTGGAGCACGTGGAACGGGCTGGGGTTCTGGCTGGCGCTGCCGCGACGAACGCTGCGCGTCCATCGATGCAGTGCGAGAGCGGCGGAGTACGGTGGAGAGAGTGCACCCGCGGGCGCGGGCGAGGTCGGAACCCCATCGCGCGGTGCGACGGGGCGTGGAGTGGAGCTCGGGGGGAGCGTGCGCGGCGCGTGCGGGGGTGGCGTCCTCGAATCCGAGCGACCGGTCACGACCGGTGCGGCACCCTCACGATCCACCGCCCCTCAGTGCGCCGACGAACCGACCGCGACGGAGGCAGGGATTCCTCGCGAGAGAAACTCTCGTGACGGAAGCGCCTCGGCGCGGCGGAACGCGGACGATTGCGGGGTGCGGAGGACGATGGGGCGTGCCTGGATGCGAAGCGGACCGGACGGACGCGAGCCCATACGATCTCCCGAGGAGGCCTGACTTGCAAGCCCCCCGGGACCGTACGCCTGTAAGGGAAGGAGCGGGGGACGGGTGAGCTCAGGCCAGCTTGACCTTGCCGCCCGCGTCTTCCAGCTGCTTCTTCATCGCGTTCGCCTCGTCCTTGCTGACGCCGGTCTTGACGGGCTTCGGGGCGCCGTCGACCAAGGCCTTCGCCTCGGCGAGACCCAGGCCGGAGATCGCGCGGACCTCCTTGATGACCGAGATCTTCTTCGCGGCGTCGGCAACGGCCTCGAGGATGACGTCGAAGGAGGTCTTTTCCTCGGCGGCGGGGGCCGCGGCGGCTCCGCCACCAGCCGCGGCGACGGCGACCGGGGCCGCGGCGCTGACGCCCCAGTGACCTTCGAGGAACTTGACCAGCTTGGACGCTTGGAGGAGCGTCAGGCCGTCCAGCTTGGTGGCAATGGCTTGGAGCTCCGGCTCGAGCTCGATCGTATTCGACATGGAAGTACCCTTCGTACGGATGAAAAGGAGGTTGGATTCGCTTGGGAGGGCCGCCCCCGAGACGGTTCGGTTCGTGGGGCGGATGGACAGGGGTTGCCTCCCCTCGCCGGCCGCGGTGTGCGCCGCGTCCGAGCGAAGGCAGGCTTGGAATCAGGCCGCGGGCGCTCCGCCGCCCGTGGCTTCGAGCTGATCGGCGCGGGCCTGGAGCAAGCGCGCCTGGCCGGCGGGAACGGCGTTGACGAGCATCGCGAGGCTGCGCGGTCCGGAGATCAGCAGGCTGACGAGATTCGCGTGGAGCGTCTTCTTGTCGGGCACGTCCGCGAGACCGATCGCGTCCTGAGCGCCGAGCAGCCGGCCTTCGAGCACGGCCGCGCGGATCTTGACCTTGCCGGCCTTCTTGACCTCGGGGGTCTGGAAGATCTTGGAGGCATGGATCGCGGACTCCGTGTCGCCGAAGGCGATCGCGGTGTTGCCGGTGAGCACGGCGTCGCCGAGCTCGAAGCCGCGCTCGGCGAGCACGACCCGCGCGAGCGAGTTGCGCACGAGCGTCAGGCCCGCGCCCTTCTTCGCCAGCTGGTTGCGCAGCGCCTCGCTCTCCTTCACGGTGAGTCCGCCGAAGCTGACGATCACCATGCCCTCGGCCTTGCCGAGGTCGTTCTGGAGTTCACGGACGACCAGACGATTGACCAGATTAGGCATGCGCCACCTCCCAGTGGATCTGAACGCCCGGGCCCATGGTCGTCGAGATCGAGATCTTGCGGAAGAACTCGCCCTTGACGGCGGGCGAGCGCAGGTTGGACAGGTGATCCATGAAGGCCTGGAGGTTCGCCTGCAGGTCCTCCACGGCGAACGAGCGCTTGCCCAGCAGCGCGTGGACGTTGCCGCCGGCGTCGGTGCGGAACTCGACCTTGCCAGCCTTGAATTCCTTGACCGCGGCCGCGACATCGGGGGTCACCGTGCCGGACTTCGGCGAGGGCATCTTGCCCTGCGGCCCGAGCACCTTACCGAGCTTGCCGACGTGCTTCATCATGTCAGGGCTCGTGATGACGATGTCGAAGTCGGTCCAGCCGCCGAGGATCTTCTCCGCGAGCTCCGCGGACCCGACCTCGTCGGCGCCGGCCTCCTTCGCGGCCTTCGCCTTGTCACCTTCCGAGAACACGATCACTTTGATCGTCTTCCCGAGGCCCTTGGGCAGCGACACGGCGCCGCGCACGAGCTGATCGGTCTTCTTGGGGTCGATGCCGAGCTTGATCGCGATCTCGATCGACTCGTCGAACTTGGCGTGCGGCAGGCTCTTGATGAGCTTGAGGGCGTCCGCCGGCGGGTAGACCTTCTCCTTGTCCACCTTGGCCGCGGCCGCGAGATAGCGCTTGCTGTGTTTCACCATGGCTCAGCCCTCGACCTTGATGCCGGAGGAGCGCGCGGTGCCCTCGACGATGCGCATCGCGGCAGCGACGTCGCGACAGTTGAGGTCCTTCATCTTCATCTTCGCGATCTCCTCGACCTGCGCGCGCGTCACCTTGCCGACGTGCGGCTCGTGACCGACGGCGCCCGAGGCGCGCTCGATCTTCGCCGCGCGCTTCAAGAGCACCGACGCGGGCGGCGACTTGAGGATGAAGTCGAAAGTGCGGTCCTTGTAGACCGTGATCTCGACCGGGATGATCAAGCCCATGTCGCCGCGCGTGGCTTCGTTGAATTGCTTCACGAAGGCCGCGATGTTGACGCCGTGCGAACCCAGCGCGGGTCCGACCGGCGGCGCGGGCGTGGCTTGCCCGCCCGGGCATTGCAGCTTGATCTTGCCTGTGACTTCCTTGGCCATGTTTGCTCGCTCTCGATGAGGCCCGGTCCGGCGAGCGGGGACACCGCTCTCCCGGGCAGATGGAGGTCAGATCTTCTCGACCTCCCAGTACTCCAACTCGACCGGCGTCGGACGACCGAAGATCGTCACGATCACCTTCACGGTGCCCTTCTCCGGGTTGACTTCCTCGACGACGCCGTCGAAGCCGTCGAACGCCCCGGACTTGATCTTGACCATGTCGCCCTTGTGCAGGCCGATCGTGACCTGCGGTCGCGACTCGGAGTCGGACATGCGCGACAGGATGGCCTGCACTTCGGCGTCGGACAGCGGCGTGGGCATGCCCATCGGCCCGAGGAACTCGCGCAGGCCGTCGACCTCGCGCAGCGTGTTGCGCGCCTTGACGATGCGCGGATCGGTCGCGTCGTCGAGATCGGCCTGCACCATCAAGTAGCCCGGGTAGAGCTTCTTGTTGACCGTGCGCTTCTTGCCGTTCTTGAGGTCGGTGACGCGCTCGAAGGGCACGAGCACCTGCGGAACGAGGTCCTGCACGCCGGCCATCTTCAGCCGGGCGAGCGTGTTCTTGGCGATCGAGTCCTCGCGCCCGGACTGGCAGCGGATGAAGAACCACTTCATGGCGACCATTTCAGCCACCTCCGAGCAGGATCCAGTTCACCCACCGACCGAGGACCCAGTCCGCGCCGGCGAGGAAGGACATGAGGAACACGACGCACACGATGACGACGAGCGAGGAGTTCACCGCTTCGTTCATCGTCGGCCACGTGACCTTGCGCAGTTCGCTCTCGGTCTCGATGAGGAGGTCTGCGATCTTGGGGCGCTCGAGGTAGCGGTAGAGCGCGTAGAGCACCCCCATGCAGAAGAGCGCGGAGAAGATCAGCGCGGGCGTGAACTTCCAGGAGAGGATCGGGACGAGCGCTCCGCCGACATCGTGGCCGTTCGCGTCCTTCGTGGCGCCGAACGGGATGCCCATCGGGTCGTGGAAGAAGGAGTCGAGCGACTCGTTCAGCGAGAGGCTGCCGTAGACCAGCAGCAGAGCCAGCGACCAAAACGCCGCTGTCCGCGCGATGCGTCCTTGCTCCGGTTTGTAGGCCATCTCGTCGTTCCTCTTCCGTCCTGGCGTCCATGGACGCCCAACTCTGGGCGTCGCGTCCTCGTCCTCGTCTGCACAGCACTCGCCCTGCGCGCGCGCCGCGAACCTGGGCGCCGTCGGCGCCCGATCCGCGACCCGCGCGAGCGGGTCAGAGCTTCTTTTCCTTGTGTCCCGTGTGCTTGCGGCAGAACGGGCAGTACTTCTTCTTCTCCAGCTTGTAGGTCGCCTTCAGTCGCTTGTGCGTCGTGTAGTTCCGGTTGGAACACGTCGTGCACTCGAGGAAGATGTAGCGTTCCTTGATCTTCATGGGCTCGCGCGGCAAGGAGCGCCGCTCTCGGGGGTGAGCGTGGCGCGCGCCACGCTGCGTTGTGCGCGACGCGGTCGGACCGCGCGTTCAACGCGCTCCGACCGGCCGCCTGGTTTCACTTGATGATCTTGGTCACGACGCCGGCGCCG
>JACRIO010000226.1 GCA_016220035.1 Planctomycetota bacterium | reverse complement strand
GAGCGTGCCCGTGATCACGACCGTCTTGCCCGGGAAGTACCCCGAGCCCGTCGCCGCCGCGGGCGCCGCGATCTCGACGCGGCCGTCGAGGAGGCGCGCGTGCGAGGCGCGGTTCACGGGCTCCGCGAACCAACCGACGACGCGCGCCGCGACCTCGGGTCCGATGCCGTCGACGTGCTGGAGCTCGGCTAGCGTCGCCTTGCCGAGCTCGTCGAGCCCGTGGAAGTGGTTCGCGAGAAGGCGCGCCGTCGACGGGCCGACCTCGGGGATCGCGAGCGCCACGAGGAAGCGCGCGAGCGGCACGCGGCGGTGCGCTTCGAGCTCGGCGAAGAGGTTGTCGACGCTCTTCGCGCCCCAGCGGTCGAGCGCGAGCAGCTGCGTGCGCGTCGCGGGGTCGCGGTCGAGGTGGAAGACGTCCGTCGGAGCGCGCAGGAGCCCGGCGTCGTAGAGCTGAGCGATCTGCTTCTCGCCGAGCCCTTCGATCTCGAACGCGTCGCCGCCGACCAGGATCAGCGTGCGCCCGACGAGTTGCGGCGGGCACGCGGCGTTCGCGCAGCGCCAGTACTTGCCTTCCGGCACGACGGCTCCCGAGCACGCGGGGCAGCGCTCGGGCACGCTCCACGTCTCGCGCCAGCGCCAGGCGACGCCGAAGCGCACGTTCGGCGCGTCCGCGCCGGTCTCGAGGAGCTCCGCGGGCACGCTCGCGTCCCAGTCCTTCGGCGCGTTGCCCTCGGCCGCCTTCGCGACGCCGAGGATCTGCGGGATGACGTCGCCGGCGCGCCGCAGGAACACGCGGTCGCCGATCTTCACGCCGAGGCTCGCGACGTAGTCGGCGTTGTGCAGCGTCGCGTGGCGCACCGTGACGCCGCCGACCTCGACGGGATCGACGTGGGCGCGCGGCGTCAGGCGACCGGCGTTGCCGACCATCGTCTCGATCGCGCGCAGCACCGTGGAGACTTCGACCGCAGCAAACTTATGCGCGTACTGCCAGCGCGTGGCCCGCGACGTCGTGCCCAAGCGCGCGCGCAGGTCGAGCCGGTTCAACTTCGCGACGACGCCGTCCATGTCGAACGGGATCGTCTCGCGCCGCGCTTCGAGCTCGTCGTGGTACGCGATGCACGCGTCGATGCCGCGCACGAGGCGCGCATGCCCGGAATCGGGAAAGCCCCAGTCGCGCAGGGCCTGCGAGACCTCGGCCTGTGTCGCGAAGTCCTCGACTTCGAGCCCCGGCGACGACCAGAAGGGGAACTCGAGCGGGTAGCGCGCGACCTCGGCCGGAGCGTTGCGCCGCAGCGCTCCAGCGACCGTGTTGCGCGGGTTCGCGAACGTGTCGAGGCCCTGCTGCGCACGCTCCGCGTTGAACTTCGCGAAGCGGTCGCGCGCGATCAAGACCTCGCCGCGCACCTCGAGGCGCGCTGGAACAGGCCGACGCGACCCGTCGAGCGCGAGCGGCAGGTTGCGCACCGTGCGCAGGTTCTGCGTGATGTCCTCGCCGCGCTCGCCGTCGCCGCGGTTGAGGCCTTGGACGAGCTTCCCGTCCGCGTAGACGAGTGCCGCGCTCACGCCGTCGAACTTGGGCTCGACGACCCATTCGAGGTCGGCGTCCTCGAGCTTGAGGAAGCGCAGGATGCGCGCCTCGAACTCGCGCACTTCGTCGTTCGAGAAGAGGCTGTCGATCGACAGCATCGGCACCTTGTGCGCGACCGTCGCGAAGCCCGCGCCCTCGGGGAGCGGTGCTCCGACGCGCTGCGTCGGGCTGTCGGGCGTCGTGAGCTCGGGATGCGCGGCCTCCAGCGCTTTCAGCTCGGCGAAGAGCGCGTCGTACTCCGCGTCGGAGACCTCGGGCTGCCCCTCGACGTAGTAGAGCCGGTCGTGACGGCGGAGCTCGGCGCGGAGCTCGGCGGCGCGCCGGGCGGCGGTGGACTGCTTGCTCATGCGGACGTGCGCGCGAACGCGCGGGTCGAGAGTGTACGCGGCCGAATGCGGACGAAAACCTCAGCGATCAGCGCAGATCGCGCGGACCGAACGCGTGCGGCAGCAGCTTCGGGAGCGTGGTCGCGCGCACGGAGCCCCGCGGACCCGCGACGAGGACGCGCAGGTTCGGCGCGAACTCGTGCAGGGTCTGGCGGCAGGCGCCGCACGGCATGAGCGCCTTCGTCCCCTGCTTCGCGGCCGCGGGCGTCTTGTTCGACGCGATCGCGATCGTGGTGAACTCGGTGGCGCCTTCCGACACGGCTTTGCTCACGGCGACGCGCTCGGCGCACAGCGTGAGGCCGTAGCTCGCGTTCTCGACGTTGCAGCCGGTGAAGACCGTCCCGTCCGTCGCCCGCAACGCCGCGCCCACGCGCACGCCCGAGTACGGGCTGTGCGCGCGGCGCAGCGCTGCGCGCGCGAGGCGCACGAGCTCGGCGTCCCCGCTCGCGTCAGAACGCGAAGCCTTCCTCGTCGTCGACCGGCGTCGTTTCACGCGGCTGAGATTCGCGCCGCGCGCCCCACCCGTCAACGGGCGCGAGCGATTCGTCCTCCGATACGGGTTTCTCGGAGCGTTCGATCGGCGCATAGCCGAGGTAGGGCACGCGCATGCGCACCTGCTTGCGGCCGGTGAGCGGATCCTCGCGCTCCTCGGGCTCGACCTTCACGCGCACCTGCAGGTCGACGAGGTCGTTCGGCTCGATTTCGAGCTCGCCGCGCACATCGAGACCCAGCGCCGTGAAGAGCTTCTTCACGCGGTAGACGCCGCGCTCGCTCCACGTGACGGAGTCCCACGCCGCGGTGCGTCCGGCGTAGTCGCCGTCGAGCACCTCGAGCCGGAAACTCCACCGCACGGAGCCGTCGCGGGAGCGACCGTCGCGGACCTCCGCGATGCGGCAGTTGTGAACGCCTTGGGGTACGGAAACGAACGACTCGACGTCGTCCACGGAACCGAAATCGAAACGCATTGGACCTCGCTTGTCCGCGCAACGGCGCGGGTATCGGCACGACGCGCGAGGTGACGATCGGGCATCGACCGATCTCGTTTCTTTTTTCACGAGGCGAAAACGCCGGATCGGGAAGTGGGGAAACCGCGACCTCGAACGCGCGCACCGCTCGTCGAGCCGGAGATCAGCGCGGCGCGACGGGTTCCGGCTCGAACGGGGCGAGCGCCTGCTTCGCCGCGCGCGTCCCCGTGCCCGTCGCGAGCGCGAACACGCGCTCCATGTTGCCGCCGAGGATCTTCAGCACGTCCTCGCGACCGAAGCCGCGCGCGGCGAGGCCCGCGGCGATCCGGCCGTAGCACGTGGCGTCCTCCAGCCCTTCCGGCGTGCGGCCGATGCCGTCGTAGTCGGAGCCCAATCCCACATGGGAAATCCCCGCGACCTCGACCGCGTGGCAGACGTGGTCGAGCACGACCTCCATCGAGAGCGGCTTCGCCGCGCGCTGGAGGAACTCCCCCTGCTTCAAGAAGACGTCGGTGTCGTTCGCGCCCGTGATCGACTGGTATTCGGGCGTCTCGCGCAGCCGCGCGTCCTCGGCCTGCGCCTCGTCCTTCAGGAACGCGGTGCAGAACACGATGCCCACGACGCCGCCGTGCGCGGCGAGCGCGCGCAGTTGGTCGTCGTCGAGGTTGCGTTGGTGGCCGTGGAGCGCCTTGCAGCCCGAATGGCTCGCGATCACGGGCTTCGAGCTCGTCTCGAGCACGTCGTGGAAGGAACGCACGCCCGCGTGCGACACGTCGACGAGCATGCCGAGCTCGTTCATCGCGCGCACCACGCTTCGGCCGAACGCGTTCAATCCCTCGGGCACCTCCGCGCCCGCGCCGGACTGGCACGAGCGGATCCATGGGAGGTGGTTGTTCCAGACGAGCGTCATCACGCGCACGCCGTGCTCGAAGAACTCGTGCAGGTGCTCGAGGCGCTCCTCGATCGAGTGGCCGCCCTCGATGCCGGGGATGCCTGCGATGCGACCGCTAGCCCGCGCGGCGCGAAGCCGTTCACCGTTCCCCGCCCACGCGAGCTGGCCCGAGTGCCGCGCGAGCAGCACATGGAACTGCCGCAGGAGCGCGAGCGTGCGCGCGCGTGCTCCGCCGTGCTCGGCCGCGATGAACTTCGGGTCGACCCAGTTCACGAGCACGACGGCGCCGAGCCCGCCCGCGCGCCCGCGCACGAGGTCGAGGTGGCCGTTCGTCCGCGTCCCGAGGTCGTGGTCGAGATCGAGCTGGCGCTGGAGCGAGTCGACGTGCGCGTCGAACACCGGCGCGAGGCGTTGGAGTTCGTCGTCGAGGAGGAGCGCGTCCACGCCGCGATGATGCACGGCGAACGGCGTGCGCGCCACGGCTTGCGCGCGGTCGCGCTCCGTTCTCTACTCGCCCGCGATGTCGAAGGTCCTCGCGCTCCTCGTCCTCTTCCTCGCGGCCTGCCGATCGGTCGCCGCGGGAAGCGCGGACGGCCCTCACCTCCTCGTGCTCGGCGTCGCGCAGGACGGCGGCCACCCGCAGGCGGGTTGCGAAGCGGCGTGCTGCGCTGACGCGTGCGAGGACCCGCGGCTCGGCCATCGCGTGACGTGCCTCGCGCTCGTCGACCCCGAGCGCCGCCGATTCTGGTTGGTCGAGGCCACGCCCGACTTCCCGAGACAACTGCGGCAGGTGCACGAGCTCCATCCGGGCTTCGCGCTCGCCGGGATCTTCATCACGCACGCGCACATCGGACACTACGCGGGGCTCGCGCACCTCGGGCGCGAGGTCATGGGCACGCCGGCGGTGCCGGTGTGCGCGCGGCCCCGGCTCGCGCGTTTCCTCTCGTCGAACGGGCCGTGGAGCCAGCTCGTGCAGCTGCGCAACATCGAGCTCCGCGAGCTCGCGGCCAACGAACGTGTCGAGCTCGCCCCCGGCCTCGCGGTGACGCCGTTCCTCGTTCCCCACCGCGACGAGTTCTCCGAGACCGCGGGCTTCCGCATCGACGGCCCCGTGCGCTCCGCGCTCTTCGTGCCCGACATCGACAAGTGGGAACGCTGGGAGCGCGACGTGCGCGACGCCGTGCGCTCCGTCGACCTCGCGTTCGTCGACGGGACGTTCTTCCGCGACGGCGAGCTCGCGCGCGACATGCGCGAGGTCCCGCATCCCTTCGTCGAGGAGACGCTGCGCCGCTTCGCCGACGCGCCCGCGGAGGAGCGCGCGAAGCTCGTATTCCTGCACCTCAACCACACGAATCCCCTTCTCGACCCGAACTCGACGGCCGCGCGCGCGGTCGCCGCGCATGGCGCGCACGTGGCGCGCGAGCTCGACGTGTTCCCCCTCGACTAGCGTTCGCGCAGTTGCGTGAAGTACCACCAGTTGCGCTTCGTCGTCCAACGCTCGCGCTTCGCGATCGATGTACCCCACACGCAGGACGCTCCGAGTTCGACGGCGCCTCGGAGGCGCTCATCGGCCGCCTCGATGCGCTCGATGATCGCTGGACTCGCCGCTGAGGGCGCCGCGGCGATCGAGTCCGCGAGGACTTGCCGTGCATCGAGGTCGTTCCTGTATTCGTCGCGGTCGCCGCGGTAGCCGCGCTCGACCTCGAGCGCGGTGCGCTCCCACGCGGCGACGAGCCCCTCGAGCCCGCCCTCGATCACGTGCTCCGCGCAGCCGCGCGCGCGCAGGAAATCGCGCACCACGTCGCCGCCCGCACGACCGCGCCGCGTGCTCATTCGTGTTCCCTCTCCGCCTGCCGCTCGAAGTAGCGCACTCCGTCGTTGGGCTTGAAGAACGTGCGGATCGTGAGGTCGCGGTCGAACGCGATGAACGCGCCGGTGCGCTTGTCGAAGCGCGAGGCGACGCCGTCGTCGCGCACGACCTCCCGCACGTCGCCCCCGACAGTCGCGTCGCGCAGCTCTTGAGCACGCCGTAGGTACTCGTCCTTCGTGATCGCGCCGAATTCGCGGCCGTGCTTCTCGAAGTGCTCGTTCAACACGCGTTGCGACCGAAAGCCAGTGCCGACCGCATGCGTTCCTCGGTCGCTCCGGTGCCCGTCACGACCCGGCGTCGCTTGCTCGGCACGCTCCACGGAAGCGGGAATGGAAGCGGGAGACTCGCCTTCGAGTGCCCCGCCGCCCTCCGTGGAAGCTCCCTGCCGACTTCCCTCGGGAACGCAGTGACCCGGATCCCACGCAATCCACGCCAGGACGAGAACTGCAAGGATCGCCGAGACCCACCGCCTCATGCCTGCCCCTCGGAGACCTCGAGAATCCTACGCGCGATCCAATACTGCTCCTTCCCGGTGTTCTCGACGAGTTCGAGAACGCCCATGTCGACGAGCTTGGCCAGGTGCCTTCGAACCGCCGTGTGGGTGATCCCGAGGAGTTCGCAGGCTTGGCGCACCGTGACGGCAGGGTATTCGAACAACCGATCGATCAGTCGAAGCATGAGCGCGCTGCTTCTCGCCTTCGTCACGCCGGCGCGTAGCTCGTCGCGCAATCTGAGCATCCGCTCCACACGGTTCGACGCATCGGCCGCGGACTCGGCGAAGCACCGCAGCATGAACTCCAGCCATGCCTGCCAGTCACCGTGCGTGCTGACGCGTAAGAGGAGGTCCTGATAGTGGGCCTTGTGTTCCTCGAGGAACCCGCTCACGTAGATCCACGGTTCGCTGATGACTCCTGCTCGGTGCAGCGACAGTACGATCAGAAGGCGACCAAGCCTGCCGTTGCCGTCGCGGAACGGGTGGACGCACTCGAACTGGTAGTGGGCAAGTGGAATGGCGATGAGGTCGGGAATCGATCCGTCCGCCCGATTGCAGAACGACTCGAACTCGTGCATGCAGCGGTCCAGGACCTCTCCTGGCGGTGGCGGCACGAATCGCGCCTGCGCAACCCCCATCGATTCCCTTCCGATGTAGTTCTGCTCGGTTCGGAAGAAGCCCGGCTTGTCCGTGCCGCCGCGCACGCCCTCGAGGAGCCGTTCGTGCATCTCACGAATGAGCCGGGAGCAAATCGGTAGTTGGGATCGACGTCCATGTGCAAAGGCACGCAAGTAGTTCACGACCTCACGCGTGTCCGCGTCCACGAGTTGGCCCCCCGCCTCGGCGACCGCGAGCTTCTCCGGTGTCGTGACCGTGTCCTCGATCAGCGAAGACAAGCGTGCCTCGCGCCTCCAGAAGGGCCCCATGAGCAGTCGGGGCTCGACGACACCTCGGGCACGCCCATCGAGCCTCGACATCGCGGCCTGCGCTTCGAGAAGCCTCGGCAAGAGGCGCTCGTACATGTTCCCCCACTCGACGGCCGGGGGAAGCGGGTCTGGAATGAACGCCAGGGTCGAGACCGGAACCGTTTCCAGCCTCCCCTGGTTGGTTCTCCTCTCGAAGGCTCGACTCGGGACGAGCCGTCCCGGCGCATCTGGGGTGAACTGCTCTTGCTTCAACGTGCCCTCCTACTGAACCGTCCTTCTTACACAAAAACGGGGCTGTTGTGTGCGGAGGTGGGGTTCGGCGGGAGGAATGTGTAGGAAGCGACCCGGAAGTGGCCTGCCAGCCATGCAGACCGCGGACGGCACCTGGGCTCAGCCTGCCAAGGTGGCGGATCGCTTTCGCCGGCCCCCCAATGCGGCAGCCTGTTCAGAACTCTATCAAGGGTAGGCGCTTACGCGGTGTCATCGTCCTCGACGAGCACCGGCACGCCCATTGCCAAGGCGCGGCGCCCAGCGCTCGGAGTGCGTCCGCACCCGCCCCCCCATGACCGCCGACACCCGGATCCTCATCGCCGACGACGACCGCGATCAACGCGCGGGCCTCATCGAGCTCGTCTCCGGTCTCGGCGCGGAGGTCCTGGAGGCGGAGACCGGCACCGAGGCGCTCGACATCCTGCGCCGGTGGCGGCTCAGGCTCGCGTTGCTCGACTTCCACATGCCGGGTTGCACGGGCCTCGAGATCCTGATCACCGTCCGCGCGGAGATGCTCGGCGTGCCGTGCATCCTGCTCTCCGGCGAGGCGAGCGACATCTTGCTCGACTCGGCGCGGTTGGAGGGCGCGCACCTCGTCCTGCGCAAGCCGTTCGAACCCGCTCTGCTCCGCGACGAAGTGCGGCGCGTCCTCGGGAACGCCGCCTGAACCATCGATCCCTGTCGCGCGCACCGCACCCGTGCGCGGCAGACTCACGATCCCAACTCCCACCTCACCTCACGCATCACGAAGAAGAGTCGACCATGACCACGAAGACCTCCGCCAAGCCCACCACCTCGAACCCCACGAAGAGCGGCAAGATCCGCCCGATCGGCGACCGCGTCCTGATCAAGCGCGCCGAAGCGGAAGAGAAGACGGCCGGCGGGATCCTCCTCCCCGAGACCGCGAAGGACAAGCCGAAGGAAGGCAAGGTCATCGCGATCGGCGAAGGCCGCACGCTCGACGACGGCACGCGCTCGACGTTCAGCGTCAAGGTCGGCGACACCGTCCTCGTCAGCTCCTACGCCGGCACCGAAGTGAAGTACGGCGGCGAGGAGTTCCTGATCATGCGCGAGGAAGACATCCTCGGCATCATCGGTTGATCGGTCTCCCCTCCCACCCCGAACCCGCACCCAAGAAGGACCAGAGACCATGGCCAAGCAAATCTGCTACGACGCCGCCGCGCGCGAGAAGATCCGCGACGGCGTGCGCAAGCTCGCGCGCGCGGTGAAAGTCACCCTCGGCCCCCGCGGCCGCAACGTCATCATCGAGAAGTCGTTCGGCAGCCCGACCGTCACCAAGGACGGCGTCACGGTGTCGAAGGAGATCGACCTCGACGATCCCTACGAGAACATGGGCGCGCAGCTCGTGAAGCAGGTCGCGCAGCGCACGAACGACCAGGCCGGCGACGGCACGACGACGGCGACCGTGCTCGCCGAGGCGATCTTCGAGGAAGGCCTGAAGAACGTCACTGCGGGCGCCAACCCGGTCGCGCTCAAGCGCGGCCTCGACAAGGCGGTCAACGCGGCCGTCGAGCAGCTCAAGAAGACGTCGACGAACGTCAAGGGCCACCAGGAGATCGCCCAGGTCGGCACGATCGCCAGCAACGGCGACACCGAGGTCGGCGAGATGATCGCCAAGGCGATGGACAAGGTCGGCAAGGACGGCGTGATCACCGTCGAAGAGGGCAAGACGCTCGCGACCGAGGTCGACTGGGTCGAGGGCATGCAGTTCGACAAGGGCTGGCTCTCGCCGCACTTCATCACCAACCCCACGACGATGGAGACCGTCTTCGAGGACGCGTACATCCTCGTCCACGAGAAGAAGATCGCGTCCGTCAAGGACATGATCCCGCTGCTCGAGCAGGTCGCGCAGAGCGGCAAGCCGCTCGTGATGATCGCCGAGGAAGTCGAAGGCGAAGCGCTCGCCACGCTCGTCGTGAACCGCCTCCGCGGCGCGTTCCCGTGCGTCGCGGTCAAGGCGCCGGGCTTCGGGGATCGCCGCAAGGCGATGCTCGAGGACATCGCGATCCTCACGGGCGCGAACCCGATCATGGAGTCGACGGGCGGCTCGATCGAACACGTCACGCTGAAGGACCTCGGCAGGGCCAAGAAAATCGTCGTCGGCAAGGAAGAGACGACCATCATCGAGGGCGCCGGCGCGAAGGATGCGATCAAGGGCCGCATCGCCCAGATCAAGGCCGAGATCGAGACGACGAAGAGCGACTACGACAAGGAGAAGCTCCAGGAGCGTCTCGCCAAGCTCTCCGGCGGCGTCGCGCAGATCAACGTCGGCGCGGCGACGGAAGCCGAGATGAAGGAGAAGAAGCAGCGCGTCGAGGACGCTCTGCACGCCACGCGCGCGGCTGTCGAAGAGGGCATCGTCCCCGGCGGCGGCGTCGCGCTCCTCTCCTGCATCGCGACGGTCGAAGCGCTCTCGCTCACGGGTGATGAACGCGTCGGCGCGATGATCGTGCGGCGCGCGCTCGAGTCGCCGGCCCGCCAGATCGCCATGAACGCGGGCCTCGACGGCGCGGTCGTGATCCAGAATATCCGGTCCAACAAGACCAAGAACTGGGGCTACAACGCCGCCACCGAAACCTACGAAGACCTCGTCAAGAGCGGCGTCATCGACCCGACCAAGGTCGTGCGCACGGCGCTCCAGAATGCGGCCAGCGTCGCCAGCCTGCTCCTCACGACGGATGCGCTCGTCAGCGACATCCCCGACAAGGAGAAGGAAGGCGCGGGCGCGGGTCACTCGCACTGAGCTTTCGGTTCAGCGACAAATCACGCGGGCCGTCCGGCGATCCGGGCGGCCCGCGGTGTTTTCGGAAGCCCATCGCGTTCACCGCCGAGCGCGGCCCCGCCTCCAGCCCGCACGGCGACGCAATACCGACGGGCACTCGCTCCCGCGCGGCGAACGGGGTGAGCGTCCCTCGCGTAGCAGCACGCACACGTTCCCGATCGTGATCGAATCCTCCTCGCCGCCGCCGGGTATCGGCTCGGTCTCGCGGTTGCCGACGAACAAGTCGAGCACGCCCGTGCGTCCCGGCCAGCCGAGCGGTCGAAGTGGCCCGAAGCGCGACCCCGCTACGCACGGCGGCCGATCGCGCGGCCGGGCGGCAGGCGTAGGTTCGATCGAGGCAGTGTCATCGTGAGCGGACTCCTGCAGTCGCGGCGCATGCGGTCCTCGGGGGCTCGGATCCCGAGTGCCTTCGCGCTGCTCGCGATCGGCGCGTGCGGCGGCGGAGGCGGAGGCGGGACCGACCTGCCGGCCAGCTACACCGTCTTCGTCCAGTCGACCGATCCCGTCGTTTCCACCGGCCACGTCGACCTCTTCGGCTCGACGACGTGCGACGCCTGTCCGCCGTCGGAGACGGCATTCGGCGGCTGTCCCGTCCTCCGGGGACCGTTCGATTCGAGCATCGAGGTGCTCTGGCACAACGTCACCACGGGCGAGTCGGGGAACGCCTTCCACTCCATCTCGGGCCAGTGCGGGTGCCTCTTCTCCTACTGCACGGTCACCTACGCCCATCGTTTCCTCGCTTCCGTGCCGCTCGCGATCGGCAAGAACGAGGTCGAGATCCTCGCGCTCGGCCCGCAGTACGAACCCGGCAGCTCCACGGTCGCGATCACGCGCGTGCCGCGCACACCCACGGGAGTGGTCGCGGTGTCGGAGCACAACGCGATCACGCTGAGCTGGGCGCCCGTGGCCGAGGCGGAGTCGTACGAGCTCCTCTGGTCACTATCGCCCGACCTCGATGCAGCCACGACGCCGCGCATCGTCGGTGTCACGAGCCCCTACCTTCACGCAGGCCTCCCCGACGACGTCACGCACTACTTCGCCGTCGTCGCGAGAGCGAATGGCTACGCGAGCGCGCGCTCCGACGTCGTGTGGGCCACGACGGGCTGGCGCGCGGAGGACCTGCCCGCGACGGCGGCGACTTGGACGCCCGCGGCGATCGCGATCGCGCTGGATTCTCTCGACCGCGTGCACGTGCACGTGTCGCGGTTGGAGTTCACCGACCCGTGGTACGCGCAGCACAACGAGTACCTGACCGACGCGAGCGGGACCTGGACTTCGACGCCGATTGCGGGCGTCCAGCAGGGCGACGCGAGCATCGCGGTCGACGCGCAGGGCACGGTGCATCTCGGCTACGTGGGGGGCGGCATGGTGCACGCCAGCGTGTCGAGCTTCGGCGCGTGGACGTTGGAGACGGTCGACGCCTTCGCGAGCTGCCGCTCGAGCCTCGCGCTCGACACGTTCGGCCGTGCCCACGCCGTCTACGCCGCCGACTTCTACGACACCGCGTGGCACGGCGAATTGCGCGCGGCGTCGAACGCGACCGGCGCGTGGGTCGTGCGCACGCTGGACGCGGCCGACCTCGGCTGCGGGTACCCCGGCGTCGCTCCTCGGATCGCCGTGGACGCGAGCGGCACCGTGCACATCGCGTACGTCGGCGTGCACCCGGGCTACGGCCTCCAGTACGCCGCGAGCTCCGGTGGAGCGTGGACGCGCTCGACGGTGACGCCGGACTTCGTGCGCGGGATGGCGCTCGCGGTCGACGCGCAGGGCACTCCGCACGTCGTGTATTCGGATGCCGGCGCCCAGCTGCGCCACGCGCGGCTCGAGCCTGCCGGGGAGTGGACGATCGAGCCGATCGACACGGTCCAAGCCGTGGCGCCGTCCATCGCCGTCGACGGGAGCGGCAACCTCCATGCGTGCTACGCCGCTGCTGCCCACGAGCTCCGCTACGCCACGAACGCGAGCGGCGCGTGGCGCGTCGCGCTCGTGGACGGCGAGGGGTACGGCCTGGAGGACAGGACGACCGCGCTCGCGCTCGATTCGCAGGGACGCGTCCACGTCGCGACCTTCGGCGCGCACGGGCCGAGGTACGCCACGAACCGGTGAGGTCGAACGCACCGGGCCGGGCGCATCGACGCGACGCAGACGGAGCGCGCGTCGGGTGGACCGGCCGGCGGCTACACGCCGCGTGAGCTCACGCAGTCCTCGAGCAGGCTCCAGAGCCACTCGAAGCGCGCGCGCAGGTCGGCCGTCGCGGGTCGCCACTCGCCGAAGTCGCTCGTCAGCACCCGCATCCACGCTTCCTCGCGGTCGAGCACTGTTCGCGGGTCGTAGTGCCCGCCGGCTTCGAGGAACTGCTCGAGCGTCTGGCGGCTCGTGGCCCTGAAGCGGCTTGCACGCGTGTCCTTGTCGTCGATGCGTTTCAGGAGCTCGCGCGCGTCGCCGCGGACGTCACGGGTGATTTCGGTCAGTTTGTCGAGGAATTGCTCGGTCACACCCGAGTCCGGATGCGCGAGCACGCCGCGATCGACCGGCGCGCCACGTCCGACGCGCCACGCGGCAAACGTGGCGCGCGCGACGACGGACCAGGCGCGAAAACGCGTCCGTGCCTCGGAGTCGAGCAGGTCCGGCCGACGCTCGAGGAGCGTCTCCAGCCCGCCGACGCTCGCGATCCGCGCGTCGAGCACGCGCTTCAGCGCGTGCCGGTCGTCGCGCAGGACGTAGAAGGGATGCAATGCACTCGCGGGGGCGAACGCGTCGATGGCCTGGACGCCGAGGAGCTCGCCGTACGCTTCGGCGGACATGTCTCCCGGCTCCGGAGCGGGCGTCGAGGCCGGCTCGACGAGCCGGTCGCGCGCGAGCGTTCCGCGCTCGAGCACGCGTAGCTCCGCGAGATCGACGACGTCGACGCCTTCGCGGTCGTCGCCGACCAGCATCCCGACGTCCGCGGCGTCGGTCGTCAGGTACAGCACCTGCCAGCCGTCCTCGCGCGTGATCGCCCGCAGCGCGTCTCCGACCGCGCGGATGCGGTCGGGGTCGCTCGTCGCGAGCGCGTCGTCGAGCACGAACGGCACGCGCTCGCCGTGCGCAGCCTCCGCCGCGAAGGCCTGCCGAAGCGCGAGAAGGAGTTGCGCGCGCGTGCCCGTCGAGAGCTCGTCGAGCGCGAGCCCGCGGCCGCTCGCGTGGTCGAGCACGCGTACCCCGCCGGAACGCTCGCCGCGCACGCCGCGGCGTCCGTGCGTGAAGCGTTCGAGGTTCCGGCTCGCTCGCTGGAGCACGGCGGGCTGCGAGCGCTGCTCGTACTCCGCCTTCACTTCCTCGAGCAGCATGCCGCCGATCCTCTGCCGGTGCGCCGTGCTCAACTGCTCGCCGAGGGCAGCGCGGCAGCTCGCCACCTCGGCCGCGGCGCTCTCGCGATGGAGTGCCTCGCGCGCGGAGCGCAGACGCTCCTCGACGGTCTTGAGCTCGCCGATCAGCTTCTCGGTTCGGTCCGCGGCAGCCCCGGCCTCGCGCTTCTGTTGCTCGAGGATTCCGCGGCCCTGCCGGAGCTCCTGCGCACGCTCGCCCAGCCGTTGCTCGAGCCTCGTCTTCGCGAGCCGATCCTGCTGCTCCTTCGCCTTGAGCTGTTTCCATTCCGGCAGCCGTCCGAGCCGCGTGTTCAGCTCCGCGTCGGCCCCGTGCTCGAGCACGATTCCCTTCCAGAAGCGCCGCAGCTCCGCCAGAGCCCCGTCGACGTCCTCCTGAGCGCGCTGCTCGTCCGTTCTCGCGCGGTCGCGGGCCTGGAGCGACTCCGCGAGCTTGGAGGAGCGAGTGCGGAGCTCCCTCGAGGCGCCGCGCGCCTCCGGGATCCGCTCGACGCGCGACGCCCTCCACCGGACGAGGGCGCTGGAGGCCGCCTCCATCGCTTTCGTCCGCTCGTTCTCTTGGCGTTGGACCGCCGCGGCGGCGGACCGGACGTCGCCGTGAGCCGAGCGGAGCGCCGTCACCGCCGCGGCGAACCCGTGCAGCTCGAAGTCGGTTGCGAGCGCGTCGACCCCGAGCGCCGCGCGGACCTCGTCCCGGATCGACTCGAACGAACGCAGTTCCTCGACGAGATCGGCGAGCTTCCGCTCGAGCTCCCCGCGCCGCACGTCCGCGCTCTCGAGCACCCGCACCTCGGCCGACTGGCTCTCGAGCTCGGAGAGTCGTTGCTGGACGGCGGCGGGCGTCCACTCCGGGACCGGGAGCCCGCTGTTCGCGAACTGACGTTCGAAGGTCGGCCGCGACGACGGCGCGGCGCGAACCCCGCGCGCGTGGAAGAGTCCCAGCACGATCACGACCACCGCGCCGGCGAAGTAGTAGGGGCTCGAGAGCACGCCCGCGAGGACGAAGCCCAGACTCGCCGCGGCGACGATGACCCAAGTCGGGCCCGTGCCGGCCCGATCCTGGTGCTCCGGCTCGCGGAGCCAGGCCCGAAGCGCGACGGTCGCCTGCATGAGTCGTTCGAGCGTCGGGCCCGCCTTCGAGCGGGGCAGTCGGTCGAGTTCCGACCTCAGCGCAATCCGCTCGGCTTCCACCCGCCCGGCGTCGCGCACCAGTCGGTCGAGCTTGGCTGCCTGCGGCGGCTCGAGCGCGAGCAGCGCTTCCGGCTTCGAGCCGGGCGGACAGCGACGCGCCGCATCGCCGAACCGCGCCTCGGCCTGCTCGAGCTCTCTCCGAGCCGAGTCCAGCTCCTTCTCCCTTTCCGCCCAGACCTGGATGCGCTCGTCGAGCGTCGCGAGCTCCGACTCGGGGATGGGCGTATCGAGGCCGAATGCGGCGATGTGCTTCGAGAGTGCCTGGACTTCGTCCGCGGCGCTGCGCAGGTCGCCCTGCGCCGCTTGCAGCTCGCCTTCCAGCTTCGACCTGCGCGCGGCCTCGTTGCCCTGGAGCAACTCCATTCCGTCCGGATAGGCTTCGAGTCGCGCGCGCACGCGCAGGAGTTCCTCCTCGAGATCGAGGAGCTCGAGCAGCTCGTCCACGACGCGCGCGTCGGCCTGCAGCGCCTTGCAGTGCGCGAGCTCTCCCTCGAGCGAGCTCGACTCGCGCGCCTGCTCGTCGAGCTTCGCCAGCTCCTCCTCCGCTTCGCGCAGCCGGTTTCGCGCGTTGCGCAGCCTCGACTCCGGCGCGGCGGCCGCCTGCGGGCTCCACTTCCAGCGCTTCGCGAGCTCCTCGAAGTCGACGCCGCCGGCAAGCGCGCTGCGGATGCGCGCCGCGAAGTCGTCGCCATCGAGGCGCGTCACGTCCTCGATCGTCACGAGGAAGCTCGACGCGAGCTCCGCGGGCGGGAGGTCGGGCGGCTGCGACGGGGCTCCGTCCCGCTGCCACGCGACGCGCGAACCATCGCGGCGCACGAACCACTCCGTCGCGCCGGCGACGAAGCGGGCCTCCACCTCGATCTGCTCGCCGCGCAGGAGCTCGGGCCAAAGCACCGCGCGCAGCGCGCGCACCAAGCTGGACTTGCCGGACTCGTTGGGGCCGTGCACGACGTGCAGCGCTCGCGCGAGCTCGCGCGGACCGAGCTCGAACGGCGCGTCGATGCCCGGCAGCCGCGCGATGCGGAGCCGCGTCAGCTTCACGCCGCGCCTCCTTCCGGAGCGAGCAGGAGCTCGAGGAGCTCGCGCCCTTCCTGGACGAGGAGCTCCGCGAGCTCCGCGTCCGCCGGCGCGGTCGCGCCGAGCTCCGCGAAGCACGCTTTGCCGCGCACGGGCTCGATCGCTCCGCGCGCAGCATGGATCAAGCGCTCGCGCTCGGCCGAATCGCCCGCGCCCTGGAGCGCGAGCAGTCTGCGCGCAAGGCCCGCTGCCGGGTGGTCGGTCGCGGCCAGCGCGGCGAGGTCGCGGTCGGGGCGCGTGCGGTCGAGGACCGCCTCGAGGAAGAACGTCGGCGCGGCGCCGATCGGTTGGCCGAGTCCCTCGCGCAGGCGGCCGAGAATGTCCGCGCTCCGCCGCGTGCTTCCCACGACGCTCAGGCGCACGGCGACGAGCTTCGCCTCCCCCCACTCCCTGTCCGAAGCGACGCGGAGCGCTTCGATCGCGCGCACGAACATGGCTTGCGCGGCATCGGCGTCCATCTCGGGCGTGACCAGGAGCTCCGCCGACTCCCAGCGGATCGGAGCGAGTGCGAGTGGTTCGTAGTGCACGCGCCCCGGACCGTCGACGCGCACGCGCCAGGGCCCGTGCAAGCCCGGTTCGCCGGGGTCGAGCCCGACGAGCGAGCCGAGGTAGCCGATCCGATCACGATCACCGCCGAGGCTCGGCTTGTGGACGTGCCCGAGCAGCCAGGCGTCGAAACGCTTGGCGACGAGGCGCGCACGAGCGAGCGGTGCGTAGTTGCTCGACGCGTCGTCCAAGTCGCCGTGGACCAGGCCGATCGTCGCGACCCCGTCCTCCGCGCGCAGCGTCAGGGACTCGACCGGATCGTGCTTCACGGTCTTGGTCGGGAAGGACCAGCCGACGAAGCGGACGGCTCCACGGCCTTCGCGTTCGACGCGGTGCTCCTCCCAGACCCCGCCTCGGCCGAGGAGGCGCAACTCGCCGATCTCGCTCGCGAGCCGCGGGAGCACGCGCACGTCGTGGTTGCCGACCACCGCGAGCACCTCGATCTCGGCGCGCACGAGCCGCTCGACGCCGTGCTTCAGTGGGTCGTACGCCTCGATGAAATCGTCGTCGTGATCGACGACGTCGCCGAGCACAACGACGGCGTCGACGCGCTGTTCGATCGCATGCTCCACGGCGCGCGCCCAGGCCGCGCGCGGCGAGAAGTCGCGCGGCGCGAAACCGTCAGGCAGGCCGATGGGCGTGCGCCCGAGGTGCAGGTCACCGATAGCGAGGATCTCGAGGGCCATGCGCGGCGGACTCCGTGCGCGGATCCTATCCGGTGAACCCGCCTCCGAGACATCCGGCACGGAGCTGGAAACCGCGTGTGCGGGTCCATGCGCCGTGACGCCGCGCAGCAAGTGCTTGCGAGCCGCGAATCATCCAATCGTGTTGTGCTGCCTCACAAGGGGCCGCACGTGACGGTGCTCCACCGCGAACGCATTCGAAGGGCGCGCATGGGCGCGAGGTCGCCAGCCGTTCGCGCTCCCGTCAGGGCGAGAACGTCACCGCGAGCCCGTCGGTCTGGTTGAAGCCCGCGCCGCCTGCCGCGACGTTGCGGTACTGCGCCTGGAAGCACCACGTCGAGAACGGATTGATCGCGTTCCCGGGCGCGTTGGCGTAGGAGGCACTGCGCGTCGCGACCCCACCGGGGCTCGCCTGCGACGTGCCGAGGCGCAGAAGGTTGCCCGTGACGCACAGGTTCCCGTTGCCGAGCGGCGTCTCCGTGCGCTCCGTGCCGAAGAAGAACGTGCAGCTCGTGTTCGGCGGCAGGTTCGACGCAGCGAGTTGCAACGCGCCGTTCGCGAGGCTCGGCGCGTTGAGCGCGTCGAGGCGGCCGGGGAGACCGGTCGAGTTCACCGTCGCTGTGCAGTAATTCGCCGGTACGAGCGGCGGCGTGAAGTCGATCACGAGCTGCGGTCGGTTCGCGACTGTCGGGTTCGTGCGCGAGTCGAAGCGCTTCGCGCTCGCGCCCGCGCCTTCCGGGCCGATCAGGATCCAGCCGAAGTTCGACGACGGCGCGTTCAGCCACGCCTGCACGTCGCTGGCGGTCGCGAGCGAGCTCCACGTGTCGTTCGGGCCGAAGTCGACCGTGTGGATCGCGCTCGGCGTCGCGGCGAAGTCGCCGCCCGGCGTCGTCCACGGAGTCCCGGGGAAGAAGCGCATCGTCCAGGTCGCGTCGCCGGCCTGGGCCGTCGTGCCGGTGCCCTCCTGGCCGGTCGCGTTGGAGGCGCCTTCGCCCCAGCTCGCGAGGACGCGGTGCAGCCGCACGTCGACGGGGCCGACCGCGGACTGCGACATGTTGAGGACGAGGGCGGCGCTCACGATCGTCGACCCGGCCGGAATCGCGCTCGCGACGTCGAACTTCACCAGCGCGCGGCGCTTGGCGCTCTGGGCCGTCGTACCGGCGAAGAGGTAGTCGCCCGCGCCGTTCGCGACGCTCCCACTCTGGGAGTACAGCGTGCCGTCCTGCACGGGAGCGAGCGTGACCGTGCCGGCCGCGGCGGAGGCCGCGAGGAACGGGACCAGGAGGAGGGCCGACAAGGTGCGGATCGCGGTCATGGAGAGGGTCCGGGCAGAGCGTCGTGGGACGGAAAAACTCCTGGGATTCTACTCCGAGCGCACGACCCGACGGGGCGAGCCGGCGTCTTCTCGAATGGTCGACAGGACCCGCAGCACGCTCAGCGGCACCGCTGCAAGCGAGGAACACGACACGGACCGCTCGCAAGGGGCGTCGATCCCGGAATGCGCGCGACCGGATCGAACGCATCGAGTACGGTCGGCGCGCCCTCCGCATGAGCTCCGCAGTCGATCCGTCCGGAGATTCCGCCGGCTCTGGAGCTCGAGACGCTCCGCGCGCGCTCACCCTCCCGCGCGAACTCGGCCTCCGCACTGCCGTCGCCGTCGTCGCGGGTGCCATCATCGGCGCGAGCATCTTCCGCGTGCCCGCGACGATCGCGGCGGAGGTCGGCGGCGGCGGCGCGATCCTCGCGCTCTGGGGGCTCGGCGCGCTCATCGCGATCGCCGGCGCGCTCTCGCTCGCCGAGCTCGCGGCCGCGTACCCGAACACCGGCGGCATGTACGTCTACCTGCGCGAGACGTACGGGCGCTGGGCCGCGTTCCTGTTCGGCTGGGCGATGCTCGTCGTGAACTCCGCGTCCTACGCGGGGCTCGCGCTGCTCCTCGGGCAGTCCGTCGCGCTGCTCGCGCCGTCCGCGCGCGGCTGCGAGCGCGAGATCGGCCTCGCGTCGCTCCTCCTGCTCGTCGT
>JACRIO010000222.1 GCA_016220035.1 Planctomycetota bacterium | reverse complement strand
GTTGGCCGAGTTCGCGCAGCCGTGTCCGCTCGTGCCCGAGTTGCCGCAGGGGCACGGCGTCGAGAGCGTGCCGTCGCCCGAGCAGAGGACCGTCGAGGGGTCGTTCTCGCCGACGACGATCGTGAACGTGTCGTCGCTCGTGTCCAACTCGGGTATCGAGCCGGGGCTCGGGGTCAGCGTGACCCGGACGGTGTCCGTGCCGTTGTAGTTGTTGTTCCCGAAGACCTCGATGAGTCGAATGCCGCAGCCGCACGGGCCCGACGGGTAGATGAGGCCGCAGTACAGATTGATCGGGTGCCCGTGGAAGTTGATCGTGCTGCACGTAGTCGCCGGATTGCATCCAAAGCACCAGATCGGAGTCATCGTCGTGTCCATCGGATCGCCGACGACGAAGAGCGGCACGTCGTTCACGTACACGGTGATGTCGCGCGAGAGGTCCAACCCCGCCGACACACCGGGTTCGAGGCCGACGAAGTGCTCGACTTCGACCTGGTACGTGCCGGGCGGGGTGCCCGGCGGATGCACCATGCGGACGTTCGAGATGCCGCGATCCCACGCGGGCAGGGTCTGGGCCGAGGCGTTGGTGGAGAACAGCGCGAGGAAGAGCGCGACGAGGGTGAGGATGGAGCGATACATGGTCGGGTCTCCGAGTGCGTTGCGTGGTTCGTGATCGAAGGGCGGGCGCGACGTGCGCTCCAATCCCGCGTGGCGCTGGGCGTCGACGGCTGGACACGAATCCATGCGGAGCCCGAAGAAGCGTGGCGGATGCCCGGTCGGAGCGTGGACGAACTCCTGCCCGCGCGACGAGTCCAGCGCGCCCTCTGGTTCGAAACGCAGCGGGCCACCCGGACCCGATCCGGATGGCCCTTCGACGACAGGAAGCGTCCGCAGTCCGCCCTCGTCGCGAGCGACGCAGGAGCGACGCGATCCGCCGAGCGGGTGGAGCGCTCGGCGGATCGCGATCAGGCTTGGACTGCGACGACCGTGATCACCAGACGATGCTCACGGCGTTCGAGATGTTGAACGTAGCAGGAGGGCAGAACGTGCCCGCGGCGTTGCGATAGTAGGCGGCATAGTTGCCGGTGAGGCCGCTGCCGGGCGGCGTCGCGCCGCGCACGGAGAGGCTCGGATCGCCCGGCTCGGGGAACTGCGACGCGCCGCCGACGTTGATCTTCGTGCGCAAGCGGATGATCGAGCCCGTGAGGCACGACACGCCGTCGCCGAACACCGAGCCCGCCGCGTTCAACGCGTCGCTCTTGAGGTAGATCGCGCTCGACGTCGCGGGCATGAGCGATCCGCGCAGCACCGCGGTGTCGGTGCCCGTCAGCGGATCCGCCTGCGTCCAGCCTGTCGCGACGACCAGTGCGCCGCCCGCATTCTGCGAGTTCGCGCAGCCGTGTCCGCTCGTGCCCGTGTTGCCGCAGGGGCACGGCGTCGGCGTCGTGGCGCCGTCGCCTGCGCACACCACGGTGCCGAGCACGTTGTCGGGCACGTGGAGGTCGAGATTGTCGTCGGACGTGTCGAGCTCGGGAATCGACCCGGGGCCCGCGACGAGATGCACGCCGAGCGTGTCCGTCGTGCGCAGGTCCGAACTGTACGTCCCGAAGTCGTAGTCCCCGATCAAGGTCATGCAGCCGCACACGGGCAGCGGTCCGACGCCGGTCACTCCGTAGAAGCAGATGCCCGGGATGTTCCCCGCTCCGTTGAAGAGCCCGTTGCACGGCTGCGCGACGTGGCACGAGCTGCTGTAGAAGCACGAGGGGCCGTTCTGGTTGTCGAGCGGCCCGCTCGGGAGGACCCCGATGTCGACTCCGTTGAGCAGGAGGTGCAGCTCGAACGCGAGGCTCGACGGCACCGGGACGTTGTCCGTGACGACGCCTTCGACGCTTGCCGTGACGCGCCACGTACCCGGCGGCGTGCCCGGGGGATGGACGATGCGGACGTCGCTGATGCGGCGGTTCCAATCCTGGGCCTGGGCCACCGAGGGGAGGGCGCATGCGGCGAGAAGAGTGAGGGCGAAGCTGGAGCGGTGCATGGTCGTGTTCCTGTCGTCGAAGAAGGACCATTCGGGTCCTTCTCGCCCTCGTGGCACTACGGCGGCTCCGGTGGACGGCATTGCGCGCTCTCCGGCTCGAGGAGCACAAGTCGTTGCACGGCAAGGAATCGCAACCGTCCTTGCGCTCGGACCGCGCCCTGGCGGCGGACCCCGGCGGCCCGCTGCGCCCCGGACGAGTCCCCTCGGGCGTGGCGCTCGCGCGGTCACCCCTTCAGTGCTTGGCGCCACCCTCGGCCGGCCCCGGGTCGAAGCTGATGTTCATGCCCGCCGGCTGGAACCTCCGCGCTTCCGCGCGCAGGTCGCCGGGCCACAGCCGGACGGTGCCGTCGGCCGAGGCGGTCACGATGCGGAGGCCGTCCGCGCTGATGTCGACGTCCCACACGGCGTCCGTGTGACCCTCGAACGCGGCGACGCACTCGCGGCGGTTCACGTCCCACAAGCGCGCGGTGCGATCGAGCGAGCCCGTGACCATCGCGTCCGCGTTCCGGGCGGTGGCGAGCGACGTGATGCTGTTCGCGTGGAATTGTCCGGCGGTGTCGGCGATGGGCACGCGCTCGATCGTCCAACCGGACGCCTCCTCGTCGATGTTCCACGTCGAGACCGTGTTGATCCACTTGCTCGTTCCGTAGAGGCGCCGTCCATCGCGCGTGAACGCGAGCCGGCCCAAGGTCTGCGCGCGCATCTTCGCGAGCAGCTTGCCCGTCGCGAGATCGAACAGAGGACAGTCCATGTTCTGGTACGCGGCGACGAGGCGCGGCCCGCTCGGATCGAACGCGATGTCGAAGACGCGGTCGAGATCGGTGCGCGTCACCTCGAATGGCGGCGTGCGCCAGAGCAGGGTCGCGAGGGGGCCGTCGCCGGCTCGATGGATCTCGAACACCGACACGCAACGATCCGCGCCGCCGGTCGCGAGCTGTCCGCCGGACGGCGCGAAACGCACCGACATGAGCTCCGCCGCGTGCGCGTCGAGGTGCGTCGAGCGACCCGTCGCGAGCTGCACGATGCGCAGCCCGCCGCGGCCTTCCGGTGCGCAGACGAGCTCGCCGCTCGGGTCGAAGCCCGCGGCGACCGTCGTCTCCGCGCCGCCCGCGTGCCGCCAGAGCTCGCGGCCGTCGCCCGCGGCGAACAGGCGCACGCCGGCGCGATCGTCGGTCACGAGGAAGCGCTCACCCGCCGCGTCGAATTGCGCGCCGACGAGCGGACGCGACCCGTCCTCCGCGGGGGGAACGACGAGGAGCGAGCGCCCGTCGCTCGCGGACCACAGACGCGCGACGCCGTCCTTCGAGGCACTGAGCACGCGCTCGGCCTTGGGGTCGAAACGGACGGAGACGACCTCGCCCACGTGACCGCGCAGCACCTGGAGGAAGGGCCGTTCGGCCGCATACCACAGGTCCACCTCGGGCTTGCGCTGCCACGTCGCGATCCAGCGCCCGTCGGGGCTCCACGCGAGCGCCTGCACCGCGCGCGTGTCGCCGCGGCACGTGCGCTCGAGCAGGCCGTCGGAGGCGCGGAAGAGGCGCACGGCGTTGTCGTAGGCGACCGTCGCGAGGCGTTCTCCGTCAGGGCTGAACGCGATCCACACGACGGCACGACGGTCGTGGCTCGGGAGCTCGTACTGCGTGCGGCCCGTCGCGACCTCGATCACGCGCGCGCCCGCGTCGAACGCGAAGGCGAGGCGCGTCCCGTCGGGCGAGAAGTCCACGGAGCTCGCGCGGCCGGGGAGCGCGATGACGCGCGTGTCTTCGATCCTCGGCGGGCCCTCGAGCGCGAGGCGATGAACGTGCACGGTGCTGTCCGACGCGGCCGTCGCGACCCAGCGCAGGTCGCGAGTGAAGGCGAGGCCGCGCACCTGGTCCGTGTGTCCCTCGAACACGAGGAGCTCGGCGCCCGTGGCGCTGTCGAAGAGGCGCGCCGTTCGATCGCTCTCGATCTCGCTGTGGTCCGCGAGCGGTTCGCCGGAGCGCGTGAGCACGTAGCGGCCGCCGGCGACGAAGCGTGCCTCGCTGATGTTGCCCGCGTGGCCGATGCAACGAGCGAGCTCGCGACCGTCGCGCGCGTCCCACACGATCGCGAGGCGGTCGCGGCCCGCCGTCACGACGCGCGCGCCGTCGGGACTGAATTCGGCCCACTGGAGCTCGCGCGTGTGCCCTGCGAGCACGAGCGGCTTCTCCGTCGGCGCGTCGATGCGCCAGATACGGCCGGTGGCGTCGTTCGAGACCGTGACGCACCGCAGACCATCGGGCGAGAAGCGCACGCAGTTGACGCTATCCGCGTGGCCCTCGAAGCGCGCGAGCTCGAGACCGGTGTGAGGATCCCAGAGGCGCGCGCGTCCCTCGGCGCTCGCGATGAGCAGACGCGCGCCGTCGGGAGCGATGTCGACCATCGTTCCGTGTCCTTCGGGCCACGCGATGGCTTGCTTCTGATAGAGCCCGTCGAGCGCGGTCAGCAGGACGCGGTTGCTCGAGAGGCTCGGATCGCGGTCGGCCGCGTCGAGCGCGAGGCGGAGCGCGGAGAGCGGGTAGAGGCCTTGCGCCGCTGCCGCCTTGTCGCGGTAGAACGCGGCCTCGTAGAGCTGGAGCGCCTGCTCCTTCTGGTTGCGCTCGCTCCCGACGCGACGGAGCAGCACGAGCGCCACACCGAGCGCGATCGACAGCGTCGCGATCGATCCGATCGTGCCCGTCGCGAGCACCGGATTGCGCTGCGACCAGCGCGTGAGCTTCAGGAGCGGGCCCGCGGGCCGCGCGCGGATCGGTTCGTACTCGCGCACGCGCCGCAGCTCCTCGGCGAGTTCGAGCGCGGTCGCGTAGCGGCGCTCGACGTCCTTCTCGAGCGCGGTCTCGAGCACGACGACGAGATCGTTCGGGATCGACGGGTTCGCGCGCAGCGGGGACGGCATGTGCGCCCTGCGAATCGCGTCGGCGAGCGCGGCGCCCGTGTCGCCCTGGAACGGACGCTCGAGCGTGAGGCACTCGTAGAGCACGACGCCGAGCGAGTACACGTCGGTGCGCCGGTCGACGTGCTTGCCGCTCTCGAGCTGTTCGGGCGATATGTACGCGGGCGTGCCGAAGACCTCGTCGCTGCGCGTCAGGTGCGCGGTCTCCTCCTCCTCGCCGCGCGCCAGCCCGAAGTCGAGCACCACCGGCGCGCCGTCGGCCGCGACCATGATGTTGCCGGGCTTCACGTCGCGGTGGACGACGCCCGCTTCGTGAGCGGCGTGGAGCGCGCGCGCGGTCTTCTCGAAGAAGGTGAGCGCCTCCGCGAACTCGAGCGCGCGCGTCGGCGCGAGGATGCGCGAGGGGCTCGACGGCGAGGTCGTGCTCGACGGCGTGCTCTCCGTTCGGCTCTGGTCGCGCGCGCGGGCGAGCGCGACGGCGAGCGTCTCGCCCTCCACGAAGCGCATCGCGATGTACGGAGTGTCGCTCTCGAGATCCGCGTCGAGGATCGTGCAGATGCCCGGATGGTCGAGGCGCGAGACGATCGCGGCTTCGCGGCGGAAGCGCGTGCGACGACCCTGCGAGACGCTCGCGAGCGACAGCGACAGTACCTTGAGCGCGACGACGCGGCCGAGGCGCTGGTCCTCCGCGCGGTAGACGACGCCCTGACCGCCGCGGCCGAGCACGTCGAGGACCTTGTAAGGCCCGATCTGCTCGGGGCGGGAGCGTGACCGCGCGCGCGCGTCGTCCTCGGCGTCCGACGCGCGAGTGGAGGGCGTGCGGTCTCGATCCGGCGGCTCGAGACCGAGCGCGCGGCTCGTCGCGATGTACTCGCGCGCGACCTGCTCCTCGTGGCCCGGGAAGCGCGCGAGGTAGTGCGCGAGCGGCTCGAGCCGACCCTCGGCGCCGTCCGTGAGGAGCTGATCGGCGAGATCGAAGAGGATCGAGGTCGTGGAGTCGTTCGGGTCGTGCACGCGAGGCCTGGTTCCACGTGAGTCTATCGCGCGCCCGCGTGCCGACCGGCCCACGACCCTCGATCGACCACGAGCGGGCGTGTCGCGCTCCGAAGCCCTAGACTGTCGGCGCGGAGCATGGAGTCGATCCCCAACGATGGCGCGGCGAAGAGCGGCGCGGCGCCGACCTTCGATACGCTCTACGCCGACGTCGCGCCCGCGCTGTACGCGTGGGCGGAGCTCCGCATCCGTCCGCAACTGCGCGCGCGCCTCGATCCGCAGGACCTCGTGCAGGAGGTCTGGATGCGCGGCATCAAGAACTTCGCGCGCTGGGATGCGCGCGAGTCGAGCTTCCGCATGTGGATCTTCAAGATCGGCAAGAACGTGATGCTCGAGGCGCTGCGCGCGCTGCGCACCGAGCACGCGGCGCAGCCGGGCTGGTCGCCGACGACGAAGATGCTGGCGCTCGACGGCGTGCCGCAGAGCGTCACGAGCTTCACGCAGCGCCTCGCGCGCGAGGACGCGATCAAGGAGTTCCTCGCGCACGCGAACGAGCTCGAGGAGCAGGACCGGATGATCCTCATCCACTGCGGCCTCGAGGAGGAGACGTGCGCCGAGGTCGGCACGAAGCTCGGCCTCAGCGAGGACGCGACGATCAAGCGCTGGCAACGGCTGCGCGGCAAGCTGCGCGAGCGGCCATACGCGCAACAGCTGCTCTCCGACCGGGGTTGACGGCTCGACGAAAGAGCGCGGGCCGCCGAGCGCGCGGTGGATCGCGCTCGACGGCCCGCGCAGGCGCGAGCCCCTTCTTCCCCCTCGGGGGGTATCACCAATCGATGCGCATGCCGTTCGTCACGTTGAACGTCGCCGCCGTGCAGTAGCTCGCCGCGTTGCGGTAGTAGACCTGGTAGTGGCCGATCAGCCCGCTGCCCGGCGGCGTCTGGCCGCGCACGGAGAGCGAAGGATCGCCCGGCTCGGGGAAGCTCGACGCGCCGCCGGCGTTGAATTTCGTGCGCAGGCGGATGAGGCTGCCGCTCGCGCACAGGAGGCCGTCACCGAACGCGACGCCGGCACTGTCGTACGTGTCGCCCTTCAGGTAGATCGCCGTCGCGGTCGCGGGCATGCTCGAACCGTGGAGCACGACCGAGTCCGTGCCCGTGGTCGCCTGGACCGCCGTGCTGCCCGACGCTTCGAGCAGCGCTCCGAGTGCGTTGACCGAGTTCGCGCAGCCGCGACCGGCGAGCCCGTAGTTCGCGCACGGGCAGGGCGTCGCCAACACGCCGTGGCCCGAGCACTCGGGCGTGAACGAATCGCCCGTGTAGGTGAACGTGAAGGTGTCGTTCGACGTGCGGATCTCGGCCACGGCTCCCGCGGCAGGGAACACGCCGACCGTGATTACGTCGCCGAACTGGAGCGTGAGGCCGGGCAGAGTGAGATGGTTGCCGATCACGAGCCCGCAGTCGCAGCCGAGGTCGACGGGGTGGTAGCACTTGCCATCCAGGCCGCCCGGCGTGCCGTTGTAGTAGGCGCACGGCGTCGGATTGCAGTAGCCGTTCGCGCCGCCGTCGCAGCTCCCGCCGCCGGGACCGACGCCGATCTGGGTCACGGGCTCGACCTGCGTCGCCGAGCCGATCAGCGCTCCGTTCAGCATCACGCGCAGCTCGCTCGACAGGTCGAGCGGCAACGGCGCGACGTTGTTCGTGTCGGCGAACCACTCGACGCTGATCTGGTAGCGCGTGCCGGGCGGCAGGCCGTTCAACGAGACGACGCGTGCGCTCGTGATGCCGCGGTCCCACGGCGGGCTCGTCTGCGCGACGGCGGTGGAGGAGAGGAGGAGGAGGGCGGTGAGGGCGAAGAGCTTCATGACGGGTTCCTTGGGTTTCGGGGCCAGCCCACCCGTGAAGCTCGGGGTTCCTACCGGACACGGATTCCCGACGAAGCTCGCTAAGCCGTGCTCTGGAACGAGTTCCGCCCGGAGCGTGGCGCGGGCCCCGGACGCACGCCGGGCTCACTTCCCGCGCTGCGCCTCGACCGCGTCGAGCAGCGGCAGCGGCCCGAAGCTCGCCGCCAGGCCGGCGGGTTCGAGCCGCTTCGCGAGGGTCAACGGATCGCCCGGCCAGAGCCGCGCCGTGCCGTCCGCGGACGCGGTCACGATGCGCTGACCATCGGCGCTGATGTCGACGTCCCACACGGCATCGGTGTGGCCCTGGAAGGCAGCGATGCAATTGCCCTTGGGCAAACTCCACAGGCGCGCGCTGCGGTCGAGCGAGCCCGTGAGCATGAGCTCCGCGTCCGGCGCGTAGGCGAGGGAAGTGATGCTGTTCGCGTGCTGGAGCTCGCCGGTCTCCGCGACCCTGATGCGTTCGAGGGCGAAGCGTTCGTCCGTTCCGTGCACGAGGCGCCACAGCGTCGACGTGTTCACCCACTTGCTGGTCGCGAAGAAGTGGCTGCCGCCCGCGAAGAAGCGCACCCGTCCAACCGTCGACGTGCGCGTGGCGGCGAGCTCGCGCCCCGTGCCGAGGTCGAGCAGTGCGACCGCCATGCTCTGGTACGCGGCCACGACGCGCCCCTCCGAGCGGTCGACGTCCACGTCGAAGACGGCATCGAGATCGTAGCGCTGCGTCGCGAACGGTTCGGTGCGCCAGAGCAGCGTCACGCGTGGAGCTCCCGGAGTGCGTTCGACGCTCCACACGGCGACGCACCGGTCGCGGCCGCCCGTGACGAGGAGGGCTCCGTCGGCCGAAAAACGCGCGCAGCCGAGCTCGACTTCGTGCGCGGCGACGGACGTCGAGCGCGTTCGCATCGCGCCTGGATCGGCTGCCGCATCGACGATGCGCATTCCGGCCGGCCCCTCGGCCATGAACAGGAAGCTCCCCGTCGGATCGAAACGCCCAGGAACGGCACCGGTGGACCCGCACTCGAACCCGGCGACCTCGCGCGCGTCGGCGAACGACCACAAGCGCGTCACGCCGCGTGCATCGGAGGTGACGACTCGCGGGCGGATCGGATCGAACTCGGCGAAGGTGAGCGGCGCGCGCGACCCGTCCTCGGGCGCGAACAGCGCGAGCGCGCGGCCGTCGAGCGCGGACCAGGCGCGCGCGGTTCCGTCCTTCGACGCCGTGACCACGCGTTCCGCGCGCGCATCGAAGCGCGCCGTCACGACCTCGCCCGAGTGGCTGCGCAACACTTGGAGGAACGGCCGGTCGCCGGCGAACCACAGGTCCACTTGCGACAGCATCTGCCAGGTCGCGAGCCACGCGCCGTCGGGACTCCAAACGCCTGCGTGCACCGAGCGCGTGTCGCCCTTGCAAACGCGCAAGAGCGCGCCGTCGCTCACGCGGAACACGCGCAGTGCCGAGTCGTAGGCGGCGGTCGCGAGTCGATCACCGTCCGGGCTGAACGCGATCCACACCACCGCGCGCCGGTCGTGGCTCGGGAGCTCTTGCAGCACGCGCCCCGTCGCCGTCTCGACGATGCGCGCGCCCGCGTCGTATGCGAGCGCGAGGCGCGTTCCATCCGGCGAGAAGTCGACCGAGTGGAACTTGCCCGGCGCCGTGAAGACCTGCGTGGGCTCGGGCGCCATCGGCGTAGACGCGTCCAGCCGGTAGAGGCGCGCCGTGCGGTCGGCGGACGCGGTCGCGAGCCACCGACCATCGCGCGAGAGCGCCGCGGACCGCACCTGTTCCGAGTGTCCGCCGAAGACGTGGAGCTGCGCGCCCGAGCGTGCATCGAAGAGGCGCGCCGTGGAGTCGCTCTCCGGCGCCGGATGGTCCTGCCAAGGCTCGCCCGATCGCGTGAGGATCCACGCGCCGCCGCGAACGAAGCGCGCTTCGCTGACGTTGCCCGTGTGGCCTTCGAGGTGGAGCAGCTCCGTGCCGCTCGCCGCGTCGAACATGCGTACGGCGTGATCGCGGCCCGCGGTCACGATACGGGCTCCGTCGGGGCTGAACTCGGCCCAATTCGCGTCGCTCGCGTGCGCGCTCAGGTCGAGCTCGGGCCGCCCGGGCTTCGCGCAACCAAAGACGCGCACGTGCCCGTCGGCGCCGGCGGTGACGATGCGCGCGTCGGCGGAATCGAAGCGCACGCAGTGGATGCCGCTGCCTTCGTTCCCAAAGCGCGCGAGTTCGCGCCCCGTCTCGGGATCCCACAATCGCGCGACGCCGTCGCTCGACGCGGAGACGATCCTCTGGCTGTCGGGGGACACGTCGACCCACGTCGCGAGCCCGCCGTTCCAGACGAGCGCCTGCTTCTGGTACAGCGTCTCGAGCGCCTGCAGCAGCACGCGGTTGCTCGCGAGACCGGGATCGCGCTCCGCGGCGGCGATCGCGTAGTGCAGCGCGCGCACGGGCCACAACGCGGTCGTCGACGCGGCGAAGTCGCGGTAGTAGGCGCCCTCGTAGCGGCGGAGGACGCCCTCCTTGCGCGCCTGCTCGTCGCGCACGCGGCCGAGGAGCACCAGCGCGACGCCGAGCGCGATCGAGAGCGCAGCGATCGTGCCGAGCGTGCCGGTCGCGAGCACGGGGTTGCGCTGCGCCCAGCGCGCGAGCCGCAGGAACGGTCCCGCGGGACGCGCGCGGATCGGTTCGTACTCGCGCACGCGCCGCAGCTCCTCCGCGAGCTCCAGCGCCGTCGGGTAACGGCGTTCGACGTTCTTCTCGAGCGCCGTGTCGAGCACGACCGCGAGGTCCGCGGGTAGCGCCGCGTTGTGTTTCGTCGCCGGCGCGACCGCCGCGGTGCGGATCGCCTCGGCGAGCTGCGCGCCGTTCTCGCCCGTGAAGGGGCGGTCGAGCGTGAGACACTCGTAGAGCACGACGCCGAGCGAGTAGACGTCCGTGCGCCGGTCGACGCGGTGTCCGCTGTCGAGCTGCTCGGGCGAGATGTACGCGGGCGTCCCGAAGACCTCGCCCGAGCGCGTGAGCAATGCGCTCTCCTCGTCCGCGCCGCGCGCGAGCCCGAAATCGAGCACGACCGGCGCGCCGTCGCTCGCGACCATGATGTTGCCGGGTTTCACGTCGCGGTGGACGACGCCGGCCTCGTGCGCGGCGTGCAAGGCGCGCGCGACGCGCTCGAAGAACACGAGCGTCGCCGCGAGGTCGATCGCGCGCTCGGGGCGGAGCAGCCGCGACGCGCTCGTCGTCGTCGACGAAGGCGTGTTCGCGGAGCGCGACTCGCGCGCGCGGGCGAGGGCCATCGCGAGCGTCTCACCCTCGATGAACCGCATCGCGATGTACGGCGTCTCGCCGTCGAGCTCCGCGTCGAGGATCGTGCAGATGCCGGGGTGGTCGAGGCGCGAGACGATCTCCGCTTCGCGCCGCAGCCGCGAGCGCCGCGACTGCGAGACGCCCGAAAGCGGGTGGTTGAGCACCTTGAGCGCGACGATGCGCTCGAAGCGCACGTCCTCGGCGCGGTAGACGACGCCTTGTCCGCCGCGCCCGAGCACGCTCACGATGCGGAACGGGCCGATCTGCCGCGGGCGTTCGGCGCCCGAGCCCTGCGCCTCGCGTTCCTTGGCGGTCGGCGGCGCCGCGGCGCGCCAACCCGTCGTCAGCGCGAGGTATTCGCGCGCGACGGCCTCCTCGTGCCCGGGGAAACGCGCGAGGTAGTGCGCGAGCGGCTGCAGCCGGTTCGCCCCCAGGTCCGCGAGGATCTGGTCCGCGAGCTCGAACAGGTTCGAGGTCGTCGAATCGGAGGAGTAGGGCATGCAGCGTGTGCGTCGAGCGCTACGAGCCGATCCTACAGGCGGGCGAGCGTGCGCGCCGAATCGTGACGGGCGATCCCTGGACCGCGCCTAGTGTTCCGTCCCACAAGTATCTTGAACGATCCGCCGCGCTGGATCGACGCTGGCGGCGTTGCGCCTCCTCCGAGTATTGCAGCGAATACGCGTCGTCAGCGCGCCTTGCCAGCCTCGACCCATCACGGCGCCTCGTCCAAGATACTCGTAGGACGGGACACTAGGAACGCGCGGGAGCGCGATCCAGCGCGCCGTGCGGCCCCTCCCGCTCGTGGAGCGCCGTGGAGCGGCGCGGCGCCCGCTTGGACGGCGCTTGGATTCCGACGGGAAACCGCGAAGGATGACGCCGCCGCGTGTCACGAGACCGCACCGATGCACTCCCTCCCCGGCGACCCCCTCCTCGGCGCGGACCTCGCGCTCAAGGACCGCCTCGTGCGGCGCGAGCGCGGCGCCGCGGAGGAACTGATCGAGCGCCACCTCGACGCGCTCTACGAGTTCGTCCACTACCGCGTCGGCGGCGACCGCCACCGCGCGGAGGACCTCGTGCAGGACACGTTCGTCGCGGCGCTCGAGGGCATCCAGGGCTTCGACGGCCGCTCGAGCCTGCACGGCTGGCTCTGCGGGATCGCACGCAACAAGCTGCGCAGCGAGCGTCGGCGCGCGCGGCCGAAGTCGATCGACGAGGTCCTCGAAGCCGCCGACCCCGAGATCGACCTGATCCTCGCCGAGGTCGCGCGCACGCCCCTGCCCGAGGCCGTGCTCGAACGGCGGCAGACGAAGGAGCTCGTGGGCGCCACGCTGTCGTCGCTCCCGCTCGAGTACCGCCGCTCGCTGCTCGCGAAATACGTCGAGGGCTCCTCCGTGGCCGAGATCGCGCGCCGGACGGGCAAGAGCGAGAAAGCGGCCGAGTCGACGCTCACGCGCGCGCGCGTGGCCTTCGCGCGCGTGTTCGAGCTGCTCGCGAAGCAGCGCGGAGGGGTCGCATGAAACGCTCCGTGCTCGATCACAACCTCGAACGCCTGCTCCAGCGCGCGTACGCGCCCGTGCGGGCGGCGCCGGAGTTCCAGGCGCGGCTCCTGCGCGGGCTCGCGAGCGCGCCGCCCGCCGCGCCGCGCCGGGTTTCCGCCGCGAAGGCGCTCGTGCGCATCGCCGCGGTGTTGCTCGTGCTCCTCGGCGTCGCGTGGATCGTCGCGCGCGGCCTCGGCGGCGCCGCGACCGCGCCCGGCCGCGACGAGCTCGTCGCGCAGGGCCGGTGTGCGCTGCGCGCGGGCACGGGTGACTGGCGCGCGCTCTCCGCTGTGGAGGAAGCACGCGGCGTCGAGTGCGCCCCCGGCGCGACGACCGCGCTCGAGCTCGCGACGCCCGCGCGCGCCGGGACGCGTGTGTGGTTCGGCGCGGAGGGCTCGGCGGCGCTCGCGGGCGGGACGCGCGCCGCGCTCGCCTTCGACGCCGGGCGGCACGCGCTCGCGCTCGCGCTCGAGGACGGCGCGCTCGTGCTCGAGCGTCTCGCCGCGGGCGGCGCGTGGACCGTCGACACGGCGCAGGGACGCTTCGAGCTCGAGCGCGGCGTGCTCGAGCTCGCCTACGCCGGCCCCGAGCTCCAGGGCGGCGCGCGCGCCGTCCGCGCGCGGCTCGTCGCGGGCGCCGGCGCTTTCCATGGGCCGGAACCCGTCCTGGCGCTCGCCGTGGGGGCCGAGTACGTCGCTCGCGGAGGGGCCTTGCTCGACGTCGCGAGCGCGACGACCGGCGCGCTCGACGACCGCGACACGCGCACGCTCGCCGCCGATCCCGGGCCCGTGGACGGCGCTCCACCCGGCGTGGCGGCGGACGCGCTGCGAGCGGGCCTGCGCGCGGAGATCCTCGCCCCCGCGGGCCGCGCGATCACGCGGAGCGGCGTCGCGACGCTGTTGCGCGAGGAGCGCCTGCCCGCGATCGGCCGGCCGATCGCGCGCGCGGTGGAACCTGACGCGCCCGCGTGCCGCTGGGACGCCGTCGAGCCCGGCGCGTACGAGCTCTTCGTGCAGGTCCCCGGTTTCGGCGCGTGGCGCGCGAACGACCTCGTGCTCGCCGCCGGCGAGACGCTCTCCATCGTCGTGCGCCTCGGCCAGGGTGCGAGCGTGCGGGGCCGCGTCGTCGACGCCGACACCGGCGCGCCGATCCCCGACGCCGAGATCGTGTCGGAGACGGACGCGCCGAGCGCCGTCCTGCCCTTCGATCTCGGCGGCGACGAGGACTCGGCCGATTTCGCGGGGTGGAGCTGCGTCGCGCGTTCGGGTCCCGACGGCGCGTTCGAGCTCGCGGGCCTTTCCGCCGGAAAGCACGTCCTGCGCGCGTGGGCGCCGGGGCACGGCGCGGAGTGGAGCGCTCCGATGCTGCTCGAAGCCGGCGCGGAGGCGCCGGAGCTCCGCTTCCGCCTCGCGCGCGGCGGCGCGGTCGAAGGCCGACTCGCCGACGACGCCCAGCGACCGCGTGCGGGCGCGCGCGTCCTCGTGAGCCGCATCGACTTCGGCGCGCCGCGCCGCGTGATCTCCTACGCGCTGCGGAGGACGGACGCGGAGGGCCGCTTCGCGTTCGCGCACCTCGCGAGCGGGCTCTACGCACTGCTCACGTTCCAGGACGCGGAGCCCGGTCCGAGCATGCAGCAGGTGGTCGTGCGCGCGGGCGAGACCGTGCGCATCGACCTGCCCGGCGGCGAACGGGGCGCGACGCTCCGCGGGCGGCTCCTGCGCGCGGACGGGACGCCCGCGCGCAGCGTCGACGTGAGCATCCAACACGCCGGCTCGCGCGGGCGATCGGACTACCGGAACGAGCGCACCGACGACGAGGGCCGCTTCGTGTTCCGTGGGCTCCCGGCGCTCCCCCACGAGCTCTACGCCGGCAAGGAACTCGGCGCGCGGCTCACGGCGCTCGGCGCGCTCGACGTGCCGGACGTGAACGAGTTCGCGCGCGAGTTCACGCTCGGCGCGCACGCGCTCGAGGGCGTCGTGCACGGCGCGGGAGGGGCGCGGATCGAGAGCGCGGCCGTGGTGCTGGAAGTCGAGCGCGACGGACGTTTCGAGTTCGGCTCGCGCTCCGTGACCGACGCGCAGGGCCGCTGGAGCGCCGAGTTTCTGGCGCCGGGCCGCTGGAGAGCGCGCGTGTACGCCGCGGGCGACGGCATGGCGCCCGCGCGCATCGCGCCGTTCCAGGTGCCGGCCGCCGCGCCGATCGAGACCGTGCTCCTCCGGGGCGCGAGCCTCACCGTGCGCGCCGCCGACCCGCGCGGCGCGGCCCTTCCCGGCGCGCGCGTCGAGTTCGTCGACGCGCTCGGCGAGCCGTGGAGCGCCACGCTGGAGGACGCGACCGACGCGCACGGGCTCCTGCGCGTGCCGGGGATCGCGGCCGGGGCGTGGACCGTGCGGGTTTTCCGCGAAGGATCCGCGCCCGCCGCGGCACGGATCACCCTGGACGCCGGCGACGACCGCGAGCTCCCGTTCACGCTCGACGACGCCGGCCCGAAGTAGTGCAACCGTGTGCGCGCGCTCAGCGCGCGAGGACCTCGACGCGATGAAGCCCGCCCTCCTGATCCCCCTCACGCTCGCCGCGTCCGTGGCCGCGAGCCTCGTCGTCTGCAAGACCGTCGCGAACGACGCGCCCGCTCCCGCGCTCGCGGCGCCGGCGTCGGCCGACTTCGAGCGGCTCGCGGCGGAGCTGCGCGCGTTGCGCGAAGGCCAGGCGGCGCTCGGCCGCGAGCTCGCCGCCGTGAAGGGCGACGTCGCGCTGCGCTCCGGCGGCGAAACGCGCGTGCCGCTCGCCGAGATCGACGCCGCCGTGCAGCGCGCGGTCGCGGCGCGGCTCGCGTCGGAAGGAGCGAGCGCCGAACCGAAGCCCGACGCCGCGCCCGTGAAGAAGCAGCGCGGCGCCGCCGAGTTCCTCGCGGCCCTCGAAGCGACGAACGGCGACTGGGACGCGGCGCAGAAGCTGTGGAAGGAGCTGCGCGAGGCCGGCCTCGTCGACGGCGTGCTCGCGCTCGTCGAAGAGCGCGCGAAGGACCGGCCGAACGACGCCGCGGCGCAGGTCGAGCTCGGCAAGGCCTACCTGCAGAAGCTCTTCACCGTGCCCGCGGGCCCGGAGCAGGGTCTGTGGGCGACGAAGGCCGACCAGGCCTTCGACGCGGCGCTCGGGATCGACGACCACGACTGGTCCGCGCGCTTCAACAAGGCGGTGAGCCTCTCCAACTGGCCGGCGTTCCTGGGCAAGCAGGGCGCCGCGGCCAAGCACTTCGAGACGCTGATCGAGCAGCAGTCGCAGGGCGCCGCGCGTCCGGAGCACGCGCAGACCTACTTCTTCCTCGGCAACCTCTACCAGAGCATGGGCAAGAGCGAGCTCGCGGTCTCCACGTGGTCGAAGGGGCTCGAGCGCTTCCCGGACAACGCGCAGCTCCAGAACCAGGTGCGCACGGCGCAAGGACACTGAACGCGGGAGCGGCGCGCGGTAGGCTCAACGCCGATGCGTCCCCTCCTCGTGTTCCTCGTCGGGCTCGCGTGCGCGCCGCACGCGCGCGCGGTGGCCTCCGCTCAGGCGCCGGCGCGCGTCGAAAACGCGACGAAGCCCGTGGAAGACGAGGTCGCGGCCGAGTGGCGCGCGCTGCGGCGCGCGATCGCGACGGCGCGACCGGAATGGGAGCGCGCGCGGCCCGCGCTCGCGGAGCACCCCGCGCGCGCGCTGCTCGAGCGGGCCGAGCGCCTCGCGGAGCGCGTGAAGGACCCAAGCCTCGGTGTGCCGGTGCTCGTCGAGTGCGCGCGGCTCGCTTCCGTGCTCGAACCCGCGGGCGCCGACCGCGCGCTCGCGCGGCTCCTCGACGCGCACCTCGGCGACGCAGCGCTCGGGAGCGCGTGCGAGGCGCTCGGCGCAGCGGCGGACGAGCTCGGGCTCGAGCGCGTCGAGACCTTCCTGCAAGGCGTGCGCGCGAAGACGAAGAGCGACGGCGTCCGCGCGGGCGCGGAGCACGGCCGCGCGCGCGCCAGGTTCGACGCGCTCGACGGGCTCCCCCCGGACGGTCCCGCGCGGCTGCGCGCGCTCCTTCGGGCGCTCGCGGCCCAGCGTCCGACGACGCGTCGTTCGCGCGCCGCGACCGACCTCCTCTTCGCCTGGGCGGACACGCGCGTCATGCGCGCGGCGCCCGAGCCCGATGCGCGCGACACGGCGGGCGCTCCCGTGCGCCTCGCCGACCTGCGCGGCAAGGCGGTGCTGGTCGTGTTCTGGAGCACGCCCGACGCGGCCACGCGCGCGACGCTCGCGAAGCACACCGCGCGCCTCGCGCGGCTCCGCGAGCGCCCCTTCGCGCTGCTCGGGGTCCACGCGGAGGCGGAACCCGAGGCCGACGAGGCGCTCGATCCGCCGCTGCGCGCGTTCCTCGACCACCACGGGCGCGTCGCGCCGGGCGCGCGGCAGGAGCTCACCGCCGAGGAGCGCGCGCTCCACGACCGGATCGACGCGCTCGACCGCGCGCACACGACGGAGCGCCTGCGCTCGGCCGGGATCGAGTGGCGCACCGCGGTCGACGGCGCGCTCGACGGGCCGTGGTCGCGCCGCTGGGACGTGCGCGGCTTCCCGAGCACATGGGTCCTCGATGCCGAAGGCAAGCTCCGCTTCCGCGACCTGCCCGACGACGAACTCGACCGCGCGCTCGACACGCTGGTCGCGGAGGCGGACACGAAGCGTTGAGCTCTACGCGCGCTTCGCCGCGGCGCGCGCGAGCAGCTCGACGCACCGCTCGATCAGGCGCGCCCGATCGACCGGTTTCCCGATCGAGACGTCGCAGCCCGCCTCCAGGCACTCCGGCAGGTCGCCGCGCGTCGCGTGGGCGGTCATGGCGACGATCGGCCGGCGGAAGCCCTCCGCCCGCAGCTTGCGCGCGACGTCGTAGCCGTCGAGGCCGGGCATCATCATGTCGAGGAGGAGCAGGTCGATGTTCGCCTCGCCCGCGCGCGCGGCCGCCAGTCCGGCCACGCCGTCCAGCGCGACCTCGACCGTGGCGCCCGCGCGCTCGAGGAACGTGCGCACGAGCTTCTGCACGTCCCGCGCGTCGTCGACGACCAGCACGCGCGCGCCCTCGAGCGGGCGCTTCGACGGATCCGGCACCGATGCGGAGAGGGTGGGTAACGCGGGCGCAACGCCGGGCGCGCCGCGCGAGAGCGGGAGCTCCACGCGAAAGGTCGAACCGCGCCCGAGCTCGCTCTCGACGTCGATCGTCCCGCCGAGCAGTTCCGCGAGCCGGTGCGTGATCGAAAGCCCGAGGCCCGTGCCGCCGAAGCGGCGCGCGGTGGTCGCATCCGCCTGGGTGAAGGGTTGGAACAGGCGCGCGCGCTGTTCGGCCGAGAGCCCGATGCCCGTGTCGCGGACCGCCGCCGCGATCGTGCCCGCGCGCTCGTCGAAGCCGAGCGCGAGCTCGACGCCGCCCTGCTCGGTGAACTTGATCGCGTTGCCCGCAAGGTTGATCAGGATCTGCCGCAGGCGCGTCGGATCGGTCACGATGCACTCGGGGAACCCCGATTGCGCGCGCACCGCGAAGTCGAGGCCCTTCGCGCGCGCCCGTGGACCAAGGAGCGCGCCGACGTCCTCCGCGATCGCGCGCGGCGAGCACGGGAGCATCTCGATCGGCATCGCGCCGGCTTCGATGCGCGACAGGTCGAGCACGTCGTTGATCAGCGTGAGCAGGTGCTCCCCGTTCGTGCGCAGGATGCGCGCGTGCTCGTCGATCTCCGGCGACGCATGCGCGTCCGCGATGAGCTCGGCGTAGCCCAGGATGGCGGTGAGCGGCGTGCGCAGCTCGTGCGTCACGACCGTCAGGAACTCGTCACGCGCGCGACTCGCGACCTCCGTCGCGCGCACGGCTTCACCGAGTTTCGTGTTGGTCGAGGCGAGCTCCTTCACGCGCTCGGAGAGCTCGCGCGTGCGCTCCGCGACCTCGCGCGACAGGTTCTGGATGTGCGCTTCGCGCTCCCGCTCGAGGTCCCACTTCGCGCCGAGGCTCTTCACGAGCTGCACGATTTCGATCGAGTCGAACGGCTTCTTGAGGATGAGCAGGCGGTCGGTCGCCCCGAGCTCGCGCACGATCTCCTCGTACGGATGATCGCTGTACGCCGAGCACAAGACGACCTCGAGGGCCGGGTCGATTTTCCACAGCTCGGCGATCGTGCGCAGCCCGTCCCATCCCGGCGGCATGCGCATGTCGACGAACGCGAGCCCGAAGCGCTCGCCGCGCTGAAGCGCCCGCTTGCACAGGTCGACGCCTTCCTCGCCTTGCTGCGCGCACGCGAGCGCGACGGAGGACGTCACGCTCGGCGCGGGTACGGAGGCCGCGCCGAAGAGCGCGCTCGCCAGCGTGTCGAGCTCGACCGGAGCGGTCGCGCTCGGTTCCAGGATCTTCTTGTAGTCGGCGTGGATCGCCTGCGTGTCGTCGATCACGAGCACGCGTCGGCCGGCATCGGTGCTCATGCGGCGCGCGCCTCCTCGCGTTCGACGGGCAGTTCCAGCACGAACGTCGCGCCCAGGCCGAGGCCCGCGCTCTCGGCGTGCAGCGTGCCGCCCAGCTCTTGCGATGCGTTCGCGCAGGAGTGCAGGCCGAAGCCGTGCCCGTCGCTCTTCGTCGTGAACCCGTGCGCGAAGATCTTCGCGAGGTTCTCCGGCGCGATGCCCTGGCCGTTGTCGCGCACCTCGACGCGGACGCCGTCGGGCGTGCGCCGGAGCACGACCTCGATGCGCGGCTCGGCGACGCCCGACGCGATGGCCGACTCGCGCGCGTTCTTCAGCAAGTTGACGAGGATCTCCAGCACGCGGTGCCGCACGAGCGGTACGCGCGGGAGGTCGGCGTACCGCCGCTCGATGCGCACCGGATCCGTTCCGCCCGGCTGCGTGAGGCGGACGGCGAGATCGGCGAGCGCTGCGAGCTCCACGGGCTCGGCCACGCTCGCGTGGCCGGTGTTGTCCTGCTGGCGGCGGACGAGCGCGCGCATGTGGTCCACGCTCTGCGCGAGCACGCCGCACTCGGAGAGCAGCGCCTCGCGCTCGGCTTCGAGCGCCTTGGCGAGGACGCCGACGAACGCGGGCACCTGCGCGGCGCGCGGATCGCGGGCGAAGAAGCCGGCGAGGTCCTGCTTCTGGGCATCGAGGAGTTCCGCGAGGCGCGCGACGTCCGCGGCGCGCGATCGGCGCACGCGCGCTTCGATCTCCTGCGTGGACACGTTGGCGCTCGTGATCACGCTCCCGACGTTGTGCAGCACCTCCGCGGCGACCTCCGACCGGCCGGCGAGGTGCGCCATGTCCACGACGCGCGCACGCGATTCCTCGAGCTGGCCGACCATCTCGTCGATCGAGCGCGAGAGGTCGCCGATCTCGTCCGTGCGCGTGCTCGAGAGGCGCGCGGAGAGGTCGCCGCCCGTGCCGACGCGCCCCGCGTGCTCCGACACGCGTGAAAGGGGCGTCACCACCAGGCGGCGGAGGGCGAAGCGCATCCCGGCGAGGACCAGGAGCGCCGCGACCAGCATCGAGACCTGCGCGAAGCCGATCGCGCGCCGGCCCTCCGCGCTGATCTCGCGCGGAACCTTCGCCTCGAGCCGCGCCCACGGCTTCCCGCGGTAGTCCAGCAGCTCCGTGTGCGCGCAGAGCACGTCCTCGCGGTCGAGGACGGCGTGCACTTCGGGCTCGACGGTGCTCGTCCCCTCCGGGTGGTCCGCATCGATCGCCGGGTCCGTGTCGGTGCGCTTCAACGCGAACTCCACGCGCGTCTGCCGGTGGAGCTGCTCGAGCGTCTCGTCGTCGAGGCGGCGCGCCATGATCATCGCGCCGATCGGCTCGCCCTCGCCGTTGTTGGGCAGGATCGGCCGCGCGCTGAGGAGGAAGACGCCGCAGGGGAGCGCCACGAAGCCGCGCACGTTCTGCGTGTTCGATTGGATCGTGTGGAGGACGTCCTCCGGATCGCGATGGCCACGCGGAAAGACCGCCGCGAGGCAGTCGCGCAGCTCCTCCGCACCGGTCGACGCGCACTCGTCGACCACGGTGCCGTCGCGCGCCGTGAAGTAGACGAGCGCGATGTGCATGTTCTCCAGCGAGGCCGCGCTCAGATTGGCCGAAACGAAGTCCGCGTTGTGGTCCTGGACGAACTGGTAGGTGTCGTCCCACGCCGCCCAGTCGTGACAGAGGTTGTCGAGGTGCTCGGACTCGCGCTGCAAGGCCTCGGCGACGCGCGCGACGTCGTCCGCGGCGTGTCGGTCTTCGAGCGCCTCGAACGATGGGTACACGATGCCCCGCGCGACGATCGCGTCGACGACGGCGTAGGCCGCGACGATGCCGAAGACCGAGAGGGCCAGCTTGTGGGAGAGACGCATGGGGGGTGGAGCGTGCCGCGGCGGACGCGCGGGTCATCGGCGCTCCACCTCTGCGATCTTGATCGCGATCGCCAGGCATCGAGCGGAGTCCGCGCTCCCTTGAGAGGTCGCTTCGGGCCCCGGCGCCCGTCCCGAGCCCTCGGCCGCGAACGCGCTCCCTCCATTGCTGTCCGCTGGCGCCGGGCCCGAAGGGAGGGAGCCCGTCCCGGGTGTGGCGGCGTCGCGCGCGCTTGACCCTGGGCGCTCCGTTTCGGATACACGGCGCGTGAACTCGAACCGACTGTCGACCGGCGCCAAGGGGGCGAGCGTCCTCGGCGCCGCATGGCTCGCGATCGCGCTCGGGCTCGCGCTCGAAGCGCTCCTGCTCCTCGTCGCGAGCGGCCAAGGAGCGGACTGGGAGCCGCTGAAGAGCGCCGCGAGCGCCGTGCAGCGGGTTTCCTGGTCGCTGGTGGTCTGCGTGGCCCTCGCTTGGGCGCAGGTGCTGCACCCGCCGAGCGCGCTGCGCGGCGGACTGTTCGGCCTGATCGGTGCACCGGTCGCCGCGATCACGGCGCGCGCGCTGCACAAGAGTGCGTTGCTCGCGCTCGGCCTCGCGCCCACGGCGACCGGGATTCCGTGGGGGCTCATCGGTGTGCGCGCACTCGAATACGCCTGGCTCGGGTTCTGGACCAGCCGCCTCGCCGGACGCGGCCCGCGCGTGCACGTCGCCGCGGGCGCCGTCGTCGGCACCGTGGGAGTGGCCGCCCAGCTCGCGCTCCAGCTCGCGGGTGCGGGGCTCCGGCCGGGCGGGGAACTCGTCGTCCTCGCCGCGAACGAGCTCCTCTTCCCCGTCGGTTGCTCGGTCGTCCTCTGGGCCACGAACACGAAGGCGCGACGCGACGCCGAAGCCGCGGCGCGGAACGGATGAGCACGCACGGCGCAGCGCGACGCGCGGACGCGGAACGCGCGCTCTGGCCGCCCCCGCGTTCGATCGAAGTCGCCGAGGACAGCGCGCTCGAGTTCGACGGGCTCGCGCTCGATGCACCCGATGCGTGGTCGGGTGCGCTCGCGCCGGCGTGGGCGCGGGTCGAGCACGCCGCCGGAGCGTCGGGCGGCGCGCGCGCGATCGTGCGGGTGACGCACGACGCCGCGCACGACGGGCCCGCGGAGGGCTACGCGCTCTCCGTCCACGCGCGCGGCATCGACGTCACGGCGCGCACGATCGACGGCGCGCGGCATGCGCTCGCGACGCTCGCCCAGCTCGTGCTCCACGCCGTGCGCGCCGCGCCGCCGGGCGCGCGGCCGAGGCTCCCCGCGCTGGAGATCGAGGACGCGCCCGACTTCGCCGAGCGCGGCGTGATGCTCGACGTGTCGCGCACGCGCGTGCCGACGGTGGCGACGCTCGAAGCGTTCGTGGAGCGCCTCGCCGCGCTCAAGTTCAACCGCCTGCAACTCTACACGGAGCACACTTTCGCCTACCGCGGCCACGCGGAGGTCTGGCGCGACGCGAGCGCGTACACGGGCGAGGAGATCGAGGCGCTCGACCGCTTCTGCGCCGCGCGTGGGATCGAGCTCGTCCCCAACCAGCAGAGCTTCGGCCACATGCACCGCTGGCTCGCGCACGACCGCTACCGGCCGCTCGCGGAGGTGCCGGACGGCCTCGAGCACGCGTTCTCCATCCACAAGGAGCCCTACTCGCTCTGCCCGCTCGATCCCGGCGCACTCGCATTGCTCGCGGACCTCTACGACCAGCTCCTCCCCCACTTCACGAGCCGATCCTTCAACGTCGGGCTCGACGAGACCTTCGACCTCGGTCTCGGCCGTTCGAAGGAGGAATGCGCGCGGCGCGGCAAGCACGTCGTCTACGTCGAGTTCCTGCGGCGCGTGCACGCGCTGGTGGCGGCGCGCGGCCGGCGCATGCAGTTCTGGGGCGACATCGTGGTCGAAGCGCCCGAGCTCGTGCCCGAGCTGCCGCGCGACGCGGTCGCGATGGAGTGGGGCTACGAGCGCGGCCATCCGTTCGACGCGCACGCCGCGCTCTTCGCGAAGAGCGGCCTCGAGTTCCACCTGTGCCCCGGCACGTCGAGCTGGCAGAGCGTGCTCGGCCGCGTCGACAACATGCTGGAGAACGTCTTTTCCGCGGCGCGCGCGGGGCGCGAGCACGGCGCGCGCGGACTGCTGGTCACGGACTGGGGCGACCGCGGCCACCTCCAGCCGTGGAGCGTGAGCTGGCCCGGGATCGTGACCGCCGCGGGGGCCGCGTGGAACGGCGCGCGCGCGGCGGAGCGCACGGCTCCCGACGGGGGCGAGCTCGCGGAGCTGCTCGACGCGCACGTCTTCGCGGACGGCACGGGCGCGCTCGGGCGCGCGCTCCTCGCGCTCGGCCGCTCGGGCGCTGCGAGCGGCGCGCGCAGCACGAACGGCTCGCCGCTCTTCTTCCTGCTCGCGTTCGCGCCGCAGGGCCTGCCGCACCCGCGCATCGAGGGGCTCTCGATCGAGGGTCTCGAGCGCGCGGAGGAGCACGTCGAGCGCGCGCGGACGGCGCTTGCGCGCGCGCGACCGGAGTGCGTGGATGGCGAGAGCGTGCTGCGCGAGCTCGACTGGGGCGCGCGCCTGCTCCGCTGCGCGTGCCGCTTCGGGGCCGCGCGCCTCGGGACGCCCGGCGGCTCCGACGTCGCGCGGCTCGACGCGCGCGAACGAGCGCGGCTTCGCGGCGACCTCGAGGCGCTCGTCGCCGAGCACGCGCGCGTGTGGGACCTGCGCCATCGCCCGGGCGGACGCGCCGAGTCCGCGGGCTGGCTCGAGCGCGTCGCGGCGCTCCTCTGAACGGCCGTCCTCGGCGCACGGCCTCGCGCCGCCTTCGCCCGACGGACGGCGCGCGGGGTCGACTTCACTCGCACGCGAGCTGTCGAGAACCTTGACACGCGCAGGGGAGCACGTTGTCCTTTGGCCTCGAGGGGTCCCCCGCAACGCGGCGCGTTGCTTACACGCAGGTCAGGAGTCGAAGGGCATGTTCAAAGAGTTCCGCGAGTTCGCGATGAAGGGCAACGTGGTCGATCTCGCCGTCGGCGTGATCATCGGCGGCGCCTTCGGCAAGATCGTCTCGTCGATGGTCGAGGACATCCTCATGCCGCCGATCGGCCTCGCGATGGGCAACGTCGACTTCAAGGAGCTCGTGCTCAAGCTCACGACCGACCCGAACGGCCCGGCGATCCGCTACGGCAAGTTCATCAACACGGTCCTCGACTTCCTAATCGTCGCCTTCTGCATCTTCATCGTCGTGAAGCAGATGAACCGCCTGCGCGCGGGCGACGCGAAGAAGTGACCGCGCGCCGAAGGGCGCCGAACCCACGAAAACGGGCGGCCGCGAGCCGCCCGTTTCCGTTTCAACGTGCCGCAGAGCGCGGCCGCGCTCAGAACGACCAGCCGATCGACAGGAGCCAGAGCTCGTCCACGCGGTCCGCGCCGGTGGCCGGCGTGTTGTCCCACGTGTAGACGTGTTGCAACTGCGCGAACATCTTCTCGGTGAGCGTCACGCGCGCGTGCGAGTCGACGCGGACGCTGAGGTCCTCCGCGTCCTCGACGCTCGGGAAGAGCTCGCCCCACTGTCCCGCGGTCCACTTCCCGCCGTCGACGACGCAGTCGAACTTGTAGGCGAGCCGCGCGGAGAGGTAGCTCTGGTCGTCGCCCGCGGTCGAGAAGTTCTCGTCGATGTAGGAGAGACCCGCCTCGCCCGAGATCTTCCACTCCTCGTCCTCGCGGAACTGGTAGCCGGCGCCGCCGCCGAGCGTCGCGCGCAGGTCGAGCGCCGCGTTGAAGTCGTTCTCGCCGCTGAGCACGCCGTAGCCGTAGAACTGCTTGCTGAAGAAGCGGTCGTACTTGACCTGGCCGTAGGTGCGCCGCTGCGTCACGCCGACGCCCTTCTCGTCGGCGTAGTTCCACAGGAGCTGCGCGGTCCAGCGATCGTCCGCGCCGCGGTTCTCCGCCTGACCCGTCGCTCCGAGCGCGGTCTTGTCCGTGTTGCCGCTCGACATCGACGCGGCGACGGCGACGGAGCCGGTCCACTTGTGCTCGGCGGGGGCCGCGGCTTCCGCCTGGGTCGGCGCGAGTTCGAAGCCGGGGTTGGAGTCGGCCGCGGTAGTCGCGCGGGTCGGAGCGGCCGCGGCGAGGAGGGAGACGAGGATGAACATGGGGATCGAGGTCCTGAAAGGAGGGGCCCCGCGGAGGCGCGCGTGCGCTCGCGGCCGAGGCTCGGTGATAAAGGAGGAGGAGTCACTCCGGACGATTCCGGAGTCACCCCTCGCGTGAAAGTCTGCCAACCCGGCGCCGGGGTGCCAAGCGGCTCACCCTTCGGGTTCCCCATTGGGTGGTTCGCGCCCTTCGCTCGGATCCGCGCCCGGGAGCGACTTCCACACCTTCGCGACCGCCTCGCCGTGCACGGCGAGCTCCCAGGCGTTCGTGTGCCCGAACGGGGTCGACACGACCTCGAACCCGCGCCGCGCGAGCCGGTCGCCGAGCTCCACGATCCAAGCGCGCGCGAACGCGGGGTCGGCGGTGTCCACGCCGAGATGCGTGAAGGAGTGGAGCACGCACCGGCGCATCGAGCGCTTGCGCGCCAGCCACTCGACGTGCTTTTGCGCCTGCTTCAGCGTGCTCGCGCGCCGCGCGGCCTCCTGATCCAGGCGCTCAGCGTGCACGAAGACCACGACGCACTCCTCCATCGCGCCCGACACCGCGGGTTCGGCCGCCTCGGGCGCGGTGACGGCGTGCGGCGTCCAAGCGAAGCGCCGCGCGAGGAAGGTGAGCAGCTTCATCGCCGCCATCCTGGCCCGCGACCCGGCGGGATGTCCATGCGGGCGCGCGCCGCGCGCGCGTAGACTGACCGGGAGCATGAGCGACGATCCCGCGGCGCGCACCGCACCGGCTCCACCGGCCCGCCCCGAGCCGCTCGTGCGCCTCGAAGGCGTGTCGCGCCGCTACCTGCGCGGCCCCACGACCGTCGTCGCGCTCGACGCCGTCGACTTGGAGGTCCAGCGCGGCGAGATGGTGGCGCTCGTCGGGCCGTCGGGCTGCGGCAAGTCCACGTGCCTGAACCTGATCGCGGGCATCGACCGGCCCGACGCGGGCAGCGCCCGCGTGCTCGGCGTCGACCTCGCGCGCGCGAGCGAGGGCGAGCTCGTGCTCCTGCGCCGCCGCAAGCTCGGCATCGTGTTCCAGGCCTTCCACCTCGTCCCCCACCTCACCGTCGCGGAGAACGTCGCGCTCCCGCTCGCGCTCGACGGGAAGCGCGATCCGGCACGCGTGGCCGAACTCGTCCTCCGCGTCGGCCTCGCGGCGCGCGCGCACCACTTCCCCGGCGAGCTCAGCGGGGGCGAGGAGCAGCGCACCGCCGTCGCGCGCGCGCTCGTCCACCGCCCGCTCCTCGTCGTCGCCGACGAACCGACGGGCAACCTCGACTCCGCGTCGGGCGAGGTCGTGCTGCGCCTCCTCGACGAGCTGCGCGCGGAGACCGGCGCGGCGCTCGTCGTCGCGACGCACGACGCGCGGATCGCCGCGCGGGCGTCGCGCGTCGTGCGCCTTCGCGACGGACGCGTCGAGGCCGATTCGTGCTCCTGAAGGCGCTTTTCCTGCGGCCCGCGCGCGCGCACCCCTTGCGCTTTTCGCAACGTGGCTCGGCGTCGCCGCGGGCGTCGCGGCGCTGGTGTCGACGCGCGTGTCGAGCCGCGCCGCGGTCGATGCGTTCGCGGAGGGCGTGGTCGAGCTCGCGGGCCCCGCGCGCCTCGAGATCGTGCAGGACGGCGGCGTCCCGAACGCGGTGCTGGGGGCGCTGGCGCCCGTCGCGGGCGACGCGGAGCTCCTACCGGTCGTCGACGAGGTCGTGCTCTGTCCGAGGACGAAGGACACGCTGCGCGTCCTCGGCGTGGACGCGCTGAACTCCGCGGTCGCGGAGCGGTTGGCCCTCGCCGGCGACGGCGCGCTCGAGGCCCGCGAGGACTCCACCCTGCGGCGCGGGCTCGCGTGCGAGGGCGTGTGGATCGCGACCGAGCTCGCGCGCGAGCTCGACCTCGCGCCGGGGAGCGCGCTCGAGGTCCTCGTGCGCGGTCGCGCCGTGTCGCTCTCCGTCCTCGGGCGTTTCGCGCCGCGCGACGGGAACCGCGCGTTCGCGCGCGTCCTTCTGCTCGACGTGGCGTGCGCGCAGGAGCTGTTCGGGCACCCCGCGACGCTCGACCGGATCGAGCTCGTGCCGAAGGACGGCGTCGGCGTGGACGCATTGCGCGAGCGCGTGAGTGCGCTCCTCCCCGCCGGCGCGCGCCGCGCGGCGCCGGCGAAGCGCGCCGAGGACGCGCGCTCGCTCGCGCGCACGCTGCAGTTCGACCTCGACGTCATGGCGCTGATCGCGCTCGTCGTGGGCGGCGTGCTGGTGGCGATCTCGCTCGCGACGTCGGTCGTGCAGCGGCGCGAGGTGCTCGCGATCTGCGTCTCGCTCGGCGCGTCGCGGGGTCAGCTCGCGCGCGCGCTCGTGATGGAAGCGCTCGTGCTCGGCGTCGCGGGCGGCCTCCTGGGCGCCCTTCTCGGCGCGGGCGCCTCCGCCTTCGCAGCCCAGGGCGTGCGCGCGACCCTCGCCGCCGTGATGGGCCAGGCGCCCGCGCGCTCGGTCGAGCTGCGCGCGGGCGACGTCGTGTTCGCGATCGGGCTCGGCGCCGCGTGCGCGCTCGCGGCGGCGCTCCTTCCCGTGCACGAGGCCCGGCGCACGCCGCCGGTGCAGAACCTGCGGCGGGAACGGCCGGTGGAGCTCGGACGGCGCGCGCGCGCGTTCTCCCTCGCCGCCGTGCTCGTCCTTCTCGTCGTCGCCCTGGTGTGCTCGCGGCTCGACCCTTGGCACGGATTGCCCGTGGCGGCGCTGATGGGTGCGTTCGCGCTCCTCGCGGCGCTCTTCTTCGCGCTGCCGCCCGTCTTCGAACTCGTCGGACACCTCGGAGCCCGCGCGAGCGCGCACGGGCGCGCGGGCACGCTCCTGCGCCTCGCGCTCTCGGCGATCGCTTCGGGCAGGCGCCGCGCGGTGTGGGCCGCGGGCGCGGTCGGCATCGCCGTCGCGCTCTCGATCGCGGTCACGACGATGATCGATTCGTTCCGCGCGACGCTCGAGAGCTGGACCGTGCGCGCGCTCACCGCCGACTTTTGGATCCGGCCCGCGTCGTCCGCGCTCGGCGGCCCCGTCGGGCGGCTCGATCCGGCGTTCATCGAGCTCGCGCGCTCGATTTACGGTCGCGGCGCGGTCGATCCGTTCCACGTCGCGACCGCGCGCGTCGACGGCGAGACGACGGACTTGTGCGGCGCCCAGTTCGAGGTGGTGCAGCAGCGCGGCATCATGGTCTTCCTCGACGGGATCGACGCGCGCGCGGCGTTCGCGCGTGCGCACGCCGAGCACGGCGTCACCGTGAACGAGGCGTTCTCGCTGCGCTTCGGCAAGCACGCCGGCGACAGCGTGCGCATCGAGGCGGCGGGGCGCACGCTCGAGAAGCGCATCGTCGGCGTCTTCCAGGACTTCGGCGGCAGCCAGGGGCAGGTGTTCCTCGACGGCGAGGAGTTTCTCGCGCTCCTCCCCGGCGACGCGCCGCGCGAGATCGCGATCTTCCTGCCGCCGGGGATGAACGTCGACCTGGAGCGCGCGCGTTTCGTCGCGGCGCTCGGACCGGAACAGCGCGTCGAGCTCGTCTCCGTGCGCGAGCTGCGCACGCGCGTGTTCGAGGTCTTCGAGCGCACCTTCGCGGTGACGCGCGGCATCGAGCTCGTGGCGGCGGCGGTCGCGGTCGTCGCGGTGCTCACCGTGCTCTTCGCGCTGCTCGCGGAGCGCCGGACCGAGATCGGCATCCTGCGCGCGCTCGGCGCATCCCCCGCGCAGGTCGGGATCGCGATCGGACTGCAAGCGGGGCTCCTCGGCGGCATCGGGGCACTCGGGGGCGGCGTCGTGGGCGTCGCGGTCGGCTGGCTCACGGTCGTCGTCGTGCACCTGCAGTCGTTCCGCTGGACGCTCGAGTTCCACGTGCCGTGGGGCGCGCTCGTCGAGACCGCCCTCGTCGTGACGCTCGTGTGCGCGCTCGCGGGATCGTGGCCGGCGCTTGCGGCGTCGCGTTGGAGTCCGCGCGAGCTCCTGCGCGAGGAGGATTGAGCGCGTGAAAGCCTCTTGGAGCGTGCTCCTCGCCGTGCTCGCCGCGTTCGCGCCGCGGGTCGCGCCGTCGACGGCCCCTTCTCCTCCCATCGCGCCGTCGGACGCATGGAGGATCGTCCTTGCGCCGGTCGAGCTCGTGTTCCCGCGCGACCACGGCGCGCACGACGACTACCAGACCGAGTGGTGGTACGCGACGGGCGAACTCGCGTCCGACGACGGCGCGCGCTTCGGCGTGCAGCTCACGCTCTTCCGTCAAGGCCTCGCGCCCGGCCCGCTGCCGCCCGGCGCGTCGCCGCTGCGCGCGCGCGAAGGCTTCGCGGGGCACCTCGCGATCGTCGACCTCGCGACGGGAAGACTCGCGCTCGCCGAGCGCTCGCGCCGCGGCGTGCCCGGGCTCGCCGAGGCGTCGTCGACGACGCTCGACGCGCGGCTCGACGGCTGGACGATGCGGCTCGACGAACGCGGCGTGCTTCTCCTCGACGCCGCCGATCGCGCGCGCGGGATGAAGCTCGCGCTCGAGCTCACGCCCGAAAAGCCGCTCGTGCTCCACGGCGAAGGCGGCGTCTCCGCGAAGGGCGGCGCGGACGGCAAGGCCTCCGTGTACGCGAGTTGGACGCGCATGCGCGCGCGCGGAACGCTCGCGACGGAGGGGCGCGAGCACCGCGTGGAGGGCGCCGCGTGGTTCGACCACGAGTACGGCACGACGCAGCTCGGCGCGGGCGTCGTCGGCTGGGATTGGTTCGGCCTGCGCCTCGACGACGGACGCGAGCTCATGGTCTACCGGTTGCGGCGCGCGGACGGTTCGGCCGAGCCCGCGTCGGGCGCGACCCTCGTCGCGAAGGACGGGAGCTCGCGCTCGATCCCCTTGTCGCGCTTCGCGTTCGAGGCGCGCTCGACCTGGACGAGCCCGCGCACGGACGCCGTCTACCCGTCGAGCTGGCGCGTCGCGTGTCCCGAGGAGGGACTCGACCTCGTGATCACGCCGCGCGCGCAAGACTGCGAGCTCGACACGCGCGCGTCGACGGGCGTCGTCTACTGGGAAGGCCCGGTCGCGGTGACGGGCTCGGTCATGGGCGGCGGCTACGCCGAGCTCACGGGCTATGCGACTGGACTTCCCCGGAGCCTCGGCGTGTCGAAGAAGTAGGAGGTGTTCGAGAATCGTCGCGCGGCGCGGTCGTAGCGCGCGGCAACTCTCGGAACGCCCCCGGGAGCTCCACCCGCGCGGCCATGGGCCGCGCGCCGTGTTCCGCCGGGCCGCATGCCGCCATGAACGACCTCCCGCCTGCCTCGAACCCTGCTCCGCAACCCTACGAGCCCGCGCCGCAGTACCCCGCTCCTGGAGCGACGCCTCCGCCGCAGCCGGCGTACTCGGCGCCCTACGCTCCGCCGCTCGCCGCGGCCGCGCAGCCGCCGCCCTCGACGCCGCCTGGGATGGGGCCGCACGCCGCGCGCGGCGCGCCGCCGCCCGCGGGTCCGGGCATGACGCCGATCCAGGCGGCATGGCCGACCGGAGGGGGCGCGCCGCCCGACTACAAGACGGGCGCGACCTTCATGCTCGTCGGCAGCATCACGACCCTGATCGGAACCGGCATCTGGTTCCTCTGCCTCGTGTGGGTGTGCTTCGGGTGCTGCTGGTTGCCGCTCGCGGGGGTCGCGCTCTGGGCGCTCGTCGTCGCGGCCCAAGCGGTCGGCGGCACGTCCGTGCGGAACATTCGCCTGGTGAACGCGTTCGCCCTCGTGGCGGCCATCTTCACGCTCGACGCGATCGGCTTCGTGATGCAACTGCTCGCGCTCATCTGGTTCTCG
>JACRIO010000220.1 GCA_016220035.1 Planctomycetota bacterium | reverse complement strand
TCGCCACCACGGCGCCGCGCACGGCGAGCCGCCGCGCCGCGACGAGGTTGGCGCCGGAGGAGAGCCCCGCGCACCAGCCCTGCTCCGCGTGCAGCGCCTCCGTCGCCGCGTGCGCTTCGCGTGTGGACACCGTCTCGACGGCGTCGATGCGCTCGCGCCGGAGGATCGCGGGCACGAAGCCTTCGCCGATGCCGTGGATGCCGTGCTCGCCGATCGCGCCGCCGGAGAGCGCGCTCGCCTCGGCCGGTTCGACCGCGACGATGCGCACGCGCGGCCAGCGCTCGCGCAGCGCCTCGGCGACACCCATGAGCGTGCCCCCCGTGCCGACGCCCGCGACGAACGCGTCGAGGCGCCGCACACGCGCCGCGGCGAGCGCGTCGACGAGCTCCCGCCCGGTCGTCTCGCGGTGGCAGCGCACGTTGTCCTCGTTCGCGAACTGGTCGGGGATCCAGTGCCCGGGGCGGCCGCGGTGCTCGTCGCGCCGGCGGAGCGTCTCCGCGAAGCCGAGCGCGCGCGGCGTCAACACGACCTCCGCGCCGAGCGCCTGCAGCATCTCGCGCCGCTCGGAACCCATGTGCTCAGGCATGAAGACCTTCACCCGGTAGCCGAGCTCGCGGCCGACGAGGGCGAGCGCGATGCCCATGTTGCCCGAGGTCGCTTCGACGATCGTGTCGCCGAGGGCGAGCTCCCCCCGCCGGGCCGCCTGTTCGACGAGGAAGCGCGCCAGGCGGTCCTTGACGCTGCCGCTGGGGTTGGAGCACTCGAGCTTGACGTGGACGCCGTCGACTTGGACGAGCGGCGTGCGGCCGATGCGGAAGAGCGTGCCCATGCGGTGGGCATTCGAGCGGACGCCGAACGCGCGCGACATGCGCACCGGGGCGCAGACGGCTCCGGAAACCAGCGCGCTCGCGTCAGCGGAGCAGGAAGTCGTCGGTCCGGACGAGCTCGCGCCGCGGCGGCTCGGCACCCGGCGAGTGCATCGTGAGCAAGAGCACGTGCAACGCCTCGGGGAAGGCCGCGAGGAACATGTTCGCGTTGCCGGGCTCGTTCTCGAAGCTGGCGACGACCTCGCCCCGGTAGGAGCGGATGTCCGCGATCGCGTCGTCCTTGAACGCGCGGTCGTCCATGTCGAAGTCGGGCTTCAAGTGCAGCACGCAGCGCCCGAGCCAGAAGGGGAAGCCGCGCCGGCGCAGCGCCTGCACGGAGCCGATCTCCATCCCGCCAACGTGCCGGCCGGTGAGGTAGTAGATGAGCGCGCCCTTCGCGTGGCAGGTCTCGACGAACGCGGCGGCGCCGGGCACTTCGTGGTCGTGGAGGAGGTACTCGTCCTGGAAGAAGCGCTCCTTCCAGAACTCCTTCACGGCCGCGAGCAGCCCCGCGTCCGTGACGCCGGCCCGCGCGAGGTCGTCATGCACGTTCCAGCCCATGTCCGCGACCTGCATGCGCGCCGCGATCGCGCCGAGCTCGGGGTGCAGCGCCGCATGCTCCCGCGCGAACTCACGCAGGATCTGGAGGTTGCGCGGCGCGGTCGAGAAAAGCGTCGAGTCGAGGTCGAACACGCAGACCGGCAGCTTGCCGCGCGCGGACGCGGCGTCGATGCGGGTGAAGACCTCGCGCAGGCGGGGGGAGCCCATGGGGGCGGAGACGATAGCCGCTCGCGTCACGCGGCGTAACCCTGCGCCGCGGGCGACCCTGTCGGAGGGCTGCGCGCGCGGTGGGCGCGGCTCTACACTCGACGCGATGGCCCAATCCACCCCGCCGATCCGCCTGCTCCCGAAGAAGCGCAGGGACCTCTGGGCCTGGTACATCTTCGCCGTGGTGTTCGTGATCCTCCTCGTCTCGGGCGGGCTCGGACGCGGGGACGAGGACTTGGCGAGCACGCTCCGCTGGGCTGTACCGATCCTCCTCGCGATCGGCTTCGGTGGCTGGATCGCGTGGACCGTGCGCCGCGCGAGGCGATTCGGCGCCGAGAACGACGCGGCGCTCGCGATGTTGCACGCCGGCGAGACGGAAGCCGCGCGGGAGCGGTTCGAGGCGCTCGTGAAGCGTTGGAGGCGTCCGCGCAACTGGAACCACCTCGCGCTCTTCAACCTCGCGTGGACGGAGCTCATCGCCGGCGAGTTCGCCCTCGCGCGGGAGCACATCGCGCAGATCGAGGCGGAGCGCGACCCACGGGCCACCGGCGGCATCGTCGCGATGCTGCCGAGCCGCCTCGCCTACGTGCACGCGCTCCTCGGCGAGCTCGACGACGCGCGCGCATGGCTCGACGCGTCGCGCGAGCGCGCGGCGGCGGAGACGACGAACCGCGGCGTGATCGAAGCGTGGGAGCTCGCGACCGAGGCCGTCGTGGCCTGCCGCGCGAACGACGCCCCGCGCGCGAAGAGCCTCCTCGCCGAGCGCTGGCTGCAGCTCGACAAATCGCTCACGGGTGATGCTCTTCGGCCGCTGCGCCTCGTGCGCGCGTTCGCGGTCCACGCCGCGTCGAACGGCGCCGAGGAGTCGACGGTGGAAGCGCTGCTCCAACCCGTGCGCGAGCACCCGCGCAGCGAAGCGCAGCACCTGGGCGCGCACTGGCCCGCGATGCGCGCCTTCCTCGCGGAGCGCGGGCTCGCGTGAAGGGACATCGCGCCGAAGGCCTCCTCCACCCTTTCCGACGCCGGACGACGCGATGAAGTCGCGCGCATCTGGTGAAGGAAGGCTCCGGCACCGTATTCTCCCCGCGCCGTGCCTCCCTGGCTCCAGCAGTTGCTCCCGATCCTCCTGCTGCTCGCGGCCGTGTCGGTCGTCGTGTCGCGGCTGCCGCGCGTCGAGCTCGGGCACGCGCCGGGGTTCCTGAAGCGGCGCCGGTGGAACTGGATCGTCCTCGGGCTCGCGTACTCGTTCCTCTACTTCGGTCGCTACAACCTGTCGGCGATCGTCGCGGAGCTCGAGCAGGCGAAGATCCTCACGAAGGAGCGGTTCAACGAGCTCGACGCGATCGGTCTCGGCGTGTACGGCGTCGCGTTTCTGCTCAACGGGCCGCTGACCGATCGGTGGGGCGGGCGCGCGACGATCCTGATCGCGGCGGGCGGTTCCGCGCTGATGAACGCGGGCATGGCGCTCGTCATGCGCGCCCTCGTGGACAAGTCGGCGGACGCGGCGACGCTGCTGCAGACGCTCACCGTGCTCAACGCCGCGAACATGTACTTCCAGTCGTTCGGGGCGGTCTCGATCGTCAAGGTGAACGCGTACTGGTTCCACGTGCGCGAGCGCGGCGTGCTCGGCGGGCTCTTCGGGATCCTGATCTCGCTCGGGCTCTACTTCTCCTACGACTGGTCGCTGCTCCTCGCGCGGGAGTTCGGCTTCGTCGCGTCGTTCTGGGCGCCCTCGATCGTGCTCGGCGTCATGTTCGTCGCGGCGTGGTTCGCCGTGCGCGATTCACCGGGCAAGGCCGGCTGGAAGGACTTCGACACGGGCGACGCGACGAGCGGGCAGGTGCACGCCGATCCCCTCGGCGTCGTGGTGCGGAAGCTGCTCGCGCAGCGCATCGTGTGGATCCTCGTCGCGATCGAGTTCTGCTCGGGCTTCCTGCGCCAGGGCGCCATGAAGCAGTTCCGGCCCTACGCGAAGGCCGTCGGCGAGAGCGGTTCGTTCGTCTACCAGAACTGGGGCATGCTCCTCTGCGTCGCGGGGATCCTCGGCGGCGTCTTCGCGGGCACGATCTCGGACCACGTGTTCGGCTCGCGGCGCGGACCGGTCGCGTCGATCCTCTACGCGGGCATGCTCGTCGCCGTGATCGGGTGCTGGGCGATGCTCGGCACGCCGGGCGTGGGCTGGTCGATCGTTTTCCTGTCGCTCTGCGTCATCGGCGTGCACGGGATGCTGTCGGGCACCGCGACGGCCGATTTCGGCGGGACGAAGAATGCGGGCATCATCACGGGCGTGATCGACGGCTTCGTCTACCTCGGGAGCTCGGCCCAGGCCTGGATCTACGCGAGCGCGCTGCCCACGGGCGACGCTGCGAAAAGCGCGACGAACTGGACCGCGTGGCCGGGGTGGATGCTGCCCGTCGTCGTCGTCGGGCTCTTCCTGTGCACGCGTGTGTGGAACGCGCGGCCGAAACCCGGCGGCGGGCACTAGCTCGCGAGCGCCGCGCGCGTCGCGCGGTGCACCGCGAGCACGCTGTCGAGGATCGCCGGGAACTGGTCGAGCACGACCATGTTCGGGCCGTCGCTCGGGGACTGGTCGGGGTCGGGGTGCACTTCGAAGAACACGCCGTCGACGTTGCCCGTCGCGACGGCGGCGCGCGCGAGGGCGGGGACGAACTTGCGTTCGCCGCCGGTCTTCTCGCCGAGCGCGCCGGGTTGCTGCACGGAATGCGTCGCGTCGTAGACGACGAGGTGGCCCGTGTCGGAGAGGTACTCGAAGCTCGTCATGTCGACGACGAGGCGGCCGTAGCCGTGCGTCACGCCGCGCTCGCACAGCATCAATCTCGAGTTCCCGGCCTTCGCGCACTTCTTCGCGACGTTCGCCATGTCCCACGGCGCCAGGAACTGGCCCTTCTTGATGTTGAGCGGCTTCCCGGTCGCCGCGGCGGCGAGCAAGAGGTCCGTTTGGCGGCACAGGAAGGCCGGGATCTGCAGCACGTCGACGATCTCCGCCGCGGGCGCGCACTGCTCGGGCAGGTGCACGTCGGTGATCACGGGGCAGCCGAACTGCTCGCGCGCCTCCGCGAGCCACTCGAGGCGCTCCATCCCCGGCCCGCGCACGGACGAACCGCTCGAGCGGTTGGCCTTGTCGAAGCTCGCCTTGAAGATCCACGGGAGCTTGCGCTCGCGCGTGATCGCGGCGAGGCGCTCGGCGATTTCCAGTGTGAGCTCGCGCGACTCCAGGACGCACGGCCCCGCGATCAGGAAGAGCTCGCCGCCGCCCAGCGTCTTCCCGCGCACTTCCAGCTTCGCTCGTGTTCGCTTCGACATGCGCGGTCAAGGTAGCACGAGCCGCCGCTGGACGCGTTCGAGCTCGATTACGATCGGCGTCGTCGTCGCGAGGTCGCCGTCGACCTGCACGGGCACCGGCGCGGAGGGTGGACTGCGCAAGGAATGCACTGCGAGCTTGCGCCCGCGTTCGCGTCGCACGCCGCCGCCGGGGAAACGGCCGAAGGTCGCGTGCGCGGCGTGTTTCAGGAGGCCCAAGCGCGTCCGCGCCGGGAACAGGTAGAGCTCCCACAGCCCGTCGTCGAGCACGCGGTCCTCGGCGAGCACGGCGTAGCCGCCGTAGTGCACGACGTTCGCGAACAGGACCTCTGCCCACTCGCCCTCGATCGCGCGGCCGTCGAGCGTCACCGAGAGACGCGGCAGGGGTTCGAACAGGAACGCGCTCACCCCCGCGCGCGCCCACGTGCCCTTCGTGATCGGTCCCTTGCGCAGCCGTTCGAGCCCGGCGACGACCTGCGCATCGAAACCGACGCCCGTGACGAGGAAGGAGAGCTGCTCGCCGTTCACGCGCGCGACGTCGATCGCGGTCGTGCGCCCCGCGAGCACGCAGCGCGCGACGCCCTCGGGATCGCGCGGGAGCGCGAGGTCGAGGCTCATCACGTTCGCGGTGCCGAGCGCGAAGATCATCACCGGCACGGACGGATCGACGAGCCCGTCGAGCACCTCGCGCACGGTTCCGTCGCCGCCGATCGCGACGACGACGTCGAAGACGCCCGCCCGTTCACGCACGAGGCGCTTCCCGTCGCCGCGCGCGGCCGTGAAGTGGAGCTCGTGCGACAGCCCAGCCGAGTAGATGTGCTGCGCGAGCGTGTGCGCCGCTGCCTGCGCCCGTCCCCGGCCCGCGACGGGGTTGGCGACGATCAGCGCGTGACGGAAGGGGAGCGGCACGCGCGCAGCATGGCGTGGAGCGCGCGGCGGCTCCAGGGCGGAGCGTGGTCGGTCGTGGAGGCGTGGAGCGCGCTTCGCCGCGGAGCCGCCGACGCGCGCTCACGCACCCCGAACCGGCTCGCGACGGACGCCGGCGTCGCCGAGCC
>JACRIO010000221.1 GCA_016220035.1 Planctomycetota bacterium | reverse complement strand
TGGCGATGACCGACGCGCCGCCGCTCCTGCGCCTGCTCCTGCGCGAGCGCCACCTCGTCAGCCGCGATCTCGTGCCCTCCGAGGACGGCCAGAAGGCGGCGCCCGGCCGCGCGGTCGCGTTCGGCGCGAGCGAGTGCGTCTCCGTGATGGTCAACGAGGAGGACCACCTGCGCCTCCAGGCGATGAGCGCGGGCTACCAGATCGGCCTCGCGTGGCAGCGCGCGCAGGAGCTCGACCGCTTCCTCGAGGCGCGGCTCCCCTTCGCGACGGACGCCGAGCTCGGCTACCTCACGGGTTGTCCGACGAACGTCGGCACGGGCTTGCGCGCGTCGGTGATGCTGCACCTGCCGGCCCTGGGCCTCGTCCGCTCCGAGCTCGAGAAGGTGTTCGCCGCCGCGCAGCGCACCGGGCTCGCGGTGCGCGGGCTCTACGGCGAGGGCAGCCGCGCCGCCGGCGACTTCTACCAGATCTCGAACCAGATCACGCTCGGGCGCAGCGAGGCGCAGCTCGTGCGCGACCTCGAGGCGCTCGTCCCGCGCATCCTCGAGTACGAGCGCAAAGTGCGCGCCCTGCTCTTGAAGGAGCAGCGCGGCGCGCTCGTGGACCGCGTCGCGCGCTCGATCGGCCTCCTGCGCACGGCGCGCTCCATGCCGACGGAGGCGGCGCTCGCGCATCTTTCGAATCTGCGCCTCGGCGCGTACCTCGGGCTCGCGCAGGAGCCCACGCTCGCCGTGCTCCTCCCGCTCGGCGTCCAGGTGCAGAAGGCGCACGTGCAGGCGCTCGCCCAGGAACCGCTGCAGCCGGAGCTTTGCGAACCGAGCGTGCGCGACACGCTGCGCGCGAGCTGGCTGCGCCGGCGGCTCGCGAGCGCTTGATCGGACTTCGGACTCCGTTGCGCTTCGCGCGCGGATCTCGCCATCGGCATTGAAGAGCGCCGCGCGCGCGCGCCGATCCTGCGGTGCGCTCCCCGCGCCGCATGTTCCCCGCCCTCGTCGCGCTCTCCCTCGTCCTGTTCCAAGCCGGCGAGGACGGTCTCCACGCCACGGTCGCCGGCCGCGGCGGGCGCGTCGAGCTCGTCGGCGGCGACGGGCGCGTGTGGATCGTGAACGACGGCGATCTGCGCGGGACGCGCGGGCGCGCGCACCTCGAACTCGGCGCCGGCGCCGTGGCGGAGGTCGCGTGGCCCGGCGCCGCGAGCGCGCGCTTCATCGGACCCTGCTTGGTGTTGTGGGTGCGCGCGGCGCTGGCACTCGCGCCGCGCACCGACGGCGAGCGCATCGTGCTGCGCTGCTTCGAGCTCCACGCCGCGGAGATCGAGGTGCGCTCGCCGCGCGCGGACATCGAGCTCGCCGGCGGATGGCGCGTGGGCGCGTAGCACGCGGCCTTCGCGCTCGCGGCCCTCGGCGGCGGAGCGACGCGCGTCGAGCTGCGCGCGGGTTCGGAGCTCGCGATCGACGGACCGCGCGGCGTGCTCCCGCCGTGGCCGCGCGTGACGCTCGCGCCGGGCCAGGCCTTCGGGCTCGACGCGCGCCGCGCGGCGCCGCGCCGCGTGGAACAGGGGCCGGGCGCGCCGGCGTGGCCGCGCGTCGATTGGCCGTGGGGCGCGGCCGCCGGCGTGACCCGCGCCGTGAGCGTGACCGAGCACGTCCCGGTGCTCGACACGGAGGAGCGCGAGGAGGTCGGAGCGCTCGCGGTCGCTCTGGAGCCGGTGCGCATCGCGACGGAAGCGCGCGCGGCTGCCGCGCCCGAGCCGCGGGAGCCCGCGCCCGAGCCGCGCGAGCCCGCGCCCGAGCCGATGGAACCCGCGCCCGAGCCGCACGAGCCCGAGATCGCGCCGCGCGAACCCGCCGTCGCGTTCCACGCGCTCGACTGGCGCGGGCTCGCGTTCGACGCGCTGGAACCGTTCGGCATCTGGGTGCTCGAGCGTCGAGCGGACCTCGCGCGCGCCGAAAACATGGAGGGCGTCACGCTCGCGCTCGCACCCGATGCGGCGGGCCCCGCGTGGTGCTTCGGCCGCGACCGCGACCTCCGGCTCGGCCCGGGCGCGCGCGTCGAGCTCGCGCGGGACGGCGGCGTTCTCGCGCGCGCCGGGACCGTGGAGGAGTTCCCCGCGCTCGAGGGCCGCGCGTCGTTCGAGCGTCTCCGCGCGCCCAAGGGCGCCTTGGGCGAGCCGAGCGCCGCGTCCGCGATCGAAACACCCTCGGACCCTCCTGCGAGTTCGCCGGACACGAGCGCGAAGGCCGCGCCGACGTCGACGTCGCCTTTCCAGGCCGGTTCCGAGTCCGTGAACACCTCCGAGCCGGGCATCTCCGCGCCGGAAAGCACGCCGGAGCCCACTCCGCCTCCTTCGGAGCCGCACGCGAGCACGGCCGCGCCCGGCGTCTTCCGCTCGCTCGATTGGCGCGGTCTCGCCTTCGACGCGCTCGAACCCTTCGGGACGTGGGGCATCGAGCGCGCGCCGGGACTCGCGCGCGCGGAGCACGGCGCGCGCCTCGTCGTGACGCTGGCCGCCGACGCGCGCGACCGCGCCTGGTGCCTCGGCGGCGAGCGCGACCTGCGGCTCCTACCGGGTACGCGCGTCGAACTCGACCGCGCGGGGCGCGTGCTCGCGCTCGACCGCGGGGTCGAGGCCTGGTTCGCGCTCGAAGGCCGTCCCGCGCTCGCGTCGCTCACCGCGCCGGAGGCGTGCCTCCGCGAGCCGAGCGTCGCGGCGGAGGAGCTCCCCGCGGCGCCGCCGGTCGAGCCTTCACTGCACGACCCCGCCGCGTGGCGCGGGTTCGAGCGCGACGCGCTCCAGACCTTCGGCGCGTGGCGCGTCGAGCGCCGCGCCGACCTCGTGGTGACCGAGGGCGACCGCGGTCGGCTCACGGCGCGGCTCGCCGCGGAGGCGACGCGGTCCGCGTGGTGCCTCGGGCCGTCGAACGACGTCGAGCTCCTCCCCGGCGCCACGGTCGTGCTCCACGAGCAGGGCACGCTCGGTGGTCACGCGGGCTCGATCCACGTGCAGGCGGCGCCCGCTGCGCGGCCCGCGATCACGCCGGTTCGGTGAGCTCGCGCGCGGCCGCTTCGGCGCGCGGCGGTTTCGGACCGCGGCGGGACCGGAAGTACCACGCCGCGTAGAGGTAGTGCGTCACGCACCAGAACATGGTGATCGTGAGACCCCACGCGACGCCCGTCTCGGGCCACGCGCGCGCGAGGAACCACACCACGAAGCCGTTGACGACGATGCCGATGAGCGAGAGCACCATCGCGACGCGCAGCGTGTTCGTGACGAGGTAGAACGTGTCGTTCGCGATCGAGAACGACAGCGCGATCAGGCCGGGCGTCAGGATCAGGCTCACGGTCCAGATCGGCTGGCGGTACTCGGCCGGGAAGAGGTGCTGGAGCAGCGCGGGCAGCACCGCGAGCGACAGGAGCAGGCCGGCCGAGATGATCGCTCCCGAGTAGAGGCTCGCCTTCACGAAGGTCGCGCGGAAGCGTTCGCGGTCCTGCACGCCGGCGAGCTCGGAGAGGCGCGGCAGGAGCGTGCGCGAGAGGCCCTGCATGAAGAGGATGGGCACGTTCATCAGGCGCTGGGCGAGGCGCACGTAGGCGACCCACTCGGTCGAGCCGTAGCGCTCGAGGAACAGGGTGGGGAGCACCTGCACGCCCACCGCGTCGATCGAACGGCAGAGTCCGAGCTTGAGCCCGAGGGGCAGCCCGCGCAGGAGCGGCACCGCGCGGAACTGCGCCGCGATCTCGCCGATGCTGGGCAGGAGCGTGGCACTCGCGCGCTGCGCCGAGCGGTACTGTTCGATCGCGAGGCACGAGCCCAGGAACGACGCCGCGACCATCCCGAGGATCGGTCCCTCGGGCGACTCGGTGATCACCGCGAGCGCGATCACGAGGAAGACGCGGATCGCTTCCTGCGCGCTCTCCGTCCGCGCGAAGGGGAGCATCGTGCGCGTCCCTTGCAGTCCGGCGCACAAGACGACGCGCGGGATCTCGAGGAACGGCGTGAACGTGAGCCAGAAGGCCCACCGCGCCGTCGCCGCGGCGGCCGTCGGATCGTCGGGGGAGACGAGGGCGGAGATCCAGGGGAGCAGGACCCAACCGAGCACGACGAGCACCGCGCCGATCACGATGTACGCCTTCGCCAGGAACGCGAGCCACGCCGCGGCCTTGTCGCGCAGTCCGCGCGCGCTCGCCGCGGCGACTTGGCTCACCGTCGCGCCGGTGACGCCCTGGTTCAGCAGGAACCACAGGAGTGAGTAGAGCGTGACCGCGACGTAGTAGTGCCCCTGCTCGCGTGCTCCGAGCACGTGCGCGAGCAACACGGCGCTCGCGAGGTTGCCCGCGGACACGAACAGCGTGCCCACCTGCAGCGTCGCTGTGTCGCGCACGAACTTGTGCTTCAGGAAGCGCAGCGGGTTCATGGCGCGGCCCGCGAGCTCTTCATTCGGGCCGCCGCCGTCCGACGGGAACGAAGAGGAAGTCCTGCACGTCCTGCATCTTCGAGAGGTCGACGCGCGCGTAGCCGAGCGCGTACAGGCGCTCGAGCACCGCGAGCTGCGCGTTCCAATCGTGGTGGATGTGCGGAGCGAGGAGCTCGGCCAGGATCACGGGCTTCGGCTCGCAGCGCGCGAGGAAGCCGAACATGCCCCGGAGCACGCGGTAGTCGAAGCCCTCGGTGTCGCTCTTCACGAAGTCGACGCGGTCGATCGCGTGCTCCTTCGCGTAGTCGTCGAACACGCGGCAGCGCACGTCCTCGGAACGGAAGTCCATGCGCGTTTCGCGGCGGCGCATGAGCTCCTCGGTCAGTAGGTTGCCGCCCGGGTTGTGCTTGGGCTTCCAGATCGTCATCGGCGCGTCGACGTCGCCGAGCGCCAGGTGCTCGACGTGGACGCTCGGCGCGTCCGCGAAGCGCGCGGCGCAGGCCGCGTGGTGCGCCGCGACCGGCTCGAACAACCACGCCTCGAGGTCGGGCCGCGCGGCGCGGACGAGCTCCGTGTAGACGCCGCTGTTCGCGCCGACGTCGACGAGGCGCGCGCCGGATTTCGGCAACCACGGAAGCGTCGCTTCGACGGACTCCGCGACGACGCGGCGCAGGCGCGCCTCCCACTCCGCTTCGGTCGGGCCGCGCGCGAACCACTTGTAACGGAGGAGCCGCGCGCGAGCGACGAGGCGGGCGATCAGGGGCTCGCGCGTGTCCATCTGGGTGCTTCTTCGGGAGCTCCGGGCCCGGGGGAGGAAACGGCGATTGGAAGCCGGCCGGTGGGCGCGGTCAAGCGCGCGCGTCCTGGCGTTCAACGCCGGGCGTATTCGTCCGTGCTCGCGAGCTCGCGGAGCACGTGCGTCAGGGAGGGCCGGATCCAGTGCGGCTCGACGACGAGCTCGCCCGCGCACGGCGTGCCCGTGAGGCGCACGCCGGCGATGCGGACGCCCGAACGCCACCCGGCGGCGAGCTCGTCCACGTCGTCCGAGACGAGCCAGCTCTCGGCGAGCTTGATCCCGTCCTCCTGCGCAGCGTGGTAGAAGACGCCGGTGTTCGGGAACTGGAACACCGAGTCCCGCCGGTGTCGGCCCTTTCCTTCCGGGTGGTCGAGGCAGACGTAGTTGCGCGCGGGGCGGAGGCCCTGGCTGGCGAGGTGCGCGAGCAGCGCCGCCTCGAAGACGGCCCAATCCTCGTCGCTCGCGTGACCGTGCGCGACGGCGTCCTCGTTGCCGACGAGGTAGAGGCTCCAGGGGCTCTGCATCACGTGGAAGAGCGCGTCGAGCGCGCCTCCGGAGAAGAGCGCAGGCGCGAAGGGCGGCAGGCGCCGGCGTTCGGAGCGGCTCGTGCTGTCTCCGCGTTGGAGAAGGGCGCCCCAGCGGCTGATGAAGAGTCCGCGGCGCGGTGCGCCGGTGCCGGGGAGCGGGGGGAGCATGGAACGAGGGCGGGGGAGGTGTCGGTCGCGGGAGTGCATCGGGGATCTCTCGGCCGTGGGGCGAGCAGGTTTTCGGCAGCCTGTCGCCGCGCTTGAGCGCTCTCGCGGATCCATTCGCGCCGCGCACGAATCGTCGAATTCGTGAGCGGGAGAGTCGTGCGCCGCGACCGATAGAAAGGGCGTGGAATAGACTTCGTGCGGAAGCCTTGGCGCTCCCATCGCTACGCTCCGAAGCGTTTTCCGGTCGTGACGTCCTCCCTGCGCATCGCCATCGTCGTCCATCCCTTCACCTTGCGGAGGAAGGGCGGCGAGCACGCGCCCGAGCTCGCGCGCGAGCTCCTGAACCTCGGGCACACGGTGCGCGGGTTCGGCGCGCCGCCCGGGGTGATCCCGCGTTCCGGCGCGGCGGAGGGCACGCCCACCGACGAGCTCGTGGGCGTCGCCGGTTTCGAGCCCGACGTCGTGCTCGCCTACGACGTGCTCTCGCCCGCCGCGTGGCTCGCCGCGCGCGCCGCGCGCAAGTCCAGCGCCCCGCTGCTCCTCGTCGAGACCGGGACGCGCAGCGACGAGCGCGACTGGCGCTCGCGCATCGGACTCCCGTTCGCCGAGGCGCTCTGGGGACCGTACATCCGCCGCACGGCGAGCCTCGTCGTGGCCCTCGATCCGGTGGCGCGCGAGCGCGCGCGACGGCGCGGCTTCGCCGACGCCCGGATCGTCATCCTGCCGTCGGGGATCGACCTGAACGAGTTCCGCCCCGGCCTCGCGAGCGGCCTCGTCCTGCGCCATCACGTGCGCGGACGGATTCTGCTCTACGTCGGGCAGATCACGCGCGAGCGCGGTCTCTCCGTGCTCATCGACGCGTTCGCGCAGACCGTCGGGCAGCGCAGCGACTGGACGCTCGTCTTCGCGGGCGACGGACCGGCGCAGCGCGAGCTCCGCGCGCAGATCGACCGCCTCGGCATCGGGTCGCACATCCACTGGATCGGACGGCCGCGCGACGAGGAGCTCCCCGGACTGATGAGCGCGAGCACGCTCCTCGCGGTCCCGGCGCTCGACGACTCCGTGCGCGGGCAGCACATCCCGCGCGCGATGGCCTGCGGGCTGCCCGTGATCGCGTCGCAGATGCCCGCGCTGGCGCACCTCGTGCAGCACGAGCGCACCGGGCTCGTCGCGCCGGCGGGCGACCGCGCGGCGTGGGTCGAGGCCCTGCGGCGCGCATCCACCGCGCCCGACGCGCGCAAGCGGTGGGGGTTGCTCGCCCGCGAGGAGGCGGAGCGCGAGCTCGCTTGGACCCACATCGCGCGCCGGTTCGAGGACCTGTGCCTCTCCGCCGTCGCGGCCCGCCGGGCGCACGACCTGCCCGCGCATGCAGCGCCGCGCAGCCCGTGAGCGCGCGCGCCTTCGAAAGCAGCGAGGACCGCCGCGGCGGTCCTCGTCGTCGTCGCGGAGCGTGAGAAGCGCTACTTGTCCGTCGCCTTCTTGAGCTCTTCCTTGAGGAAGGCCATGTCGTTCGCGTACTGCTTGATCGCGTTGCGCGTGGCCTCGTCGATCTTCGAGAACACCGCGCCGACCTTGACGCTGTCCGCGCGCTCGTCGAGCTCGCGCACGACGCAGGCGGCTTCGCACCAGCCGCGCTTGTACATCGGCATCTGGAACTTGACGCGCCACTCCGTGCCCATCGCGAGCAGTTGACCCATCGCGAAGGGGGAGAGGCCGGTGTTGCCGCCGCTCCACGTGAAGCGGACGCCGTTCGCGTCGAGCGCCGCCATGCGGCCGCTGCCGCTCCAGCCCACCTCGGGCTTGTCCTTCGACATCGGCGGCTTGACGATGTGCTTCGACTGGCTGAGGAAGTGCTCGAGCCGCGAGAGGTCGACGGGGGAGAAGAGCACGGTCGAAGCCTCGGCCTCGTCCGCCGCCTCGGGGCGTTTTGCCTCGACCTTGGTGTCGCGCACGACCTCGGCCTGCGCGTCCTCTTCCTTGTCGAAGATCGAAACCGCGCGGTCGAGGCCGATTTTCTCCAGGATGTCGCGGCAGAAAGGCGAGGGGCGGCTGATCACGAGGCGCCCACCCTGCTTCGAGGCCTCCTTGCTGGCCTTGATGATGGCTCCCAGCGCCGTCGAGTTGATGAACTTGACGAAGCGCATGTCGAGCACCAGCCGGTGCATGCCGGTCTTGGCGAGCGCGGAGATCTCCTGCTGCAGCGTCGGCACGTAGAAGGTGTCGAATTCGCCTCGCAGGTAGAGGACGGCGTGGTCGTCGCGGGGTTCGACCGTGATGTGCATGCGTGTTCCTCGGAACGAAGGGGCTTCGGCGCGGGCCGATGGAGCGCGGACAGTGTGCGCTGGAAGGCCGCGCGGCGACAAGGTTTTTTTCCGTCCGCGGGGGTCCGCTCGCTAGACTGCGGCTGCATGTTCTTCCGCAAGAAGAATCCTCCCCCGCCCCCTCCGCCGCCCGACCAGCCGGCGCCCATCGACAGCGGCTCCAGCGCCATCTGGAGCGGCGACCAAAACCTCGACCGACGCCGTTTCGAGGCGCTGCTCTCCTCGAGCCAGGAGCTCTCGCAGACGCTCGATCTCGACGTGCTCTTGCCGCAGATCGTCGACATCTCGGTCAAGAACACCGGCGCCGAGCGCGGCTTCCTGATCCTGCGCGACGAGAAGGGCGACCTGCAGGTGCGCGTCTCGCGCCAGCGCGGGGCCAAGCCGGTCCAGGGCGAGGTGCGCTTCGCGCGCACGGTCGTCCGGCGCGTGCTCGAGTCGAAGGAGCCCGTCCGCGCGACGGTGAACTCGGACTCGGAGGCGCTCGACCTCGGCACGTCCGTGTTCGACCTCAAGCTGCGCGCCGTGATGTGCGTGCCGCTCGTCGAGCGCGACGCCGAGGGCAAGGAAAAGGTCGACGGCGTCCTCTACGTCGACTCGAAGGCCGCGACGCGCGAGTTCAAGCCCGAGGACCTCACGCTCTTCAACGCGCTCTCGCAGAACATCTCCGTGGCGCTCGCCCGCGCGCGCGACCACCAGTCGCAGATCGAGAAGGCGCGCCAGGACGAGGAGATGCGCGTCGCCTCCGAGATCCAGAAGGGCTTGATGCCCACGATCCCGGAGGACCTGCCCGACTACGACGTCTTCGGCTGGTACCGTCCGGCGGAGCGCACGACCGGCGACTTCTACGAGGTCGTGCTCACGAAGCAGGGCCGTCTCGGCGTGGCGCTCGGCGACGCGACCGGCCACGGCATCGGGCCCGCCTTGATCACGGCGACGGCGCAGGCGCAGCTGCGCGCCTACATGCGCATGATGGCCGACCCGGGGCAGATCGTGACGCTCGTGAACCAGGATCTCGGGCCGCGCATGGACGACGCGCTGTTCCTGACGCTGTTCGTCGCGATCTTCGGCCCCGACGGCACGCTCTCGACGATGAACGCGGGGCAGACCCCGCCGCTCTTGTGGCGCGCGAGCACGCGCACGATCGAAACGATCCGCGCGGACGGGCCGGCGCTCGGGATGATGGACGATTTCGAGTACACCACCGGCCGGCAGATCCAGCTCGATCCCGGCGACGTGCTGCTCGTCGTGACGGACGGTTTCGTCGAGGCGCGCGCGCTCGCTGCGCCCAACGATCTCTTCCGTGAGGAGGGCGTGCGCAAGGTGCTCGAGACCGAAGCGGCGAAGGGCGCCACCGCGCGTCAGATCACCGAGGCCCTCGTGCAGGCGGCGCTCGAGTTCGCGGGCGGCCGGCGCGAGGACGACATGACGGTCGTGGCCGTCCGCCGGCGCCCCTAGACGCGGAGAGAGTGCCAAGATGGCGAGCGAAGCGCGCGGAGCGAGCCTCTGCGTCCGGAACGCGACGAGCTACCCGCCCGGCCCCGGCGCGAAGCGGATCGAGGTCCGGATTGAGCGCGGCGTGATCGCGGAGGTCGGGGAGCGCGTCGAGCCGCGCGGTGCCTCCGTCGTCGACGCGGCGGGGCTCACGTTGATCCCGGGCCTGATCGACGTGCACGTGCACTTTCGCGACCCCGGCCTCGAGCACAAGGAGGGTTGGGACCACGGCTCCGCGGGCGCGCTGCACGGCGGCGTCACGTCCGTCGTCGAGGTACAGAACAACCCGCCGCTCTCGATCTCGGTCGAGGCGCTCCGCGCGCGCATCCATCACGTCGAGTCGCGTTCGCGCGTCGATTTCGGCTGCCTCGCGAACCTCCTGCCCGACTCCGTGCCCGAGCTCGCGGGCATGGCGCCGCTGACGCCGGCCTTCAAGTGCTTCCTCGGCGGCTCGACGGGACTCGGCGGGCAGACCGACCGCGCGACGCTGCGCGAGCTCTGCGCCGCCGCGGCGCGCGCGGGACGCATGATCGTCGCGCACTGCGAGGACGAGGACCTGCTGCGGGCCGGAAAGCGAGCCTTTCCCGAGGCTACGGCGAGCGAGCACCACCTCGTGCGCTCGACCGAAGCCGAGGTCGAGTCCGTCCGCACGTCGATCCAGCTCGTGCGCGAGACGGGTGCTGAGCTGCACGTGTTCCACTTGTCGACGGCCGAGGGCGCCGAGCTCGTGCGCGCTGCGCGCAAAGAAGGCCTCCGCGTCTCGTGCAGCACGGCGCCGCACTACCTGCTCCTCTCGTGCGAGGACGCGCCGCGCCTCGGCAACCTGCTCAAGGTCAATCCGTCGATCAAGACGCCGGGCGACGCGCGCGGGCTGGTCGCGGCGCTCGCGGACGGCACGTGCGACGCGATCGGCACGGACCACGCGCCGCACCCGCTCGACGAGAAGCTGCGCGCGTACGCGCACGCGCCCTCGGGCATGCCGTCGGTCGACCTCCTGTGGCCGCTCACGTGGGAGCTCGTGCGCCGCGGCTGGCTCGACGCGAAGACCGCGCTCGACGCGGTGACGCTGCGCGCCGCGCGGTCGCTGCACCTGCCGAGGAAGGGCGCCCTCGAGCGCGGCTTCGACGGCGACCTCGTGCTCTTCGACGCGCGCGCGACGCGCAAGGTCGAGGGCGCGAAGCTGCCCTCGCGCTCGAAGTGGTCGGCGTTCGAGGGCGCCGAGCTCGCGGGCTTCCCCGAGTTCGTCGTGCGCCGCGGCGAAGTCGTGTGGAAGGAAGGCCGCGTGCAGTGCGTCGCGGGCGGACGACCGCTGGACCTCGAGCCGCCTTCGCCGCTCGCGCGGAGTTGAAAGGGCGCACATGGGGAAGGAGCTCGACGCCCCCTTCTTCCCGCGCGTCGCGCTCTGCGCCGACTACCGCGCGCGGCTCGAACGCATCACGGAGACGCTCGGGGCCGAGTTCGCGCGCCGCGAGGGCGGCGGGCGGAGCGCGCTCG
>JACRIO010000215.1 GCA_016220035.1 Planctomycetota bacterium | reverse complement strand
GCGCGCGCCGGCGATCGAGCGCGCTCGGAGACGGTCGCGCGCGCGGCGTTCGCGCCCGTCCTCGCGTGCATCGACGCGTTCTCCGAGCGCGCACTCCGGCCCGCGCCGGTGCAGCTCGCGTACGTACTCGCGACGTGCGCGCTCGCGCGCGGCGACGCCCGCGACGCGCTCGCGACGCTCGAAGCGGCGGAACGGCGCTGCCTCGAGCCGCACCCAAACCTCCTGTTCCTGGCGGCGAGCGCGCGCGAACGCCTCGGTGAGACCGACGCGGCCGAGCGCCTCTACCGCGCGTGCCTCGCGCTCGATGGACGGCGCTTCGCGATCCCCGTGAACCCCGGGTTCACCGCCGGCGCGCCGCGCCTGCGCCTCGCGAGCCTGGCGCTCCTGCGCGGCGACGCCGGCAGTGCGCTCGAGCTCCTCGAGGGCATCGGCGGCGCGCTCGACCTCCCCGCGCGCCTTCTGCGCGCCGAGGCGCGGCTCGTGCGCCGCGACGCCGCGAACGCGCTGCGCGAGCTCGCGCCGCTGCTCGCGGGGCCTGCTTCGATCGACCCGCCGCCCGATCTCTTCGCGCTTGCGGGTTGGGCCGCCGCGCTCTCCGGTAGTCGCGAGCCGAGCTTGCTCGACGCCGCACGGCGCGCGCCGCCCGAACGCTGGATCGAGCCGCGCAGGAAGAGCCTCCTGCGCGCGGATTGAGCATGTTCGAATTCCCCGTGCGGCTCCACGTCGGCGGGATCGCGCTGCACGCGCACCTCCTGTTCGAGATCGCGGCCTACGCGGTCGCGTTCCAGGTCTACCGCGTTCGCAAGCGGCGCTTCGGCGACGCACTCGCGCCGGAGACGCGCTGGCTCCTCGTCGCGGCGGCCGCGGTCGGGGCGGCGATCGGCTCGAAGCTCCTGTCCTGGCTCGTCGATCCGCGCGCGCTGCTCGAGCACGCGGGCGACGCGCGCTGGCTCCTGCAGCAGAAGACGATCGTCGGCGGGATCCTCGGCGGATGGCTCGCGGTCGAGCTCACGAAGCGCAGGGCGCGCGTCGAGCTGCGCACGGGCGACCTGTTCGCGGTGCCGCTGTGCATCGGCATCGCGATCGGCCGCGTCGGCTGCTTCGCCGCCGGGCTCGACGACCGCACGTTTGGGATCGCGAGCGCGCTCCCGTGGGCGATCGACTTCGGCGACGGCGTCGCGCGCCATCCAGTCCAGCTCTACGAGAGCGCGTTCGCGCTCGTGCTCGCGTTCGTGCTGCACCGCGTCGAGGCGCGTCCGCACGCAGAGGGGAGCGTCTTCCGCGCGTTCCTCGCCGCGTACCTCGCATTCCGCCTCTTCGTCGACTTCCTGAAGCCCACGCCGACGTTCGGCGGGCTCGGCACCCTGCAATGGACGGCGCTCCTCGTGCTCACGTGGCTCGTCCTCGCACGCCGCCGGCGCGGCGGCGTGGAGACGCCGCGAGCGTGACCGCGCTCGGGGAATCGCGCCGCGTCGAGCTGCGCGCGCGTCGGGTTTCGCCGTGACGCGTGCGACGACGGACGTAGGATGCGCCGCCATGGCCGAACGCGTCCGTCCCTGGCTCTACTACGACCTGGCGCTCGCGCTGTGCTCGACGTGCCTGCGCCGCGTCGAGGCGAAAATCGTGTTCCAGGACGGCTGCGTGTGGCTCGACAAGCGTTGCCCGCGCCATGGGAAGGAGCGCGTGCTGCTCGCCGACGACGTCGACTACTGGCGGCGCGCGCGCGAACTCTTCCTGAAACCGTCCGAGATGCCCGCGCGCTGGAACACGGCGGTGCGCTGGGGTTGTCCCTACGACTGCGGTCTCTGCCCCGACCACGAACAGCACTCGTGCCTGACGCTGATCGAGCTCGGCGACGGCTGCAACCTGGAGTGCCCCGTGTGCTACGCGGCTAGCTCGCCGAAGACGATGCGCTGGCATTCGCTCGCGACCATCGAGCGCATGCTCGACGCCGTGGTCGCGAACGAGGTGCAACCGGACGTCGTGCAGCTCTCGGGCGGCGAGCCGACGCTGCACCCGGAGTTCGAGAAGGTGCTGGAGCTGATGCGCGAGCGGCCGATCCGCCACCGCATGCTGAACACGAACGGGCTTCGCATCGCGAACGAGGACGGCTTCGCGGAGCTCCTCGCCGCGCAGCAGCCGGGCTTCGAGATCTACCTGCAGTTCGACTCGTTCGAGGAGGCGGCGCTCGTGAACCTGCGCGGCGCGGACCTGCGACGCGTGCGCGAGCGCGCGCTCGCGAAGCTGAACGCGCTCGACGTGTCGACGACGCTCGTCGTGACCGTGAAGCAGGGCGTCAACGACCACGAGCTCGGCAAGATCGTCGACTTCGCGCTCCAACAACCCTGCGTGCGCGGCGTCACGTTCCAGCCGATCCAGGACGCCGGTCGCAACACGGGCTACGCGGCGGCGAAGCACCGTCTCACGTTGACCGGCGTGCGGCGGCGGATCCTGGAGCAGACGCGCGTGTTCCGGCCGGAGGACGTGCTCCCCGTGCCGTGCCACCCCGACGCGATCGCGATGGCGTACGCGCTCAAGATGGAAGGGCGGGTCGTCCCGTTGACGGGGATGATCGACCCCAAGGTGCTGATCGACGGCGCGCGCAACACGATCGTCTACGAAGGCGAGCGCGTGCTCCACACGAAGCTGTTCGAGCTGCTCGCGACGAACCACTCGCCCGAGTCGAGCGCGTCGACGTTGAAGGACCTCCTGTGCTGCCTGCCGAGAGTCGCGCTGCCCGCGGGCCTCGGCTATCGCAACCTGTTTCGCGTGATCATCCTCGCGTTCCAGGACGTGCAGTCGCTCGACGTGCGCTCGGTGAAGAAGAGCTGCGTGCACATCGTGCACCCGGAGGACGGGAGGTTGATCCCGTTCGAGACCTACAACCTCTTCTACCGCGGCGGCCTCGAGCACGAGCGCCTCGCGCCGTTGCGCGCCGAGGTGGAGCCGTTCGCGGCGTGCGCGGAAGGAGCCACCTCGTGAGCTCGACGGCGCGCCCGGTGTTGCGCGGGTTCTGCCAGCTCCTGCTCGTGAACGCGGCGTTCGTCGCCGTCGGCTGGGCGCTCGTCGCGTGCTTCCCGCGGACGGAGCCCGGGCCGTGGTATTCGCCCATCGCGCCGCCCGTGTACTTGTTCGGCGCGACGCAGCTCCTCTGGGCGCTGCCGTGGCAGGTGTGGGCCTTCGTGAAGGGCCGGAAGCGCTTCGGGTTCGGCCTCGTGCTCGCCGCGGTCGCGACGGTGCTCGCGAACGGCGCGCTGTTCCTCGTCGCGATGGGATCGATGGACCTGCCCCACTGATGACCATGGACACCTCGACGCGATCGCTCGTGCTCGGATTGCTCGCTCTGCTCGGCGCCGACGTAACGGCCGCGATCGCGCTCGGGGTCCTCGCAAACGCCGGTGTCGAGCTCGCGATGGTGGCGCTCTTCGCGATCGGTCTCGTGCAGCTCCTGTGGGCCGTGCCCGGCGCCATCTGGGCCTACCGTTCGGGACGCAAGGGCCTCGGGCACGGCATCGTGCTCGGCGCGGCGCTCGTGCTGCTCGTGAACGGGGGGTGCTTCGTGGTCGTGATGACGTCGATGGGGAGCTTCCACTGAACGCGCATGCAGCCGTCGTCGCGTGACGTGCTGCGCGGCTTCCTCGCCCAGGCCGGGACCAGCCTCGCCGTCGCACTGGCCTCCTGGCTGCTCCTCCTGTGCGGTCTGACCTGCTCCTGGGGGGTCGGCGCGTTCGTGGGACTGCTCCAGATCGTCTGGCTCTTCCCGTGGCTCGAACGGCGACCAGGACCCGAGGGACGAAGCTTCCGCGCGGGGGTTTGGATCGGCGCGGCGCTCACGCTGCTCCTGAACGGAGCGTGCTACGTCGGGGTGATCGCTTCGCTCCCGTATTGAAGCCGTCGCGTGACGGGCACCCCGCTCCGTTACCGGCACGACCCAGCGTCCTAGGAGCGAGAGCATGGCCGCGCTCGCGTCGCAGCGTGATCGTCGAGGACGCGGCGCGGGCTCACACGCCGTGCGGAGGTCGCTCGCGAGGCCGCGCGACGAGCGATCGAACGGGTTCGCCGAGGTCGTGCGCGGAGTGGCCGCCCTCTCCCTCCCGTGCTTCGGCGCTTTCCTGCTGCTCGTGTTCCTCTGCTCGGAACGGCACTTCGCCATCGGCTTCCTGACGGCCGTGCTCCTGCAGGTCGTCTGGCTCGTCGCGCTGTTCCGGCGGCACGGACCCTGCGAGCCGATCGCGTTCCAGCTCGGGCTCTTCCTCGCGGCGGCCGCGGGCGCGTACTTCGATCTGGTCGTGGTCGTACTCGCGCTGTCGGAGACGCGTTGCTTCCCTCGCTGATCGCGCGCGCCTTCCCGCTTGCCACGGACCTCCGCGCACGGTCGAGTGGAGGTGATGAGCCCGAACGCGAACGACGCTTCCAACTCGAGCGCGAAGCTCTACCCCGCGCTCGGGAAGCAGATCCTCGGCTTCGTGATCGGACTCGTCGGCGGGCTCGCGCTCGGCTTCGGGCTGGTCTCGCTCCTGATCGACCTCGATCGTTCGCCGCGCAGTTCGGCCGCGAGCTTCCTCCTCGCGACCGTGGGTCTCTTCCAGTTCCTCTGGCTGCTCCCGGTCGCGTTCTACGGCTGGAGGAAGCGCAACTTCGGTTTGATCCTCGGCGTTCTGCTCGCCGCCGTGCCGGTGATCGTGCTCGACGCGATCTGCTTCGGGCCGATGTACTTCGACGACGGGCAGTACTGACCGGCCCGATGCACGACCAGGGCGTGCACGCCGCGAGGTAAGAGCTGGATCCGCGAACGGAGAGAGGCGAGCATCCGCGCCGCGCGCGCGGCATGCTGCCCGCGTCCCCCACGAGGAACCCCCGATGCAACTCGAACGACGTGAATTCCTTGGAGCCTCGCTCGCCACCGCCGCGGGCCTCTTCGCCGCCTGCGCCAGCGATCGGCGCGCGAGCGCTGCGCCCGCGAAGCCGCTCTCGATCCTCGTGTTCGGCGGCACGAGCTTCATCGGCCCCGCGATGGTGCCGTACGCGACCGCGCGCGGTCACGAGGTGACGCTCTTCAACCGCGGCAAGACGCGCCCCGAGCTCTTCCCCGAGCTCGAGAAGCTGCGCGGCGACCGCGACCCGAAGAAGGGCGACGGCTTGAAGGCGCTCGAGGGTCGCAAGTTCGACGTCGTCATCGACGACTGCGGGTATTACCCGCGCATGGTGAAGGCCTCGGCCGAGCTGCTCGCGCCGAACGCATCGCACTACATCTACGTCTCGAGCATCTCCGCCTACGCCGACAACACCACGGAGAACCAGGACGAGGACGCGAAGCTCGCCGAGCTCGCCGACCCGACGGTCGAGACGATGGGCGCCTCGTTCGAGAACTACGGCGGGCTCAAGGTGCTCTGCGAGCGCGCCGTCGAAGCCGCGTTCAAGGGCCGCTCGACGATCGTGCGTCCCGGCTACATCGTCGGTCCCGGCGACTGGACCGGCCGCTTCAACTACTGGGTCGTGCGCGCCGAACGCGGTGGCACGATGCTCGTCCCCGGCGCGCCGACCGACCCGCTGCAGATCATCGACGTGCGCGACCTCGGCGAGTGGATGGTCCGCCTCGCGGAAGAGAAGACGCTCGGCCGCTTCAATGCGTGCGGATTGAAGGAGCGCCTGCCGTGGGGCACCGTGATCGACACGTGCGCGAAGGTCGGCGGAGCGAAGGACCTGAAGGTGCGCTGGGTGTCGATCGACGACCTCGAGAAGCACAAGGACGAGGAGCCGTTCAAGAGCGCGAACTTCTCGATCTGGGCGCCCTACGTCGGCGAATCGAAGGGCTTCCACACGTGGAAGAACCAACGCGGCGTGAAGGCGGGGCTCACGTTCCGCACGCTCGAGGACACCGTGCGGTCCACGCTCGCGTGGTGGAAGACGGTGCCCGACGACGCGCGCGGCAAGCAGCTCGCCGGACCGACCGCGGAGCAGGAAGCGGAGATGCTGAAGCGCCTCGGTTGATCGATACCGAGTCAGGTGACTTTTTCCCCGATTCGCGGCCGCGCGTGTCGCGCCTCGACGCCGCGACGTAACCGCCGTGAAGCGGGGAAAAAGTCACCTGACTCGGTATAACGGCGGCATGTCGACGCGTCCGAAGAAGGCGCTCATGCAGCAGGCGATCGAGCTCGCGCTCGAGGGCGTGCGCGGGAACCAGGGTGGGCCGTTCGGCGCGCTCGTCGTGAAGGACGGAGTGGTCGTCGGGCGCGGCGTGAACCGCGTGACGAGCACGCTCGATCCGACGGCGCACGCCGAGGTCGTGGCGATCCGCGAGGCGTGCCAGGCCTCGAAGAGCTTCACGCTGGCTGGCTGCGAGCTGTACACGACCTGCGAACCGTGCCCAATGTGCCTCGCGGCCGCGTACTGGGCGCGCGTCGAACGCGTGGTCTACGCCTGCGACCGCGCCGACGCCGCGCGCGCGGGTTTCGACGACGACGTCTTCTACCACGAGTTCGAGAAGCCGCCCGCGGAGCGCAAGCTGGCGCTCGTGCAGCTCGCGCGCTCGGAAGCGCTCGCCGTCTTCCAAGCGTGGCTCGACAAGCCCGACCGCGTGCCGTACTGAGCGCGCGCAGTGACGCACGGGTCGATCGCGGCCCGGAACGCGGCGCGAGAGGGAATCGCGGCCGATCGCGCCGCTACTTGGGCTCGACGGGCGCGGGTGGTGAGCTCGGCTCCGGAGGCGCGTCCTCCGTGCGCGGCGCTGACGCCGGTTCCGCCCACACGGGCTCGGACGGCGTGGGCGAGCTCGCCGACACGCGCACGTTCTTCGAGTAGACGATCTCGGAAACGGACTGGCCGTCCTCGCTCCACACTCTCCACGCGCCCTCGCGCACGCTGCCCACGAACGGGCCCTCTTCCGCGAGCAGGCCGTTCTTGCGCCACAGGCGCCACGTGCCCTGGCGCGAGCCGTTGATCGCGGGTCCCTGCAGCGAGATCTGCCCGTTGGGGTGCCAGAAGGTCATCGTCGTCGGCGTGCGTCGGTCGCCGTAGAACGTCTCCGACTTGATCGCGCCGCTCTCGTAGTAGAAGCGCCACGCGCCGTGCTTCTCGCCGTGCTTCCATTCGCCCTCGCACAGCTTCTCGCCGTTCGCGAAGTACTTCACCTCGCGGCCGTCCTTGAGCGGCCGGCGGTCGACGAAGACGAGCTGCGTCCACTCGTGCGCGAGCTTGCCCGTGTCCGGATCGAAGCTCTGCTTCACCTGCAGCTTCGGCGGCGGCGCCTCGCGGAAATCGGCGGGCGGGCGATCGAGGCCGTGTTCGACCCGGCAGGCGGCGAGCAGGAGGACCAGCAGAGCGAGGGCGCGCACCATCGACGGAGGGTACACCGAGCCGCCGCGCCGTTTCACGCCTCGGGTGCCGAAGGCGCGGCCTACCAGCGCAGCCGCACCCCGTTCGTCACGTTGAACGCGGACGGCGGACAGAACGCGGACGCGGCGTTGCGGAAGTACGTCTGGTAGCGGCCGAGGAGCCCGCTCCCCACCGGCGTGTTGCCGCGCACGGACACCGGCGGTTGACCGACGGCGGGATAGGACGCCGCGCCGCCCGCGGTCTGGGCGATGCCCATGCGCGTCAAGCCGCCGCCGACGCAACGCACGCCGTCGCCGAAGACCGTACCGCCCGAGAGGTCGCCGTCGCCCGCGAGGAAGATGCACAGCGTGCTCGCGGGCAGCCCGTCCGCCGTGAGCACGAGCGTGTCGGGGCTCGCCGTGCCCGACGTGCGCAAGCGTCCGCCGTTCGGGTTCTGGCTCCACGCGCAGCCGCGTCCCGGCGCGCCCAAGTTGCCGCACGGACACGCGGCGACCACGGCGGGATCCTCGCCGTCGCCCGCGCAGTACACGGTGCCCGGCTGACAGGCGCCCAGACGCGCGAAATGGAACGAAGGCACGCCGCCCGCGCTCGTGAAGCTCCCGCCCAGGTGGAGCGCGGGCCCTTCGCCCGCGTCGAAGCTCGCCAGAGCGGCCGCGCTCGCCGGCAACACGGTCCAGTGCACGCCGTCGAACTGCGCGACGCCCGCGTTCGTGCCGACGTACAACGCGAGTCCGTTCCCATCGTCGTGCAGCGCCATCGCGAAGGCCGACGAGGCGCCCCCGGGCAACGCGATCGGAGTCCAGGTCGTCCCGTTCCACTTCATCAACCCGAAGGCCGTGAACCCGTCCAGGTTGAGTTGGCTTCCGGCGAGGTAGAGCTCGGGTCCCGCGCCCGCGTCGTACACGGCCATCGCGTAGCCGTAGCCGCGCAAGTTCGTGCCCACGTCCGTCCAGCTCACGCCGTCGAAGCGCTTGATGCAGCGCCCCGTGCTCGCCTCGAAGGTGCCCGCGGCGTAGAGCTCCTCCCCCGCGCCCGCGTCGTACACGCACAGAGCGCGCGTGACCGTGCCGGGGAGCCCGCCCCCGACCGTGCTCCACGTCCCCGCGCGGTAGCTCGCGACGCGCAGCGCGACGACGCCGCCGATGACTTGGAAATCGCCGCACGCGAAGAGCCGCGCCGGCGCGGGCGACGGATCGTCCCATGCGAGGAGGTCGTGGACGCCCTCCACTCCGACCACCGCTCCCACGCTCGACCAACCGACGCCGGTCCAGCGTGAAACCACGTGCTCGGCCGCGTAGAGCTCCGTCCCCGCGCCGAGGCCCTCGTCGAAGCCCGCGACCGCGCGCACGCCCGCGTCCAGCCCGGCGCGCGGCGTCCACGTGAAACCGTTCCAGCGCGCGACGCCGCTCGTGTCCGCGCTTCCCGCGCGGTCGAAGTGCCCAGCGGCGTAGAGCGCGCTCCCCGTGCCGTCGTCGACCACCGCGAGATCGAGCACCGTCCCGCCCACGCCGTTGCCGCCGGTGACGCGCGTCCATCCGCTCGGACCGCGGCGCGCCACCACGGGGTTCAGCGTGCCGTTGATCCGGCCGCCCATGCAGAGCTCGGGCCCGGCACCGAGGTCGAGCGTCGCGAGCGCGAGCACGGGCGTACCGCTCGCGTTCTCGCCGGTGAGCTCCGACCAGCTCGTCCCGTTCCACTGGCCCGTGCCGTTGAGGTACGGGTACTGCGCGCCCGTCTGCTGCAGGTAGCCCGCGGCGTAGAGCGCGCTCCCGTTCCCATCGTCCCACGCTGCGAGCGAGATCACCTCGCGGTCCATGCCCGCGGCGAGCGGCGCGTAGCTCACGCCGTTCCAACGCGCGACGTTCCTCGCGGGCGTGGCACCCGCGGTCAGGAACGCGCCGCCGACGTAGAGCGCCGTCGAGCTCCCGTCGTTCCACGTCGCGAGCGCCTCGACGCGCGTGTACGCGCCGTTCGTGACGCCGCCGCCGACCGAGCTCCACGCGCTCCCGTTCCAACGCGCGAGGTTCGCGCACGCGCTCCCGCCCGCCGTGGCGAACGCGCCGCCCACGTAGAGCTCGTCGCCCGCGCCGACGCCGTCGTCGAAGCTCGCGAAGCAGTACACGTTGCCGTCCGTGCCGGCGCCGACCGCCGAGAAGCTCGTCCCGTTCCAACGCGCGACGTGAGCGGCGGGGACGCCGTCCGCCGTCGTGAACTGGCCCCCGACCCAAAGGGCCGCGCCGCTGCCGTCGTCGTGCACGAAGAGCGCGTGTCCGATCGCGTCGAGCCCCGCGCCGAGCGCCGACCACGCGGAGCCGTTCCACTTCGCGATGCGGTTCGCGGAGACGCCGCCCGCGAGCGTGAACTCACCGGTCGCGAAGAGCGCGGGGCCCGAGCCGTCGTCGAACACGGCGAGCTCGTTGACGCGCCCGTTCGTCCCGGTGTCGAGGGCCTGCCACGCGCTGCCGTCGAAGCGAGCGACGTTGCTCGCCAAGAGGCCGTCGGTCCGGACGAAGAGGCCCGCGGCGACGAGCTCAGGCCCGATGCCCGCATCGAACGCGACCACGTCCTCGAGCTCGCCCTCGAACGTGCCCGCGCCGAAGCCGTCGCTCCAGGCGAGGCAGGGCGACTGAGCGCGGGCGAGGCCAGCGAGCGCGGCGAAGGCGGCGATCGACGCATGAAGAACGGGGCGTGTACGCATGCGGGGCTCCGGACGAGGCGGCGGACGGGCTCGGGCGCCGAGCCCGCCGTCGCCGCGTGCGGGGAGTGGTGAGGGCACGCTCGGCCGTTGCCGCGAAGTGGGGAAAAACGGCGGCAGCGTGGATCTCCATCCCCTCCGCGAGCTTGAGCGGTGCGCGCGGCCGCAGGCGCGCGCTCAGGCCTGCTCGGTCCGGTTCGAGCTCGTCCCGCGCCCGCCCACGACCTCGATCCCGTGCTCCGCAGCCCAGGCGCGGAGCTCACGCTCGAGCGCCGCCGCGTCGTACTCCTCCCAGGCCGCGAGCAGCCCGTGCTCCTCGAGCCGATCGCGCAAGCGCGCGTAGGCGCCGGGGCGCTGGAACCAGCGCCGCGCCTGCTCGAGCTCCGCGGGCAGGCGCTCGGCGACGAACTCGAGCGCGAGCCTGCGCCCGAGATCGAGACTGCGTCGGCTCGGCACCAGCACGTAGCGGTCGGACTCGTCGAGGTCGTCCGGCAGCTCCTCGTCGAGGTCGCCGGTGATCATGGAGCGCAGGTGGAACGCGCCGGTGTCGAGTGCGAGGAACGCCTCGTTCTCGCCGTCGGGGTTCATGTTGGCGAACTCGGAAGCGCCTTCGAGGTCGGCGTATTGGATGCGAACCATGGATTGGAATCCCCCGCTCACGTCGCTCACTTCGCGAGCACCGCCCGGAACAACAACTGGAACGCCTGCTGCGACCAGCCGCGGTACTGCGGGCGGAAGCCGAACAGGTGGATCTGGCCCGCGCCGTGGCGCACGCGCACCCACGCTGCTTCGCCCGCGATGGCTTCGGGCTTCGCGAGGTAGCCCGACAGGAGCGTGCGCGTCGGCGCGTAACGCAGGATCACGTCGATCGCGCGCTTCGGCTCGTCCACGCCCATCGCGCGGAGCTTCCACGCCTTCGGACCCGCGCCGAAGACGTGCACGGACGCGGGGAGGCCCGCGGCGAGCGCTTCGTCGGGCTCGGCGAGCGCGCGCAGCACGCTGCCCGGACAACTGAACTCCTTCTCGGCCTGCGTGCGCTCGTCCAGCGGCAGTTGGAAGAGGTCGATCACCCACGCGCACGAGTTGCCGACCGCGATCAGGTTGCCGCCCTTGCGCACGAACTCCTCGACGGCGACGGCGCCTTCCTCGTCGAGCCCGCCCGCGAGCTCGTCGAACACGCTGCCCTCCTCGCGGCCGTGGTCGAGCTCGTTCGCCGACACGCCTGGGAGCACGAGCACGTCGCACGCTTCGCCGAGTTCGCCCGCGCGCAACGCCTCGTTGCGCCACGTCGCGTAGCGCAGGCCGAACGTGTCGAAGACCCAGCGCGTCCAGCCCTCGTCCATGTTGCCCGACCACGGCGAGTAGAGCGCGACGCGCGGCAAAGCGTCGACGCGCAACGCACTGGCCGCCTCCCCCGACACCACGGGCTTCTCGCCGCGCGCGAGCCCCGTGAAGAGCGCCTTCCAGCCGTCGCTGTCGTCGAGCGCGAGGCCGTCGCGCTTCCTCGGCGCGAGCTCCTGGAGGCGCGTCGCGACCTCCGCGAGGTTTGCGATCCGCGCCGGCGACGCTTCGAACTCGCCGCGCAGCTCGCTCGCGTCGACGCCGAAGAGCGCGGGCAGCGTCCACCCCGCGACGTCGTACGGCGGATCGCCCTGCGGATACGCCTGCGTCTCGAAGAGGTCCTTCACGTGCCGCGCGTACGGCTGCGCGGCGGAGATCACGAGCGAGCCCATCGGCCACGCGCGCCCGTCGGCCTCGAACGCCCTACGCGCGACGTCGAGCTCGACCCCGCTCGCGAGCAGCACGTCGGCGAGCCGCAGCATTGCACCGCGGTCGGCGTTGTCCGCCGGGATCACCCACGCCCGGGGCATGCCGGGCACGTCGCCTTGGAGCGTGCGGTCGGCGGCTTCCATCTGGTTCGAGAGCCAGAAGCGCGGCTCGCTGGACAAACTCGCGAGCAGGGAGCGCGCGAAGCCGAGCTCGTACGCGACGATGTCGGCGAGGCGCCACCATCCGCCGGGCCACGGCGCGGGGAACGAGTTGCTCGCGCGGTACTCCTTGGCGCCCGTCGGCGAGCGCAGCTCGTTGCGCGGGAGGAACAGCGGCGACGCGAGGCGGCACGACGCGGCCTCGGTGAGCAGCCCGACGATGTTGTGGCGCACGGGCACGTTGCGATTGCCGCCGTTCCACCACATGTCGTACGTGCCGCCGGTCGCGACGCCCGTCTTGCCCTCGCGCGTGAGGTCGAACTGCCCGCGCGTGCCGAGCAGGTTCATGCCGCACACGATCCCGGGGTCGAGGTTGGGGTCGAGCGGGTCGCGGAAGGGCGGGACGAACAAGCGCTCCTGCTTCGAGCCCTGTTGGTGCACGTCCCAGTAGACCTGCGGCTTCCAGTCGGAGTAGAGCGCCTGCGTGACGAGGCGCGTCTCCTTCTGCGTCAACGCGAACCAGTCGCGGTTGTTGTCGTGGCCGCAGTAGAGCTGGTAGAGCGTCGGGAGTTCGCTCGCCTCGAAAGGCGTGTTCACGGTCTTCCGGTACCACTCCGCGACGTGGTCGAGGCCGTCGGGGTTCGTGCTCGGGAGCAGGAGCACGACGCACTGCTCGCGCGCCGCCTTGTACGGCGCTTCGTCGCTCGTCGCGAGCTCGTACGCGAGCTGCATCGCGAACTGCGGCGCCGCGCATTCGGTCGCGTGCATCGCGCACGAGATGAAGAGGAAGGGACGGCCCTTCTCGACGGCGGCGAGGCGCTCGTCGCGCGTCTTGCCGCGCGGGTCGTGACAGACGGCGGCGTAGCGCTTCAGCGAGTCGAGGCGCGCGAGGTTCTCCTCCGAGGAGATCACGGCGAGCACGAGATCGCGCCCCTCCGTCGTCTTGCCGAGCGTGCGCAGCTCCAAACGCGCGCTCTCGCCGTCGAGCTTCTCGAAGTACCCCTTCACTTGGCCCCAGTCCGGCAACTGGAAATCCGCCGCGAGCGGCCGCCCGAGGAACGCGTCGGGCCGCGTGGGTTTCTGCGCGAGAGCGTCGGTCGCGAGGACGAGGGTCGCGAGCATCACGGTAGGTCGCATGCGAGGGAGCTCCATCGATCGAGGCGATCGTGCGGGGAGGATAGCGAGCTCCCCCTCACTCGGGGACCGACCAACCCGCATCGGGTCGCCGACGAGGGCCGACGTCCCCGTCCCGTCACACCCCAAGTTCGCGCGCCAGGTGGCGGGCGCACGCGGACACGCGGCCTTTGTCGACGCGCACCATGCGGACGGAGCTCTGTTTGCACGCCGTGCGCAGGACCGAGTCGGCTTTGTGGGGCAGGAAGCCCGTCGCGGCGAGGACCACGTCGAAACGGCCCGCGCGGATGCGCTCGGCGGCGGATTCGAGGCGTCGAGGTCCGTGCTCGCTGCGCTCGACGCGCTCGAACTCGAACGCGCGGCGCAGCTCCTCGTCGTGCTCGGGGTCGGCGCGGTTGCAGACGAAGAGCGCGCGCTTGCCGCGCGTGAACTCGAGCACGCTCGGCGGCACGCTCGGCGGGCGCTCGGGCTCCACCTCGACGGCGGTTTCGTCGTCGAGCGGTTCGGGCGTGCCCGGAACGGGCGCTTCGATCGGGCCGCGCATGCACGCCTGCAAGTCGCGCAAACGGCCGCGCAGACTGCGCTTCTCGTACTTGTGCGTGAGCGCCAGCACCGCGTCGGCGTGGAACGCGAGCGCTTCGGCGATCTTCGCGACGGGGAGCTCGTTCCCGAGCTCGAACGCGGCGCCGAGCCACTCGACGAGCGCCGCGGTGTCGCCCGCCGCGAGAGCGCGCGAGCGCACGAGCAGCTCGCTCTTGCGCCGTTTCTTCTCGCGCGCCTCGGGGTCGCGGCCGTTCGCGCGCGCCCAGGACTGGCGGAAGACGACCAGCGGATCGAGCAGCTCGCGCAAGGCACCGCGCGCGTCCTCGCCGCCGCGATCGACGCTCCAACGCAGCCGTCCGATGCACTCGCCCCACCCTTCGAGCTCCAACGCGCGCAACCAGCGCAGCGTCTTCGCCACCGCCGTCGCCTCGCGGCCGAAATCTCCGGCGTTCGAGCGCAGTCGCTCCGCGTCGGGCTCCTGGAGGAACGCCTTCCCGGCGAGCACCGCGCGCGCGCTCGCGATCGGGCCGGTCCACGCCTCGAGCTTGGCGCGCGCCTCCGCGAGGAGCGTGCTCGGGTCGGCGGGTCGCGGCGCGAGCACTTCGGCGTCCCCCCAACCCCACTCGTCGCGGCCGTGCGCCGGATCGGCCTCCTCGCGCGTCGCTAGCTCCGCTTCCGCGCGCTCGGCGAGCTCCGCCCAGCCCGCGATCGGTCCCTTGTCGGCGAGATCGTCGAGGCAGTCCGAGGGGCGCATGTGGAGCCCGAGCGCGCGCACGCTGCCGGGCCAGCCGAGCTTCGTGAGCTGGCCGAGCAGATGCGCGAGCCGCGCGACGCGCTCGCTCACGCGGCCGCGGCCGGTCGCGCGCACGTCGAGGGCGCGGGCGCGCGCGATCCACGCGAGGACGAGCAGGCGCTGGCGGTCGGGCGCGTAGTCGAGCGCGTCCTCGAAGTACGCATGCACGGTCTCCTCGAGCTCGGCGAGCTCGTCCTCGATGTCGAGGAGCGCTTCGACGGGACGCTTCGCGGCCCAGGCGGTCGTCGACGCGGGCGGAGGCGTGGGGCGCGGCCCCGAAGTCGATTCGTTCGCGGGGGCGGGCGAGGACGCGGGAAACGGAGTCGGGCTCGACTCCATCGCGCTTGCGGAGGGAGGCGCGGGAACCCGAGCCGCCACGGACTCCCGCGGGCTCGACGAACTCGTCATCGACGTCGTCGCCGTACCGTCGGCGCGCAGTGCCTCCGGAATCGACGCGCGGGCCGTCGCGGACGGGGTTTTCGGCTCGAATTCCGCCCCGAACGCCTCGATCAGCGCCGCGCGCGCCGCCGCGGACGGGAACATGTTCGCTAGCGCGTCGTCGAGCGCCGCCGCTCGATCGGCCCCCGCGCCGAACCAGCGCTCGTCCGCCTTCGACACGAGCACCTCCGTCCAGCCGTTCCGACGGAACGCAGAGCGGTAGCCCGAGCGCCGGAGCCGCTCGAGGAACGCGCGGCGGAGAGCACGCGAAGGGTCCACGCCATGGAGCCTAACGGCGCGCTGTCCGCGGACGGAGCGCGAACTCGCGCGCGTGCGCGCCTTCCCAAACGTGCACTCGGAACGCGCGCCGCCGTGGAGCGCGCGCTTCGCGTTGGAATCCTGTTCGATCTCGTTCCCCGCGGACTTCGGCGAACTCCGGTGCGCGCCGCGGCGGTAAGCTCCGTCCTCCCCCCGTCCCGTCTCGAGGAGAGCGCGATGATCCGCTACGCCCCCGCCGTGCTCCTTTGCGCAACCCCCGCGTTCGCCCAGGAGCTCACGATCCCGTTCCAGGAGTTCGCGCTCGACAACGGACTCTCCGTCGTCGTGCACGAGGACAAGAGCGACCCCGTCGTCGCCGTCTACCTCTACTACCACGTCGGCAGCGGGCGCGAGGAGCCCGGGCGTTCGGGCTTCGCGCACCTCTTCGAGCACATGCTCTTCCAGGGCTCGGAGCACGTCGGCGACGACCAGCACTTCAAGTTGATCCAGGCCGCGGGCGGCACGCTCAACGGTTCGACGAACACGGACCGCACGAACTACTTCGAGGTGCTGCCCTCGAACCAATTGGAGCTGGCGCTCTGGCTCGAATCGGACCGCATGGGCTTCATGCTGCCCGCGATGACGCAGGCGAAGCTCGACAACCAGCGCGACGTCGTGAAGAACGAGCGGCGCCAGAACTACGAGAACCGGCCCTACGGCCAGTCGGAAGGGGCGATCTGCGGCGCGCTCTACCCGAGCGACCATCCGTACTCGTGGATCACGATCGGATCGCAGGCGGACCTCACCGCGGCGACGCTCGAGGACGTCAAGCACTTCTTCGCGCGCTGGTATGGTCCGAACAACGCGACGCTCGCGATCGGCGGCGACGTGAAGTTCGACGACGTGAAGAAGCTCGTCGAGCGCTACTTCGGCTCGCTCCCGCCCGGCCCCGAGGTCGCGAAGCCGACCCCGCGCCCCGCGCACCTCGCCGAGTCGAAGCGCATCGTGCTGGAAGACCAGGTCATGCTGCCGCAGCTCGAGCTCGTCTGGCCCGCGGTCGAGTCCGACCACGCCGACGAGGCCGCCCTCGACCTGCTCGCCGCCGTGCTCGCGTCGAACAAGTGGAGCGTGCTCGACAAGGCGCTCACGATCGACCAGGAGCTCGCGCGCGGCGTCAGCGCGCAGGACGACGCGCAGGAGCTCGCGGGCACGTTCCGCGTCACGCTGCAGGCGAACCCGGGCGCGACGCTCGACCAGCTCGAGGAGCGCACGCTCGCCTTGCTCGAAGAGCTCGATCGGAAGGGCGTCGACGAGGAAGCGCTCCAGCGCGCGAAGACGGTCTACGAGGCGCGTTTCGTGCGCCGGCTCGAAACCGTCGGCATGCGCACGAACCTGCTCGCGATGAGCCGCTGCTTCCAGGGCGATCCCGCCGGGTACAAGGCGACGATCGCGCGCCGCAACGCCGTCACCACGGAGGACGTGCGGCGCGTCCTCCGCGAGTACGTGCTCCATCGTCCATCGCTCGCGCTCTCGACGGTGCCCGCGGGCAAGAAGAACCTCGCTGTTTCCGCCGTGAAGCCCGAGCGCAAGACGCGGGAGACCGCGCGCGCGACCGAGACGCGCACCGCGAGCGCCCTGCCCGCGACGCCCAAGCGCTCGGCCGCCGCCGCGCCGGCCGGCCTCGACCGCACGCGGCAACCCGCGTCGGGTCCGCGCCCGGCATTCCGGTCGCCGAGCGTGTGGCACGCGACGATGGAGAACGGGATCGCCGCGACGGGTGCGGCGTGGAGCGAGCTCCCGCTCACCACGTTCTCGATCGCCGTGCCCGCGGGACGGCGCTACGAGCCGCGCTCGAAGCTCGGCCTCGCGACGCTGACGGCGCAGATGCTGAACGAGGGCACGCGCTCGCTCTCGACCATCGAGCTCGCGGAAGCGCTCGACGCGCTCGGCGCGAACCTCTCCGTGCGCGCGGACGACGACGAGATCACGTTCTCGCTGTCGTGCCTCGACAGGCACCTGCCGGCCGCGGTGAAGCTCCTCTCCGACGTGATCCAGGCGCCGCGCCTCGCGCAGGCCGACTTCGAGCGCTTGAAGAAAGAGCGCCTCGTCGCGATCGACACGCGCGGCGACAGCATCACGGGCATCGCGGGGACCGTGTACCGGCGCCTCCTCTACGGCTCCGGCCGCGTGCAGGGCGCGCCGGCGCTCGGCACGAAGGCGACCGTGTCCGCACTCACGCTCGACGACGTGCGCGAGCACTGGAGGTCGCACGTGCAACCGCGCGGCGCGCGCCTCGTGCACGTCGGCGGGCGCGGAGCGCAGGGCGTGAAGGAGCTCTTCCTCCCGCTCACGAGCACGTGGAAGGCCTCGAGCACGATCGAAGCGAGCGCGCGGCGCGAGCCCGAGCCGCCGCAGGTGTTCGGCACGAAGCTGTACCTCGTCGACAAGCCGGGCGCCGCGCAGTCGGAGATCCGTATCGGCCACCTCGGCATCACCGCGAACGATCCCGGCTACTACCGCCTCTCGATCGCGAACTACGGGCTCGGCGGCAGCTTCTCGTCGCGCATCAACCTGAACCTGCGTGAGGACAAGGGGTACACCTACGGCGCGCGTTCCAGCGTCGAGGCGGCGCTCGAGCGCGGTGCCTTCACCGCGTCGGCGCCGGTGAAGACGGATGTCACGAAGGAGTCCGTCGTGGAGCTCATGAAGGAGCTCGCCGGGATCGCGAAGGGCCTCACCGAGAGCGAGCTCCACTTCGTGAAGGACGCCGTCACGCAGGCCGCGGCGACGCAGTACGAATCGACGCGCGCCTTGCTCGACTACGTCGAGAACGTGAGCCGCCTCGGCTGGCCCGACGACTACCAGGCGCGGCGGCTCGCGGAGTTCGCGCGGTTCACGCCGGAGATCACCGCCGCGACCGCGCGGACGTGGATCCACCCCGAGCAGAGCGTGATCCTCGTCGTCGGCGACAAGGCGCGCATCCTGAAGGGTCTCTCGGAGCTCCCCTACGGCGCGCCGATCGAGCTCGACCTCGACGGCGAGCCCGTGTCGCCGACGGTGCCCGCGTTGCCGATCCTGCCCACGAAGCCGTGACGTGGCGCCGCCTTCGCCCCGCGCTCGCGATCGACGCGCGCGGGGCACTTTCGTTTTCGGCGCGCCCCCGATAACAGCGCGCCGCGCCGCGCGTCGAGGGGCGCGCCGGCGCAGTCGGTCCGGCCCAGGAGAAGTCCACATGCAGCTCGTCCCCGTCGCGTCCCTCGTCCTCGCCTCCACCCTCGCCGCGCTCGCCATGCGGCCCGAGCCCGCCGCTCCGGCGCCCTTCGGCCCCGGGGCTGTGCTCGGGCTGCAGAAGCAGCTCTTCGCCGCCATCGACGCGGGCGACGAGGCCAAGGCAGCGGCCCTCCTCGACGACACCAAGGAGGGCGGTTGGAGCGACGGCGAGAACGGCGGCATCGAGCGGCCGACGCTCATGCTCCTCGACGCGCGCGGACTGCCGGTCTTCGCCCACGGAGCGGACGCGGCGCGCGCGCTGCTCGCGGCGACGGCGCGCGCCTCGAAGGACGGCGGGCCCGAGTGGACGACGCGCATCGTCCGGAGCCGCGCGGACTGTCCCTCGGGCGAGCTCTCCTACGCCGTGCTCGAATTCGAGCGCTCGCGCGGCGTGAAGGGCGGCGTGCAGCGCTACCGCTCGACCGTGCTCGCGCGGTGGACCGACGGGCGGATGAAGCTCGTTCACTGGCACGTCTCGGCGGCGGACGAGAGCACGGCGAAGCTCGCGGCGGCTGATTCGAAGCGCTAGAGCGCGCCGCAGCATTGGCTGTGCGCGACGGCTCGACTCTCGGCCCGCACGAAGAGCGATGGCCGAAGCGTCTCCCGAAGCCTCCGAATCCAGCGAACGGCCCGCGCCGGACGCCGGCATCCCCGAGCAAGCCGTCGGCGATCCGACCGCGCTCGCGGGCGCGTCGGAGACCGACGAGGGCGCCGCGCCCGGGCCGACGCCTGCGTGCGACTTCTGGGACGCGCTCTACACGCGGCGCTCGGTGCGCAAGTTCGAGAAGGAGCCGATCCCGCGCGAGCTCGTGCGCCAGGTGCTCCACGCGGGCATCTGGGCGCCGAGCTCGTGCAACTACCAGATGTGGGACTTCGTCGCGGTCGACGATCCCGCGGTGAACGCGGAGCTCGCGCGGCTCTCCGCGCAGATGGGCAACGCGCCCGTGAACGTCGTCGTCGCCTACGGACGCGATTTCTCCGAGGAGGGTTGGGCCAACGTCCAGTCCGCGAGCGCCGCGATCCAGAACATGAGCCTCGCGGCGCACGTGCTCGGCCTCGGCACGTTCTGGATCACGCAGATGGGCGACCGCGAGAAGGTGCGCGCGGTCGTGGGACTGCCGGAGGACCGGCTCGTCGTCGCCGTGCTCGCGCTCGGGAAGCCCAAGGGAGAGCCGCGGAAGGGGCCCAAGCGCCGGCCGCTCGCGCAGGTCGCGCACTTCAACCACTACGCGGGGCGGCCGATCCCGTCGTCGGCGAACCCGGCGGACTGGGCGGCGGATCTGCTCGCGACCTACCAGCGCGCGCGCGTCTTGAACGGGCTGCGGCACAACAAGCCGCGCGCGTGGGAGGTCGCGGCGCTCCGCGCGGCGCTCGATGAGCTCGTGCCGGAGGGACGCGACGCGGACGCGGGGAAGGCGCTGCGCTGGCTCGACGTCCTGCCGTGCACGGGGATCGTCACGGCGGAAGTGAACCGCGCGCGGCCGGCGTTCGCGATCGACGTCGTCGAGCGCACGCGCGAGGTCGCGGAGTTCGCGGCGCAGCGGACGGTGCCGCATGGACGGACGTTCGGCTGGCCGACCTCCAGCGCGCTCCCCGCCCCGCCGGAGTCCGCCTACGCCGTCGTGAGCTGCTTCTACCGGCTCGAAAACCTGCCCGAGGCAGCGCGCGGAGAGCTCGTGCAGGCGATGGCGCGCTGGGTGAAGCCCGGCGGGCGCGTGGTGATCGCCTACGTGAATCGCCACTCCTTCCACGACCTCACCGAGTGGCTGCGTGAACGTCGCGGCGGCCCGGGCGGCGTCGAGTACGTGCTCGCGCCCGACCCGAACATCGGACCGTTCGAGTCGCTCGAGCCGCGCGCGGTCGAGACGCTCTGCGCACAGTCCGGGCTGACGATCACGGCCCGCCTTGGCCTGCAACCCGTCCCCTCCCGCGAGGAGATCGAGTTCCGCACGCGCAACTTCTCGAAGCGGCATCGCCGGCTTTCCGCAAGCATCGCGTGGGTGCTCGGGGTGCTCGGACGGTTCCCGGGGCTCGCGACGCGGCGCGGGCGGTTCCAGTACGTCGTCGCAGAGCGGTGACGGCGGAGGCAATTGCCGGATGCGCGAGAGAGGCGTTCTGGGACGCAACTCGCCACATGAGGGTGCTCCGCATCCCTGATCCCGTGCAGTCTTCGGCCGGAGGACCGGCCGAAGACTGCACGGGATTCTGTTCGAAGAAAGAAGAGAAGCAGGGGCCCGTCCCGCTGTCCGCTCCTTCTCCCGCACCTTCTCGGCTGCCTTGGGTTCCACTCTTCGAACAGAATTCCGGGCAGGCCCGGGCCGGTCCTCCGGCCCGGGCCTGCCCGGAATCAGGGATGCGGAGCACCCTCATGTGCGCCTTTGGCCGGGGCAACGCCTCTCTCGCGCATCCGGCAATTGCGCCCGCCGTCCCCCGCCTCACCACTTCGCCTCGACACACCTTCCCCCCGTCACCTCCGCAAGCCGCGTCCAGTCCTGCACGCGCGAGCGCGGCGCGTCGACGAGGATCGCGTCGAACGCCACCTGCCGAAACCGATCGCGCTCGATCAACAGCTCCACCATCAACGGCATGTTCCACCGATGCCCGCCGGTCGGGACTCCGTCCGTAAGCGCGACGATCGAGTCCACCTCCGGGTCCGCCATCGCCAGCAGCACCGCGTCGAAGTAGTTCCCCCGCCCGCGCGCGTTGCACCGCTCGAAGAAGGCCTGCGCGCGCGCGACGTTCTCCTTCGTCGCCGCCACGAGCGCCTTCTCCCACGGGATCGGCTCGTTCGTGTACGGGATCACGTTGAACCGCGTCGTGCCCGGCAGCGCCTGCAGCGCCTTCGCGAGCTCCCGCTCGAGCACCTGCTTGCGCGTCAGCTCCCCCACCTTCGTGTCCCACGTCGACCCCGAGAAGTCGACGAGGAACGCGACGCGGTCCGAGATCAAGTTCAACCCCGCGAGCTGCACCCGCGTGTCCCCCATCGGCCCGCGATGCGCGAGGTCGGGCCCCGTGCTCCACGGCCCCTGCACGGATTCGGCCCATGCACGCCACGCCGCGGGATCGAACCCATGCCCGAGCCCCGAGCGCGCGCGCAGGAACGCGAGGATGCGCCACTTCAGCCGCTCGCGCGGCTCGATCTCCATGCGGTGCACGAGCTCGAGCAGCGCCGCCTTGCTCGCGATCGCGCACAGGAGTCCGATCGCGGCGCCGCGCACGCTCGGCTCCGCGTCCTGGAGCGCGCGTTGAGCACGTTCGAGCCGCTCCGCCTCCGCGAAACCGTGGATCGCCGTGAGCGCGGCGCACCGCAACACCGGATCGCGGTCGAGCGACGCCTCCTCGATCGGCTTGCGCGCGCGGAAGTGGTCGCACCGCTCGAGCGCCACGAGCGCGCGCCCGCGCACCTCAGGGTCGACGCGCGAGTGCCACAGCTCCTCCAGCTCGCGCGCGATCTTCGCGCGGTCGCCGAGCTCGTGCCCCGCCGCGAAGCGCCGCTCGAGCGACCACAGGAGCGCGCGCGCGGGCTCCTCGTCGCGCGCGTCGACCGCCTTCGCGAGCGCGAGCCCGTCGAGCGG
>JACRIO010000216.1 GCA_016220035.1 Planctomycetota bacterium | reverse complement strand
CGTGGCGAGCGCGGGCGCCAGCTCGGCCGGAGCCGTCGCGCCCGCGCCCGAAGCCATCCCCGGAACGGGCTCGACGCGCGGCCGTTCCGCCGCGACGCCGGGACCGAAGAGCGCGACGCCCGTGACCGCCAACCCGGCCAGGAGCAGGAGACCACTCGGGCGCCGCGCGTTTTCGGGATGGTGTTCTTCGTCGAGCAGCCGGCGGACGCGCACGGTGAGGCGCGTTCCGCGCGCGGCCATCGCGGGCGCGGGCAGCGCGCGCCGCTCGCGCACGATCCAGCCCGCGATCTCGGTGAGGCAGCTCGCGAGCGACACGCGCGACTCGAGGCGCGCCGCGGCCCAGTCGTCGGCCAGGAGCTCGGCCTCGGCGTCGAGCAGCACGCGCGCGAGGCGGTTGAGCGGCTGGAAGAAGAAGACGACCTCGAGCGCGCGGTACACGACGAGCCAGAGCGGGTCAGCGCGGTTCACGTGCGCGAGCTCGTGGGCGAATAGCGCTTCGAGCTCGTCGGGCGAGAGCTGCGTGTTGGCGCGCGGCGGGATCACGACCTCGGAGCGCAGGAGGCCGAGCGTGATCGGGGCCGCGAGTGCGGGCGCGCACGAGAGGCGCACGCCGCGCGTGCCCGTGCGCTCGCACAGGCGCGCGAAGATCGCGTGCACGGGACCGCGGTCGAGCTCGACTCGTCCGCGGAGCCGGCGATGGAGGCCGCGCCACTCGCGCACCCACAGGGCGACGCCCGCCGCGACGCCGAGCAGCCACAGCGTGAGCAGCGTGCGCGGCCAGGAAATCACGCTCGCATCGGGCAGCGCGCCGGCCGTCGCCGCGATCGTCGTCGGCGCGGGCGTGGGCTCCGCGACGGCCTCCCTGCGTGCGGCGGGAAGCGGCGCTCCGGCGAAGGGCGCATCGGTCGAGAGCGGGATCAGCGCCAGCGCGCTGGGCAGGACGAGCGGCACGAAGCGCGGCAGGCCGACGCGGGGCGCGGCGTGCGGAATCGGGGCGGGCTGCGTCGTCGTCGCGGCGGGGACCGCGCGCGGCGCGGCGACGGACGTCAGCTCGACGCGCTCCAAGGGCGCGCACGCGACCTCCGCCGGCGCCGCGATCGTCCAGAGCGAACCCGGACCGTCGACGTCGAGTCCGCGCTGGACCGTGGCGGTGACGAGCCCCGCGAGCAGCGCGACGCGCCATGCGGACACGCGGATCGCGGGCTGCGCGTCGGCGAAGCGGCGCGAGCGCGAGACGACGCGCGCGACGATCCACGCCGCCGTGAGGAGCAGCGTGGAGTGGACGAAGTAGGTGCCGAGCCACGCGAGGAGCGCGCTCGCTTCGCGGTCAACGGCCACGGCGGCGCTCCTTGGAGCGGTGCTCCGCGATCATGGCCTTGAGGCGTGCGAGCTCCGCGTCGTCGATCTCCTGCTCGGAGAGCAGGTGACTGACGAGCGCCGTGACGTCGCCGCCGAAGAGCATCTCGGTGAGCTCGCCGACCATCGAGCGCTGGACGTCCGTCTCGCTGATCAGCGCACGGTAGACGAACTGCCGACCCTCGGAGCGGTGGCCGACGATGCCCTTCTTCTCCATCTTCACGAGCATCGTCGCGATGGTCGTGAGCGCGCGGTCGCGGTCCTCCTCGAGTGCCTCTTGAACGCGCGCCACCGTCGCTTCGCCTTCGGCCCAAAGCACGCGCATGATCGCGTGCTGCAGGTCGCCCAGGATGTGTTTGTCGCCCATCGCTCGCCTCCGCGGGTTGCACTCCCGCGCCCGAGTGGATCCGGTCCGCGCCCACGACCTGGAAGCAGGCCGCGCGCGACTTGGACCAGTATTACTACCAGGGTAGTAGATGGGCTAGCGCGAACGCGCGCTTTCGGCCGGGTTTTACAGGCGCGATGCGCCGCCTTGTTCTCGAACCCCGCGCCCCTAGACTCGCTCGGCCCGCGCGCGGCGCGCGACCTTCCTTAATGAAGTGCCAGTGCAGGACGTCCCGGCGTGGAACGCCGGCCCGGTCGGCCGTGGCCGAGGGCCGCGCCGGATTCCGGGCGCGCACCGGGGGGAGCGCGCGGTGAGCCTCGCGCGCACGCTCGGTCTGGTCGCGCTGTCGGGGCTCGGCTTCGGGCTCGTCGCGGCCGCGATCCGTCCGCTCGTGCCGTGGCCGGAGGAATACGGGCTCGCGGAGAAGTTGCGCTGGTGGAACGCGCACGCCGATGAGAACGACCTCGTCTTCGTCGGCTCCTCCCGCGTGTTCCGTGCGTTCGATCCGCGCGTGTTCGAGGAGGAGCTCGCGGCGGGCGGCACGCGGCTCTCCGCGTTCAACTTCGGCGTCGGCGGCGTGCGGCCGTTCGAGATGGACCTGATCCTGCGCGCGCTGCTCGAGCGCCGGCCGAGGAAGCTCGCGTGGGTACTCTACGAGGGCGGGCCGATGGACCCGCGCTTCGAGCCGCTCGACGACGTCGAGGCGAGCCGGACGGTGTTCTGGCACACGCCCGCGGTGACGGCGATCGTGCTGCACTCGGTCGCGCGTTGGCCGTTCACGGGCGTGGACGCATCGCAGTGGCGCGAGCGGCACGCATGGATAGGGCCCGCGCTCGATGCGACGGGCCTGCTCGAGCTCGCGTGGCGCGCCGACCTCGCGCGGCGCCACGCGCAGGTGCTCGGTTGGAACGTGACGAGCTTCGGCCAGGGCCGCGCGATCCTGGGCGAGGTGCTCGGCGAGGAGCTCGCGTCGAACCGCCGTCGCATGCTCTCGCCGGAGGAGCTCGCGAACGGCAAGGGCTACGTCGCGTTCGAGGACAACGCGGACGAGAAGGACGCGGAGCGTCACCGGATCCTGCATGCGAACCCCGAGGGCTTCGCGCAGCGCGTGGAAGAAGTGCGCATCGGCAACGACGCGTTCCCGGACGTCGAGACGCTGAACCTGCCCGCGGTCGCGGCGCAGCAGGCCGTGGTGCGCGCCGCGGGGGCGGAGATCGCGTACGTCGTGCTCCCCGACCGCTTCCCGCGGCCCGATCGGCGCGCGCTCGAACGCGCGGGGAAGATCGAGACCGTGCTCGACTTCGACCAGCCCGATCTCTGGCCGCAGTTCTTCACGCTCCCGTCGCGCTTCGACGCCGGACACTTGTCGCGCGCGGGCTCGATCGAGTTCTCGAAGGCGTTGGCGCGCGAGTTCGCGAAGCTCGCGAAGGCTCCGCGGTGAGGGAAGCGCACGCGCGATGATCTTCACCGAGGGCCGATTCTTCGTCCTGTTCCTCCTGTGCTTCCTCGTGCACTGGAGCTTGCGCGGCTCGACGGCGCGCAAGGCGTGGCTGCTCGCGTGCAGCTGCGTGTTCTACGGCGCGTGGGACGTGCGCTTCCTCGCGCTCATGTTCGCGACGCTCACGCTCGACTACGTCATCGGCGCGGTGCTCGGAAAGGAGCGCGCGCCGGGCGGGCGCAAGCTCTGGCTCGCGCTGTCGATCGCCGGAAACCTCGGGATCCTCGGCTTCTTCAAGTACTTCGGGTTCTTCGTCGACTCGGCCGTCGCGTTCAGCGCGTGGCTCGGCCTGCCGATGAGCGCGCGCACGCTCGACATCGTGCTGCCCGTGGGCGTCAGCTTCTACACGTTCCAGTCGATGAGCTACACGTTCGACGTGTACCGGCGGGAGCTGAAGCCGGCGAAGAGCTACCTCGACTTCGCGCTCTTCGTGACCTTCTTCCCGCAGCTCGTCGCGGGCCCGATCGTGCGCGCGGTGGACTTCCTGCCGCAGCTCGAAACGCTGAAACGGTGGGCCGACGTCGCGGCGCGGCCGGCGCTCGTGCTGTTCCTCGTCGGCTTCGTGAAGAAAGCCTGCATCGCGGACCAGGTCGCGCCGACGGTCGACCTCCTCTTCGCGCATCCCGAGCAGTACGGCGTCTACTCGACGTGGATCGGCGTCGTGCTCTACGCCGTGCAGATCTACTGCGACTTCTCGGGCTACAGCGACATGGCGATCGCGTGCGCCGCGCTGCTCGGCTACCGGCTGACGCTCAACTTCGACTTCCCCTACCTCGCGACGGACATCACGACGTTCTGGCGGCGGTGGCACATCTCCCTTTCGTCGTGGTTCCGCGACTACCTCTACATCCCGCTCGGGGGCAACCGCGTCTCGCAATCCCGAACCTACTCGAACCTCGCCCTCGTGTTCTTCCTGTGCGGTCTGTGGCACGGCGCGAAGTGGACGTTCGTCGTGTGGGGCTTGATGCACGGGAGCTACCTCGTGCTCCACCGCCTGTGGAACGCGCGCGTGTCGAAGGAGAGCGCGCTCGCGCGCTTCGGCGGCTCGATCGGTTGGATCCTGACGCCGCTCGCGGTGCTCCTCGCGTGGGTCGTGTTCCGTGCGCCCGATTTCGGGGCGGCGGCGGAGGTTTGGGGCCGGATGCTCGGCGCGGGCGGCGAAGCGAGCGCCGCGTTCACGTGGCGCTGGGCGCCCTTCGTGGCCGTACTGTTCGCCGTCCACGTGCTGTCGCGTCGCCGCACGCTCGCGCCCTTCGAGAAGCAGGCGCCCGACTGGGCTTTCGCCCTCGCGTACGGCATCGCGTGGGCCGTCGCGCTTCCGTGGGTCGCGACGGGCACGACGCCGTTCATCTACTTCCAATTCTGATGGCGACCGGGCGTCACGCCCACAACGTGCTGATCGGTGCCGCCACGATGCGGTCGCCGAGTTCGAAGGTCTTCGGACCCGTGTGGAGAACGACTCCGGCGACGAAGCGTTCGCCGAGGTGATCGCGCAGCCAGGCGAGATGGCGAGCGGACCCCGAGTCCGGGGCACTCGACGCCTTGATCTCGAACGCGACCACGTCGCCGGCTCCGAATTCGATGAGCAGGTCCACTTCCTGCCGGCCCTCCGCCGTGCGGAGGTGATACATGCGCGGGCGTGTGTGGGAGACCTCCGCTTCGGCGCGAAGGTGCGCAGTCACGAAGGTGTCGAGGGTTCTGCCGAGCAGATCTCCGTTCCGGAGCACGGCTGCGGTGTCGATCCCGAGGGCACCCACCATGAGACCGGGATCGACCAGGTAGCGCTTGGGCGACAGTGCCCACCGCTTCAGCCGGTTCGAGGTCCATGCCGGCAACGACTCGACGACGAGGAGATTCGAGAGCAGCCGGTCATACGTCACTCCCGTCTTGCGGTTGATTCCAGCCGGCTCGCAGAGTGTGGAGTCGCTGACGATTCCGGCGGTGTTCAGCGCATAGGCTTCGAAGAACCTGCGCAGGCGGGCGGGGTCGCGTACCGCCTGGAGCTCCGGAGCGTCGCGCGTGACGAGTTGGTCGACGTAGCTCTCCAACCAACGTCTTCGGACTTCCTCGCTGGTGGCGAGCGTGGCTTCGGGGAAACCGCTCGACAGCGCCAACTCGACGTAGCCGCGCAAGTCCACCATCTCGGGGGCGGGACGAAGTTCTTCACGGGCGACGATGCGGTCCAGGAGCGGGCGAGTCGGTCGTTGCATCCGCTCCGCGACGGTGAGCGGCAACATTCGCAAGCGCACCAGCCTTCCCGTTCCGGGCCAGGTCTCGGCTTGCAGTTCGGCACGAACCGATCCGGTCAGGATGAACCGCCCGGCGCCGGGTGTGCCATCGACGGCCCGCTTCACCGCTCCCAGGATCGTCGGGACGGCCTGCCATTCGTCGAGCAGGATCGGCTCGGAGAGACCCGAGAGCGCCACGTCCGGATCGGCCACGAACGCGGCCGCCTCGGACGACCGATCGAGACGGACTACCGTGCGTGCCATGCGTGCCGCGGTCGTGGTCTTGCCACAAGCGCGGGGACCTACGAGGAGCAATGCTGGGAGCTGTTCGAGCAGCTCTCTCGCGACTCGTTCGACGAGGCGCAATCGATAGGGGATCGTGCTCATGCAAGCCGTTCTGGCGGATCCCTCGTCAGGCCTTGCCGGTGGAGGTCTCCGTTCGTTCCCATGGGTGGTAGCGGACAGTGTTCACACATGATATCGGACTGTTTTCACATTCAGTAGTGGACAATTTGCACGCACTCACCTGGACATAAATCACAGGCTACCCTTCCCCGAGCACCCTGGGGGTGGCTAGCGGGCTCTCACGGATCGGTCCCGAGGAGCTGTCGGTGGTGGGAGCGGAGGAAGTCGCCGAGTGCCGAGGCCGCGATCGCATGTCCCTCGGCGTTCGGGTGCTCGGGGTCGGCGCTCACGTCCCATGGTGACCGGCCGCTCGCGGTGAACGCGGGCACGAGGTCGAGCGTCGCGAAGCCGCGCTCCTTCGCCGCGGCGAGGACGCGCGCGTGCAGGTCGGCGTAGCCGTAGCGTTCGAAGCTCTCGAAGCCGCGGTAGCACGGGAACACGACGAGCAGGATCGGCACGCGCGTCGCGCGTTGCACCGCGTCGAACGCCTGGAGGACGCTCTTCCACCGATCGGAGTCCGGCGCGGAGGCCCAGCGGTAGAGATCACCGCCCGCGGCCTCGCGCTCGCGGTCGAAACGAGAGCGCGCGACGAGGCGCGCGACGTGGAAGTGTTCCCACCACGCGCTCCCGCGGAAGAAACGGTGGAGCGGCTGCTGCTGCGGCTCGAAGTCGGGGTCGTTCAGGAAGTACGCGACGATCACGAGGTCGGGATCGAGCGCCAGCGCCTTGTGTTCGAGCACGAGCGCCTCGTCGCGCGTGCTGTAGCCGCCGACGCCGTGGTTGAGCACCTCGTAGCGGTGCGCGACGCGCGTCGCGGAGAGCTCGCGCTCCAGGACCGCCGGCCACGCCTCCTCCGCCGCGACGGAGAACCCGAACGTCACCGAGTCGCCGATCGCCGCGATGCGCAGGAGGTCCTTCCCCTTCGGCGTCTCCGGCATGCGGCCGCGCAGCCCGAGCGCGTTGGTCTCGACGCGCATGCCGCGCACGTCCTTCGCGACGTTCGGCGCGAGCTCGTAGAGGAGCCCGGGCACGACGGAGCGCCGGTGGACGAGCGTGCGCCAGTCCGCGTCCTGCGTGGCGTCGAGCGGAGCGCGGAATTTCACGGGGGCGAAGGCGCGCAGGTAGAGCTCGGCACCGCCCAGTGCGATCACGAGCGAAGCGAGCGAGACGGACAGCGCGCGCAGCGGTTTCGAGCGGGGAAGCAGCTTCATTGCGCGTGCTCCGTTGGCGCGAGCGAGCGGTCCAGGAAGCGCCGCCAGGTCATCGCGGCGTCCCGAAGAGCTCCGCGTGGCGTTCGAGGAGCAGCTTCGCGAGCGCCTCCGCCGCGAGCGCGTGCCCGAGCGCGTTGGGATGGTCCGCGTCGCGCGCGAGCTCCTGCGGCGCCTTCCCCGACGCACGGTACACCTCGAGCAGGTCGACGACGCTGAACGCCTCCTTCTCCGCCGCCGCGCGGACCTGCGCGTGGATCGGCGCGTAGGCGTACTCGTCCCACGTCACGAACGGCTTGCGCTCCTTCCCGTCGAGCGCGAACACGGGGAAGATCGCGAGCACGACGCGCAGCGCGCGCGAATCCGCGAGCGCGTGCATGCGCGCGAAGGCCGCGGGCACGCTCTTCCACTCGTCCGTCTCCTGCGCGTGCAGCCAGCGGAAGTAGTCGCCGCCGCCGCTGCGCGCGAGCTCCATCTGGTGCGCCTTCTGCGCGCAGAGCCGGAGGAGCTCCGAATGCTCCCACCACTCCGCGCGGTGGAACGCCATGCGCAGCGCGTTCACGGGCCCGAAGTCGGGGTCGTTCAGGTAGTACGCGACGACGACGAGGTCGGGATCGAGCGGCAGCGCCTTGTGCTCGAGCACACTCGCTTCCTCGCGCGCGCTGTAGCCGGTGACGGCGAAGTTCATGACCTCGTAGTCGTGCGCGCGGCCGGGCGGACCGTTCAGGAGCTCCGCGAGCCGCGCCGTGAACATCTCCGGCGCTTCGACACGGAAGCCGAACGCGACCGAATCGCCGAGCACCGCGACGCGCAGCATCTGGTTGCTCTTGGGCTGCACGAGCTCGGGCCCGCGCATCCCGAGCGAGTTCACGGCGATGGTGCAGTCCTTCTCGCGCCCCGAAGCACCCGGCCGCAGCTCGTAGGTGAGCCCCGGCACGCTCGACGGTTGGTGGATGACATCGGTCCATCCATGCCCGGGCGGACGCACGACCGGCTGGAGGTACTTCACCGGAAACCAAACGCGGAGCACGACCTCGGCCGCGCCGAGCGCGAGCCCGAGCGAGCAGAGGACGAGCAGGAGCTTTCTCCCCGCGCCGCGCCGCTTCGGACCGTCGTCGTCGTTCATGCGGCGCGGATTCTAGGGGACCGGAGCGAGCGGGTCGCGCCGACGTCGTGATCGAACTCCCTCGGTGATCCGCAGGCCCAAGGCCGGCCCCAGAAGTGCCTGAGCTCGCGCCAACAATCTGAGTACGGATCCGTCCTCGACTGGCACCCCCCCTCGGATGCTCCTCGGCTCGCGTGTCCTTCCCGGTTGCGCGACCCGGTGTGCGGCGAGCGTGCCCGAACCGGTTCGCGAGTCCGCGTTGAACTGCGTTGCCGAAGCCCGTTCGATGGATACTCTCCGTGACGGTCGTCTCCGCATG
>JACRIO010000217.1 GCA_016220035.1 Planctomycetota bacterium | reverse complement strand
GATCGCGGCGGAGCGGCCCTCGTGCGGAGCGCACACGCCCGCGCGCTCGAGGAGCGCGCGCCAATGCGTCTGCGCGCGCACGAGCGCGCTCCAGCGCCGCGCCTCGCCCTCGGTCCAGTCCAGCCTCTCACCGCGCCGCGCGACGTCGGCGAAGGACAGACCCTCGGGCGCGAGCTCGCCGTGAAGCGCGCGCACGACCTCCGCGAGCCGCAACCACTCGCTCGCGCTCTCGGGCGCCTTCGCGACGAGCGCTTCGAGCTCCGCGCGCGGGAGCTCGTGCAGCGCGCGCGACCACGCAAGGGTGCGCGCGAGGCGGCTCGCGACCGGGCGTTCGACGGGCACGAGCGCGTCGACGAGCTCGCCCTGCGTCACGACGCGCGGCGGGACGAGCTCCGAACCCGCCTTGCGCGCGAGGTGTTCGACGAGCGCGCGCGCGGCGCGGCTGCCGGGGAGCGCGACGACGAGGTGGGCGAGGTCGCGGCCGTGCCGTTCGAGCAGCCAGTCGGCCGCGCCAGGGAGGAACGGGTCCGTCCAGCCGAGGAACACGCATCGGGAAGTTGCGCTCATCACGGGTAGGTCCTGAGGCCTCCTTCTCGAGGCGATCGTCATCGAAGGGAACTCGGAGCTCCCTTTCAAACCGCGCGTGCGGTTTTTCCGCGCACGGCCGGCCGAGTACGTACGCCGGCCGCGTCACGACCCGGGCGGCGACGCTGGTTGTTCGAGCCCCGAGCGCGCCCCGACCGCCGACCTGCGCGCGCGCGCGACGCCCGGTGCTCCGGGAAGCTCCGCTCTCGGAGGTCCTCAGTCGCGAGCTCCTCGCCGTGCCGGGCCTCGGAACCTCGGCTCGCCCAATCGTCAACGGAACGCCACGACGCCGAGGTCGTTGCTGAAGCCGTTCGCGACGATCACGTCGAGGCGGCCGTCGCGGTCGAGATCGTGCAGCAGGAGGTCGAGGCAGCCCGCGTGCACGCCGAGGTCGGGGGCGCGCAGGAACGCGAGCGCGCCGCCCTCGCCCGCGCGCGGGCTCCACAGCTCCACGTGGTGGCTGTTCTGCGCGCTGACGAGGATCTCGACCCTGCCGTCGCCGTCGAGGTCGCCGCTCGCGACGCGGTAGGGCCGGTAGCCGACCTGGAAGCGCTCGAGCTTCTTCCAGTTGCCGTCCGCCTGTCGCAGGCACGGCTGCACGAAGCACGTCGAGTCGGCGTCGCGCTCAGCGACGAGCACCGCGAGGTCCATGCGTCCGTCGCCGTCGAGATCGCCGCTCGCGATCGAGAGCGGGAGGAACTCGGTGTCGATCGAAGAGAGCTCGAGCCACGACAAAGCGCCCTCCGCGCTCTTCTCCAGGCGCAGGATCGCGACGCCGATGCGCGCGCCGGGGCCGCGCGGACCGGCGAGCGCGACGGCGACCTCGCTCGGCGCGCTCAGGGGCGCCAAGCCCGTCGGTCCCGCGCTCACCACCGCCTCGATGCGCGCGTCGAACACGAGGTCGGCGCTCGCCGCCGATCCGTTCGCGCGCTTCGGCGTGCCGTTGTGGAGCAGGAAGAGCTTGTTCGTCTGCGGGTCGGTGGCGAGCGCGTCGACGCGTCCGTCCGAATCGAAATCCTGGAGGAGCAGGTCGCCCGGCTTCGCGCCGAGCGGCACGGGCGGGAACGCCGCGCGCTCGAACAGCTCGCCGCCGTCGCCGAAGAGCACCGTGAGCACCGCGTCCTCCTCGCGCTTCACGACGAACGCGGCCTCGAGCTTCCCGTCGCCGTCGAGGTCGGCCACGCGCAGCGCGTCCCCGCTCTTCGCCAGCGCCTTGCGCTGCGCGTGCTGCAGGACGCCCTTCTCGTTCTTGGCGATCGACAGCGTGCCGTCGACCGCGTCGAGCACGAGCACCTCGGGAAAACCGTCGCCGTCGAGGTCGCCCGCGGCGAGCGAGTGCGGCGTGCGGCCCGTGCGCGCGAAGCGCGCATTCTCGAGGCCGCCGCGGCCGTCGCCGAAGATCACGCTCACCCGGGCCGCGTCCGTGTTCGCGATCGCGAGGTCGAACGCGCCGTCGCCGTCGAAGTCGCCGAACGCGCTGTCCACGGGGGATTGTCCCGCGTAGGCATCGGTGGTCGCGCTGAACCCGTCGGGCGCCGCGCGGTAGAGGCTGTACGACAACCCGAGCAGGCCGAGCGCCGCGAGGTCGTGGCCTTCGCCCGCCGCGCGCGCGCGGTGCTCGAGGTCGATCGGGATCGAGCTCGTCGTGAAGCGCTCGGGCGGCTTCGCGAGGCCCGCCGCGACGCCGCCGGGAGCGTTCAGCCCGAAGACCCACACGCTCTCGTTCCCGCCCGCGACGACGAGCTCGGTGTCGCCGTCCTGGTCGACGTCGAACTCGTCGAGGTCGCGCGGGAGCGCGTCGGGCTCCGCGGGCGCGCGCGCCGACTCGTGGAGGCCCGTGCTCGCCGCGCGCGCGAACGTGAAGCCGTTCGCGTTCCGCGCCGCGGTCCACAGGGTGATCGAGCGCTCCGCCTGCGAGCCGGAGACGATGCCGCTGCCGTCCGCGAGCACGCAGAGGCACGTCGTGATCGCCGCGCCGAGCTTCACGCGCGACGGCGTGTCGCTCGCGCCGTAGACGAGGAGCTCGTCGTCGAGGTTCGCGATCGCGATCTCGGGCACGCCGTCGCGCCCGAGGTCGCCCGACGCGAGCGCGCGCGGTCGGCGCTCGACGTCGAGCTTGCGCAGCACCGTCGCCGCGCCGCCGCGCGCGAGCGGAGCGGTGTCGAGCACCACGATGCCGGGCAACACGCCCGCGTCGGGTCGGCTCGCGCGCGGCGCGACGACGATCGGGACGCGCGCGGCGCCCGGTTTCGGCCGCTCGCCGAGGAACACGGGGCCGAGCGGGTAGTCCTCGAGCGGCTCGACGCGCGGTTCGGGCGGTAGCACGAGCTTCGGCGCGAGTGCGGAGAAGAGCTGCAGCGAGCCCGGTCCGCGCGTCGTCACGAGCAGTTCGTCCCGCCCGTCGCCCTCGAAGTCGTAGGCGAGCAGCGCCATCGGCTTCGCCTCGCCGCCGTTCGCGGTGGGGAACTCGAGGCGCGAGCGCAGGCGCGGCTCGGACTTGGCGTGCTCCTGTGCACCGATCGTCCCAGGGGCGATCAACGCCGCGAGCACGCAACCACCGAGGCCCCGCGCAGGGGCGATCAACGCCGCGAGCACGCAACCACCGAGGCTCCGCGCCGTCCATGCGCGCTCCACCGCTTCGAGGATCCTCGAACGCGGGCCGTGCTCGCCGCCGGCGGGGAGCGCGGTCCGATCGTCCTCCCGCGCGGAGGTCCGAGCGCGTGCCGCGGCCAATACCGGACCGAACGCTCCCGCCCAGCCAGCGCGTCTCATGCGCAGAGCGTAGCAGGGCCTGGGGCGCAGGCGATCCTCGCCGCGCTCCCGAATCGACTTCCGCGGCGGCCTTCGATCGAGGCGGACCTCGCGCGGACGAGCGTCGAAGGAACGCGCCGGGTGGTCTGGAGCGGCGCGACCCCGTGGGTACGACTGGGGAAGCGACTCCTGCTCAACGCGGCTTCTCTGTGGATGGGCGCGGAGTTCTTCCGGCCGAGGCTCGAGCGGCGCTGCCCATGGAGGAGGTCGTCGCACGCGCCGGATCCGCGGAGCTTCCCGGCGGGGACTTCGCGGACCTTCCTTTTCGCCGACGGGCTGTCGGTGGATCGGGCCAGCGCGCGCTGAATGCGATCTGCGCGTGTCGATCCGCGATCCGGGTCAGCTTGGGATCGACGAGGTACGCGTGCGGATACCCCGGGGCCATGCGCAGCACCTCGACGAGCCGGCCCGCGACGGTGAAGAACACTCGCCATGCACCGCAGGCGATGAGGAATTCACTCCCGTGTCGGCGGATGCGCCGGGTGCGATGCGGGCTCGGGTCGACGGCGAGACGACGCGCGGCCCGGTCGAGGACGTCGAGAGCCCAGCCATCCTCGAGGAACGCTGCCTGCGCTTCGGCCAGCGCGGAGACGGACACTTGGAAACGCGGGGCGTCGTCTTGGGCACGCTCGAGCTCATCGACCCAGCCCGCCTTGCTCTCCGGGAACGCGTCGAGCGCAGGGACGTAGGGCTTGATGTCGAGGATCGGCGTGCCGTCGACGAGATCGACCTCGCCCACGACGAGCCGCCGCTTCTCGACCCGAACGAGCCGCACCGGAGTGATGCCGATCGGGTTCGGGCGATGGGGGGAGCGGGTGGCGAAGACGCCCCGCTTCTGCTTCCTGCCTCGGGGCGGGAGCACCTGCGGTTTCCAGTTGCCGTGGCGATGGAACCACCAGACGAGCCAGATGCGATCGAAGCCCTGCAGATCGAGAAGCGCCTGTTCGAACTGCCGGCCCGGCAGGAGCTCCACCACGTTGCGCTCGTCTGCATCCCCGACGGGTTGATGCGGCAGCGAGAACTTGCTGCGCTTGCCGCTGCGAAGGAAGCCGATCGGCTCGGCGCGGAGCACGGGTTCGTGCGCCGGTTCGATCCAGGTCGCAGCGGGCCTGGACTCGCGGTCGAGCTTCCCGAGGAGTTCGTCCTTCATGATCGGTGCGCGCGATTCTCGGCGGGAGCGGGGCTGGATTGCCAGAGTCGCGGGCTTCGAAGTTCGGCCGGAGCGCGCTGGGAATGCAGCTGCATGCTCCCACCAGGGCGCAGGCCGTCGGGGACGGTCGTGACCACCGCGGCGCGTGCGACCTCGAACGGCGCGCGAGCGGTCCCGAACCGCGCGCGGAACTCTGCGCCGTTCCGAGCCCGCCGCCGGCCTCCGTCCGCCGTGGCCCGCGCTTCGCACGGCGCCGGCGATGTCCCGCACCTCGATCACGACGCAACGCGCGTGTGAGCCGCGTTCCCGCGAGCTATTCTCCGGGTTCATGCCCGCGGCGCGCCGCAATCTGCTCCTGGTCCTCGTCGCCGCGCTCGCGCTCGGGCTGCTCGGCGGCGCGTACTGGCTCCTCAGCGCGCCCGTCGCGGTGGAGCCGGGCGGACCGCTCGCGAGCGGCAGCGGAGCGAACGGAACGGCGCTCGAGAGCGCGAACTCGGACCGGCGCGGCGCGGTCGCGCTCGTCGACGAGAAGGACGCGCCCGCCGCGGCGGAGCCAGAGACGACGGTCGTGTACCCGCTCCTCGTGGAGTTGGAGCTGGTGAAGGCCGCGTCCGACCTCCAGGCGGACGGCGCGCCGCGGCGCGGCTCGTCCGCGACCGCGCGCATCAAGGGCTCGATCACCGACTCGAACGGCGGACCCGTGCGCGGGCAGGTCGAGATCCGCGCGGGCCCCAACGCGGGACGCGTGCTCCTCTGCGACGGGCTCGGGCAGTTCGGCGCGAGCGATCTCTATCCCGGCCGTGTCCTGGTGGACGTGACGGGACCGGGCGTGCTCGGCTCGCTGCGCGAGGTCGTGCTGCGCCAGGAGCGCGAGGCGTTGCTCAACATCGGCTACGGCCGGCCGGCGAGCGTGATCGGCGAGGTCTACGACGCGGACGGGAACCTGCTCGAGGGCGCGAAGGTCACGCTCGACGGGCTCGTGACGCAGACCGACGCGCAGGGCGTGTTCAGCTTCCCGTATGTCGCGAGCGGCGAGACGACGTGTTTCGTCGAGAAGGCGGGATTCGCGTCGGTGTTTCAGCTCGTCCCGATCCTCGCGGGCACGACGATCGAGAAGGGGCGGCTCAAGTTCCGGCTGCAGCGCGGCGCGAAGCTCACGCTCACGCTGAACGATCGGTTGAACTCGGGCGAGCCCGCGAAGGTGTTCTTGCTGCCGTCGACCTTGACGGCGCAGCGCGCGTACCCGTGGTTCAAGCTCAACCCGGTCGAGCTCTATCCCGGCGGCACGCTCGTGCTCGACGACCTGCCGCCCGTGCGCGTCACGGCGCGGCTGTATCACTCCGGCGCGGTGGCGAAGCCCGCGCAGCGCGAGGTGACGCTCGATGTGGGCGCGCCGGAGGTGTTGGAGCTCGCGATGGAGCCCGCGCCGGTCGTCGTCGGCGTCGTGCGGTGGGACGGGAAGCCCGCCGAGCGCGCGGAGGTCAGCCTCGAAGTGCCCGATCGCGTCGCGGCGACGCTCGCGGGGCTGGGTGAGTCGAATTACTTGTTGCTCGAGAGCGAGGTCATGCCGGACTCGCCGCTCGCGGTGCAGCGCGTGTTCACGAACGCGTCGGGCGAGTTCCAGCTCTCGGCCAACGAGCAGATCTCGAAGGTGCGGTATCTCGTCGCGCGTTCGGCGGATGGGAGGGCGCAGGGCGGGGTGGTGTTGCGCGGCGGCGAGGAGCGGGTCGAGATCGATTTGAAGCCGGTGGCGGCGAGCGACGGGAATGCGGTGTTCGTGCTGTCGACGAGCCCGCGGTTTCAGGCGCTGCCGGTGCAGGTGACGGTGGCTGGGACGCCGCGGGAGCGCGTGGTCGTGCCGGCGGAGCGGGATATTCGGGTGGGTGCGCTCGTGCCGGGGACGTGGCGGGTCAGGGTGAGGTGGCAGGGTGAGGAGTTGATGAAGCCGCAGGTGATCGAGCTCGATACGGAGGTGACGCTGAGCGTCAAGCTACCGGAGGGCGCGGTGCTCGGGCAGGACGAGGAGACGCGGAGGCGGGCGGGGAAGTGATTGGGGGTGGGGGGGCTCCGCGCTTGCGAGTTGGGACGGCGGGAGCAATTGCCGGATGAGAGAGAGAGGCGTTTTGGGGAGCAACTCGCCACATGAGGTTGCTTCGCATACCTGATCCCGTGCAGTCTTCGGCCGGAGGACCGGCCGAAGACTGCACGGGATTCTGTTCGAAGAGGTGAATACGGTGCCAGAGCAATTTTTCACCTCTTGGCGGCGCGGCCATGCGAGCTCTCGGAAGACGGCGCCGGAGGCCTTGTTCGCCGCTTGGTGACGCGACGATCTGAGCGCGCGAGCGGGTGCTCTGAAGTGGTGAAGAGGGGCGCTGGCGCAGTCTTCAGCGCGACATCCGCGCCTCGCGGTCCGCGCATGCGTAGTAGGCGGTGACGAGCTCTTTCGTCTTCGGGCCGGGGCGGCCGGAGCCGATCGTGAGCGCTTCGATCTTCACCACGGGCACGGGGCCGCGGACGGAGCTCGACAGGATGGCTTCGTCGACCGTGGCGAGCTCGTTCTCCGGGAGGCGCACGTGGCGCGGCTTCAGGCCGATCTGTGAAGCGAGGCGCGCGAGCACGCGTTGCGTGATGCCGTCGAGGACGCCGTCGCCGGCGGAGAGGAGCTCGTCGCCGCGCACGAAGGCGATGTTCGCGCTCGTGAACTCGAGGATGCGGCCCTCGGGGTCGACGAGGAGCTGGTCGAGCTGCTCCTGCGTGCCGATCGGGAACGGACGGCGGTCCTTGACCCACTTCGTCGTCTTCACGCGCGGCTGCGTCCGCGACAGGTTGCGCGCGTAGTCGACGCGCACGCCGTCCTTCAGCCACGCTTGGGGGAGCTCCGTGTGCGGCGACACGCCGACGAAGACGTCCGCGCGCACGCCTTGGAGCTCGAACGGTTCCGGGAGCACGTCGAAGCGCACGCGCACGTCCTTCGTGTTCCGTCCGACGATCGCGTTCAGGGCCGCGCGCAGCGCCTTGCGGTCGAGCGTCTTCTTCCATGCGAGCACGTGCATCGACTGCTGCGTGCGCTCGAGGTGCGCCTCGAGCTCGAGGAAGCGGTTCCCGCGAAACGTGCGCAGCGCCGAGTACACGCCGTCGGGCAGCGGATCCATCGCGTCGTGCATCGTGCCCGTCGTCGCCGCCACGGTGAGCGCCCTCGGGCCGCTCGGCGTGAGGGCGAAGAGCTCTAGTCCCGAATTCGTCTGGCTCGGCGCGCTGGTCATGCGCAGAGGATCGACGCTCGCGTGCTCCGCGTCCATAGGCTTCTCGCCGCGCGGCCCGGATCCGCCTATCCTCTCCGCCCCGATGAAGACGCTCACGCTGGACGGCACGTCGCTCAGGCTCGAAGACCTGTACCCGATCGCGCGGGGCGAGGCGCGCGCGCTCTCGGTCTCGAAGGCCGCACGCGCGCGCGTCGCGAAGGCGCGGGCGCTCGTGGAGGACGTCGTGGCGCAGGGGGCGCCCGTCTACGGCCTCAACACGGGCTTCGGCAAGCTGAAGGGCGTCGCGATCGCGGCGGAGGACCTCGAGGAGCTGCAGGAGAACCTCATCCTGTCGCACTGCTGCGGCGTCGGCGAGCCGATGCCCTTGGACGAGGTGCGCGTCGCGCAGGTCCTGCGCCTGAACGGCCTCGTGCGCGGGCACTCGGGGCTTTCGTTGGAGCTCGTCGACGCGCTCGCGGCCTTCTTCGAGCGCGGGTTCGTGCCCGTCGTGCCGCGGAAGGGCTCGGTGGGGGCGAGCGGCGACCTCGCACCGCTCGCGCACATGGCGGCGGCGTACATGGGCCACGGCGACGCCTTCGTCGGCGGGAAGCGCATGCGCGCGAAGGCCGCGTTGAAGAAGCTCGGCCTCGCGCCGGTGCGGTTGAAGGCGCGCGAAGGGCTCGCGCTCATCAACGGCACCGAGATCATCAAGGCGGTCGGCGTCTGTGCGCTCGCGCGCGCCGAGAACCTGTCGAAAGCGGCGGACGCGCTCGCCGCGCTCACGATCGAGGCCTTGCTCGGCAGCCAGAAGCCGTTCGACGACCGCTTCGCCGAGCTGAAGGGCCATCCGGGGCACTTCGCGGTGTCGCGCAACGTGCGCAAGTGCCTCGCGAAGAGTGCCGTGCTCGCGAGTCACGCGGAGTGCGACCGCGTGCAGGACCCGTACTCACTGCGCTGCGTGCCGCAGATCCATGGTGCGTTCAAGACGGCGCTCGCGCACGTGCGCGAGGTGCTCGCGCGCGAGATCAACTCGGTGACCGACAACCCGATCGTGTTCCCCGACACGCAGGAGGTCGTCAGCGCGGGCCAATTCCACGGACAGCCGCTCTCGATGCCGCTCGACTACCTCGGGATCGCCCTCGCGACGCTCGCGAACGTGAGCGAGCGGCGCATCGAGCAGCTCGTGAACCCCGACCTGTCGCACCTGCCCGCGTTCCTGACGCCCAAGCCCGGCCTCAACTCGGGCCTGATGATCGCGCAGGTCGCCGCCGCGGCGCTCGCGAGCGAGAACAAGGGCCTCGCGCACCCCGCGAGCGTCGACACGATCCCGACGAGCGCCAACCAGGAAGACCACGTCTCGATGGGCGTGACCGCGGCGCGCAAGGCGCTCGCGATCGCGGAGAACGTCGAGCACGTCCTCGCGATCGAATGGGTCGCCGCCGCGCAAGCGCGCGAGTTCCACGGCGAGCTCCGCGCCGGCAAGGGCGCCGACGCCGCGCACCGATTGCTCCGCACGCGCGTGAAGCCGCTCGGCCGCGACCGCTTCCTGCACCCCGACCTCGAAGCGGCGCGCGAGCTGCTCGCGAGCGGCGCGCTCGTCGCCGCCGTCGAGAAGGCTGCAGGACCGCTCGAGGCGTGAACTCGAAGCGCGGGGCGCCAGACGGCCGAGCAGCTGCATGCGCGCGCTCGTGAACCCTTGGCGCGGGCTCGCGCGGCTCCCGCAGGGCGTGTGGATCCTGTCGGCCGCGACGCTCGTGAATCGCGCGGGCACGATGGTGCGGCCGTTCCTCACGCTGTACCTCACGCAGGCGCTCGGGTTCGACGCGACGCACACGGCGATCGTGCTGTTCCTCTTCGGCCTCGCGTCACTCTTCGGACAGCTCGTCTCCGGGAGGCTGTGCGACGTCGTGTCGCCGTGGCGCGTGCTCGTCATCGCACTGCTCTCCGGCGGCGCCGCGTGCATGCTCGTCGCGCTGCCGCGGTCGTTTCCGTGGCTGTGCGTCGCCATCTTCGGGTGGTCCTTCGTCGCGGAGGCGTACCGGCCGGCGAGCACGACGGTGCTGTCCGAACTCGTGAAGGAGGGCGAACTGCGGCCGGCCTACGCGCTCCTGCGCCTCGCGATCAACCTCGGGATGAGCATCGGCCCCGTCGTCGGCGGCTTCCTCGCCGAGGTCTCGTTCGCGTGCCTCTTCGTGATCGACGGCGTCACGACGATGCTCGCCGGCGTGCTCCTCGCCGCGTGGGCCGCGCGCCGCGGACACCTCGCGCGCCGCTATCCCAGGCGCCACGCCGCGCACGCCGCCGCCTGGGGCGCGCTGCGCGACCGGCGCTTCCTCCTGTTTCTCGTCGCGACGATCCCGGTCGCGATGGTGTTCTTCCAGATCGAGGGCGCGTGGCCGCTCTTCATGACGCGCGCGCACGGTTTCTCGAAGGCGATGATCGGCGGGATGCTCGCGATCAACACCGTGCTCATCGTGCTCACCGAAGTGCCGCTGAACCTGTGGAGCGCGCGCTGGAGCACCGCCCGCACGCTCGTGATCGGCGCGCTCGCGACGGGCGCGGGCTTCGGGATGCTCGCGTTCGCGCCGAACCACGCGTGGATCGCGGCGTCGATCGTCGTGTGGACCGTCGGCGAGATGGTGCTCTTCCCCGCGCTCAGCGCGGAAGCGACGCTGCTCGCGCCCGAAGGGCGGCGCGGCGAGTACCTCGGCCTCTTCCACACCGCGTTCGCCGTCGCGTCGATGACCGGACCCGCGCTCGGAACGCTCGTGCTCGACCGCGCGGGACCGGTGTGGCTGTGGAGCGGCGCGTTCGTCGCATCGCTCGTCTCCGCCGCGCTCTTCTCGCGCGCGGCGCGGGCGGGTTGATCAGCGCGGCGGCAGCGCGGGTAGCGGAGCAGTCGACGTGCGGCGTTCGTCGAAAACGACCACACGCAGTGGTTGGAGCGCGAGCTCGCGTTCCGCGGCGTCGAGCAGGCCGCGCTTCGCGAGCGCCTCGACGAGTGCGCGCCATCGGTGCTCCATGCGGTCGCAGCGCTCGCGGGCTTCGGCGAGGAAGCGCTCGGGCGTGCTCCAGCCGAGCGCGATCTCGGGACGGCCTTGCAGGAGATCGAGCTCGGGCGGTGGGTCGTCGCGCACGAGCCACGCGAGGATGCGCAGCGCGTCGTCGAAGCGCTCGCTCGGGCTGTGCAGGGGCGGCAGCGGGAGCGGGATCGTCGCGACCTCGGTGCGCACGAGGCCGAACTCGATCGGTGCATCGGTCACGGGCCGCACGCCCTCCGCGCGGGCGCGCACGAAGTGGTACAGGATCAGCGGCGGGAAGTCGGGGAGCACGCGGCGCTCCCGGATGGGGCGCGGATCCGCGTTGGCGCACTTCCACCCCGCGCGCTGTCGCTCCTCGTCCGGCAGCAGCAGTTGCCACCGTTCGCGCACGACGATGCGGAGCTCGGGCCGCGCGCGCCGCACGAGCAGCGGTGCGGCCAGCTTCGGTGCGCCGCGGGCGAGGAGCGCGCTCGCAGAGGCTCCGTCCTCGGTGAGCGGCGTCGCGCCGGTCTGGGACACGGCGATGGAGTAGAGCCACAGCGGGCACGCCGCGGGATCGAGCGCAGCGAGCGCGAGCAACGCGGGCCGCAGTCTCTCGACGCGGTCCCAGCGCGCGAGCTCGTCGTTCGGGAGCGCGACGTCGAGGCGCACGAGCGCGTCGACGAGCGCGTCGCGCGCCTGACACTGCGCTTCGTTCAGCGGCTTGCCGTTCGCGCCCAGCGCTCGCAGCGCAGCGCGCAGCTCCGGTGCGCACTCGCGCCATCCGCGGTTCGCGGCGTCGCGCGCGCCCCACGCGATCGCGATCGGCTCGCTGGACGCGAGCGAAGCACGCACGCTCTCGATCGTGGGCACGCTCTTGCGGAACGCCGCGGGGACGCGCGGCTCCTGCGCGAGCGTTCGAGCGGCGAGCGCGAGCATCGCGAGGAGGACCAAAAACGCCTTCACGCGCACGCTCCGTTCGCCGCAGGCGTGAGCTGCGCGCGGACCGACGGACGCCTGAGCGCGACGAGGTTCGCGACGGCCCACAGCGGTGTGACGAGCACGAGGAGGACCGCGATCCAGCTCCACGGGTCGATCCATGCCGCGGTGATCCACGCGAGGTCGACCGCGGAGAGCGCGAGGACTCCGAGCGCCCAGATGCGCACACAGCGCGGCGCGCCCGGTCTCCCGCGCAGGAGCCGCAGTGCGCCGACGAGCAGGAAGACGTTGAGCACGGGCGCCGCGAGGAATTCGATCGCCGTCGCGACGGCGCGGATGCGCT
>JACRIO010000219.1 GCA_016220035.1 Planctomycetota bacterium | reverse complement strand
GCGCGCGCGGTGAACGAAGCCTCGCCGGGCGGGACGAACGCGAGCGCTTCGAGCTCGTCGAGCGCCGCGGCGCCGGACTCGCGCGCCCCGCACGCCCCGCACGCCCCATACGCGGCGAGAGCGAGGCTCGCGACGAGGAGCGTGGACGCCGGGCGGTGGAGCTGCATACGAAGCACGAGCCCCGCGCGCTCGCGCGCACGGGGCTCGTGAAGGTAGTCGGCGCGGCGGACGGGTGCTACTCGTTGCCCTTGCCCTTTGCTTCCAACGTGCCCTTGCCGCTCGCGTCGGAGACGAAGATCTCGACGCGGCGGTTCATCCGCTTGTGCTCGGCGGAGTCGTTGGGCTTGAGCGGGTCGTGCGGGCCGAAACCGACGACGACGAGGTCGCGGCTCGGGATCTTGCCGGCGGTGACGAGTTCGGCGCCGACCTCGACCGCGCGCTCGGCGGAGAGCTGCAGGTTCCCGTGCGGGAACTTGGCCACGGTCGCCGGCTTCGACACGGGATCGCTGTCCGTGTGGCCGCGCACCCAGATGCGGCCGTGCGGGCGCGCCTGAATGTCGTTCGCGAGCGTCGTGATCTGCTTCTTGCCCTCGCCGTTCAGGTCCGACGAGCCCGAATCGAACAGGATCTTGTCCTGCACCATCAGCACGTAGCCGCCCTCGACGTCGAAGCGCTCGACGTCGTGCAGCGGACGGTTGAGGCCGTCGATCTTCGCCTGCAGCTCGGAGAGGCGCGACTGCCAGTCCTCGCCGAAGCCGGCCTCGGAGAGCGCGCCGATCTCGCTCTGCTTGAGCTGCGTCTTGAGCTTGTCGTTTTCCTCCTGGAGGCGCGTGACGAGCAGCTCCTTCTCGTGCAGCTTGGTCTGGTAGTACTTCGCGTCCTGCGCGACGGCTTGGTACTCCTTCTGCGTGGCGCAGGCGGACAGGAACGCGAGCGCGAGCACGGCTCCCGCGCGCGATTGGATCGACAACATCTTGGTCTTCATCTCGTGGTCCCTGCGGCGAAGCTGGTCTCGCCGCGCTCCGAAACACCCCGGTCGCGCGCGCTCCTCGACCTGCGCGCACGCTCCGGCCCCGCGGCCTCGACGCGCTCGGTCCGCTCCGCCCGCGAGGAGCGGCGGAGCCACGGGTGCGGCGCGCACGGCGTGCGGCGCGATCCGAGGAGTGCGGCGAGGAACGCGCGCGAGTCTAGCGGCGCGATCGCGCGATTCCACAGGCTGCGCGCGGGCGTTCGCGTGATCGCCCGAACATGCGAACGCCCCGCGCGAGGAGCTCGCGCGAGGCGTCGTGGGCTGCCCGTGGATGCGGCCGGTCAGCGCAGGAGCTTGCCGATCGACTCGGCGAGGCCCGAAGGCACCAGACGACCGGCCGACATGACGACCGGGAGCGCGACCAGGAGCAGGACCGCGGTGAGCACGACGGCGATGCGCACGCCGATGCCCTCGTAGGGCTCCGGGACCTCGACCACGGGGGCCGCCATCGGCGCGTCGTCCTCTTCGGCTTCCGCGGCGGCGGCTTCCTCGCCCTCGAGCTCGATCTCCTCGCTCGCTTCCTCCGCTTCCTCGACGACCGTGTCCACGTCGCCGATCTCCTGCGTCGCCATGCCGGTGTCCTCGACGACCTCGACGTCGTCCTCGAACACGAGCTCTTCCTTCACGTCGCCGAGCTCGACCACCTCGCCGCCGGAGAGCTCCGCGCGCAGGTTCTCGACGTCGGCCTTGCGGAGCTTCATCGTGTCGCCTTCGCGGAAGGCGCGGATCTCGCCCTCGGACACGAGGCGCTTCAGCTCCTCTTCCTTGAGCCGCAGCTCCTTCAGGGCTTCCTCGAAGCTGTAGAACTCACCTTTTTCGGCCACGCGGGGCTCCTTCTGACTCGGGGGGGCGACGGGAGGGGACGAGGGGGGTCGAACTCAGCGCGGAGGGTTCGCGCCGCCGTTCTTGGCCTGGTCGAAGCGTTTCTCGAGCTCCTCGAAGCTGTACTCGGACTTGTCGTTGAAGCCGTACAGCTTGAGGTCGAGGTCGATGCGGCGCGCGCCGATCAGCTTGACGCCCTGCGTCGATTCGCTGCCGCCGCTCGCCTGGTAGATCGCGAGCTGGCGGTTCTGCGTGTCGACGAGGTAGAGCACCGACGAGCCGGTCATGTCGATGCCGGTCACGGCGATCATCTGGTCGTTCGAGTCGGCGTTGGCGATGGAGGGCAGCGGCCGGCTCTCGGCGAGGCGGCGCAGGCGCTGGGCCTCGGACTCCTGGCCGCCGTTCGTCTGCGGGAGCGCGCCGGCGGGAGCAACCGCGAGGCCGATCACGACGAGGCCGAGGCCGGCGAGCAGGATGGAACCGTGGTCGTCGAGCAGTCGTGAGAGCTTCATGCGGGGCGGGGCGCGTTCGCGGCGTTCGGGGGCGGGCTATCCTACCGGCGCCCCGGGGTTGCCTCCAGAGCGGGGAAATCCGGCGCAGGCCGGCCTCACCACCCCGCGAGGTCGCCGGAGATCTCCTCGACGAGGTCCTTCAGGGTGAGCAACCCCTCGGGGCGCTCGCGCGGGCCCACCACGGCGAGCCGCTGGCCGGCCGCGCGCAACCGGGCGAGCGCCCGGTCGACCGGCGTGTGCGGCGGGAGCTCGACGAGCGGCCGGAGGTGGGCGAGCACCGCCACCCCCGGCCCCGCGCCGAGCACGTCGAGCTGGTGGACGTAGCCCACGAGCTCCCCGCGGGGGCCGGACACGGGCAGGCGGGTGTAGGGAGAGCGTGCGACGCTCGTGTAGAGCTCGGCCTGACTCTTTTGCCCGTCGAGCCGCGCGACGCGCGTCCACGGCACCATCGCGCGCTCGACCTGGATCGTGCGCAGCTTGAGGACGTTCTGCGCGATCTGCTCGGCCTGGGGCGGGAGCTCGCCCGCCAGGGCGCTCTCCTTCAAGAGTCGGCGCACGGCCTCGCGCCCGCTGACGACGAGCACGAGCTCCGGCTTCAGGCCGAGCAGGCGCGCCGCCCCGCGCGCGACGAGCCCGAGCAGCCGCTCGAGCGGCCAGAACACGATGCGCGCGAGGTAGAGGAACGGCGCCACGAGCCCCAAGAGCGCGTGCGGTCGGCGGCGGAAGAGCTCCTTCGGCAGCGCCTCGCTGAACAGGAATACGATCGGGGTGAGCACGAGCGGCAGCCCGAATTCGATCGCGAACTCCGGGAGGCGCAGGTACTCGGCGAGGTGCTCGCCCTGGAACGTGAGCAGCTCCACGAAGAGCGTGTTGCCGATGAGCAGCACGATCAAGAGCGCCACGTCGTCGCTGACCAGACGCTGCACGACGCGCGGGATCCAGCGCTTCTGCCGCGCCTCCATCGCGACGCGCACGCGCGAGATCGAGTAGAGCGCGGTTTCGCCGCCCGCGAAGCACGCGACCGCCACGAGGCAGGCGATCAGGCCCGCGATCTCGAGCGCGATCCTCATCGAAGGGCCTCCTCGCGCTCGATGGAGAGGTCGACGCTCTTCACGCGCCGGCCGCGCACGTCGTGCACGCGGAACGCGAGCTCGCGCCAGCGCACGCGATCGCCCGCACGCGGGATGCGGCCGAGCAGCGCCGTGACGAAGCCGCCGATGGTCTGGAAACCCGCGGGCACCACGCGGTGTCCGAAGCGCTCGTTCCAGTCGCGGATCGGAAGCGCGCCCGCGACGCGGAAGCGGCCCTCGCCGAGGCCCACGACGAGCGGCGGCGCCTCCTCGTCCTCGACGCGCAGGTCGCCGAGGATCTGCTCGAAGACGTCCTCCACCGTCACGATGCCCGCCGTCCCGCCGTACTCGTCGACGACGACGGCCTCCGAGGCCTTGTTCTCGCGCAGGACGCGCAGGAGGTCGAGCCCGCTCGCGACCTCGGGGACGTACTGCACGCGCCGCACGAGCTCCTTCAAGGGCCGCGCGCCGCCCGCGAGCAATTCGCGCAGACGCACCTGCCCCACGACGTCGTCCGGCGTCTCGCGCACGACGGGCAGCCAGACGTGGCGGCGCTCGAGCGCGCGATCGATGAGGTCGCGCTGCTCCTCGAGCGGCCGCGCGAGGTCGAGCGCCAGCATGTCGACGCGCGGCGTCATGAGCTCGCGCACGCGCACCCCCTCGAGCTCCACGACCTCCGCGAGGAGATCCGCCTCCTCGCCCTCGATCGCGCCGTGGCCCGCGCTCGATTCCAGGACCTCCGCGAGGTCCTCGGTCGTGAGCCCGCTCTCCTCGCGGGCGAGCCCGCCGAGGGCGCGCATCGCGACCTCGAGCGCGAGCCGCGCGACGGCGAGCGGCGGGCGCGCGACCACCATGAAGAGCGCGAGCGCCCCCGACCCGAGGCGTGCGACGGGCATCGGCGCACGGAGCGCCAACGACTTGGGCAGGATCTCGCCGAAGAGCAGGACGAGGACCAGCGCGACGCCGCCCCAGACGAGCCCGTCGTACTCGTGCGCCGCCGGCAGGAGGTCGGAGACGACGGAGAAGAAGAGCACATTGACGAACAGGTTGCCGAGCAGCACCGAGAGCAGGACGCGCTGCGGATCGCGCATCAACCGCTTCGCGGCCGAACCCGCGCGCTCCAGGTCGGCGTCCTCGAGCGAGAAGAGCGCGGTCTCGATCGAGCTGAAGAACGCCGAGCAGGCGAGCAGCAACGGGAGCGCCACCCAGTGCCAGCTCACGCAGCACCTCCCGCGCGCTCCGCGCCGCGCGCGACGCGGAAGCGGAGCTCGACACGCAGGCCGCGCGGCTTCGCGTTCGACAAGAGCACGCGCCCGCCGTGCGCCGCGACGACGTTGTGGACGATGGCCAACCCGAGTCCGGTGCCCTTGCCCGCGTCCTTGGTCGTGAAGAAGAGGTCGGCGACGCGCGGGAGAAGCTCCTCGGAGACCCCCGGGCCGTCGTCCTGCACGGCGAGGACGAGCTCGTCCTCGCGGTGTTCGAGCTCGACGTCGATGCGTCCGGCTCCCGCGCCGACCGATTCCAGCGCGTCGAGCGCGTTCACGAGCAGGTTGAGCAGTGCCTGCGCGAGCTCCGCCGGGTCGCCCTCGATGCGCGGCAGCGCGCGCGCGCGATCCAGCGCCGCGGGGGCGCGCGGCCCCGCGAGGTCCTCGCCGTGGAACGCGATCACGACCGACTGCCTGCGCGCGCGCCACGCGACGAGACCGACGGCGTCGATCACGGGATCGACGAGCGCGAGCGGGACGGACTGCGGCGC
>JACRIO010000218.1 GCA_016220035.1 Planctomycetota bacterium | reverse complement strand
TCGCGTCCGCGACGAGCTGCGCGAGCCCTCCGACGCGACGCAGGTGCTCCGCGATCGGAGCGGCGGTGTCGGGCGCGATGCCGGAAGGACGCCGCACGTCGAGCTCGATCGAACCGCCGCCGGGATGCCCCGGCAGGTCGACGCGCCCCGCTGCGGCGTGGTCGGGGTAGTAGTCCGCGATGAGCCGCACCGCGTAGTGCCCGATCGGATCGGCGGGCAGCACCGCGACGTGATCGAGCGGGACGGCGAGCGTCAACGTGCCGCCCGCCGGGATCACGGTCTTCGCGCGCGGCCGCGGGTGGAACTCGTTCGTGCGGGTGTACGCGAGCTGCTCGTCCCCCTTGAACACCCACAGGAGATCGCACGGGAAGAACTCCATCTGCTCGGCGTTCGCGAGGTAGCCCTCGACCGGCGCCGTCGACGTGTTCTCGAAGCGGACGAAGAGCCGCGGGACGTCCCCGGCCTCGTACGCCGCGAGGTCGGAGTACACCCAGGAGCTCACGCGCGCGGGCGGCGCGGCGAGGCCCGACGTGCGCGCCGGCGCGAACGTCGCGAAGAGGCCGAGCACGAGCGCGCCGGTGGCGAGCGCGTGCGCGGTGCGGACGGGGGAGCGCTGCAGGAGCGATGAAAGCGTGTGGATCGACATGGGGGTTCCTCCTCAATCCGAATCGCGGGCGCTCTCGGAAGGATTGGCGACATTGGCGTCGTGGTCGGCCCACGAGCGCGTCACGTTGTTGCGGATCTGCCGCACGTGGCGCGGGCACCACTGCGTGCCCTGGCCCGCGGCGACGCTCCCGCAGCACGCGGTGAACGGCGCCGGCGAGTGCGGACCGTGGATGTCGTCGGGCTCGCGCAGGATGCTGTGCCCGAGCTCGTGCACGGTGGTCTGGCCCATCTCGGAGACCGTCGTGCCGCCCTGCTCGAAATCCTGGTAGTGCGCGAGCAGGTCGACGTAGCTGTGCGGATCGACCGTCGAGTTGCCGTAGAGCGAGCCCGTCGCGCCGTACGTCCGGATCCCGAGGACGTGGTAGGTGTTGTTCGGGTGCGTGTTGTTCGCGGCGCCGCCGCCGTGGTAGCGCGTGGCCGTGCGCGAGTACGTGTGCTCCTGCGTGTTCGCGTTCACGCCGTTGGCCGCGGCCATCACGCCGAGGTAGGTCGTGCGCAGGGAGAGCGACGTGAGCACCGGGTCGAGGTAGCACGCGCGGTTGGGCGTCGTCGATGCATAGCTCGCCTTCAAGCTGCGCAGGACGAGCGCGGTCTGGAGCAGCGGCAGGTAGCTCGGCCCGCCGTCGTTCGCCGGCGTGTTCGAGTTCAAGTTGGCGCCGACGCGCACGGCGCTCCCGTTGTTGTCCGCGTACTTGTCGTCCGAGCGCAAGAACGTGTCGGCGAACCCATTGGCGCCTGGACCCACGCACTGGGCGTTCGCGTCCGCGCCCGCCGTCCCGACGGCGATGAGCTGCTGGTCGTCCGCGGGCTTCGACATCGCGTTGAGCACGAAGAAGCGCTTGCGCCACACGGTGAGGATGCCCGTCTCGTCGCTCGCCTCCTCGGCGCCGGTCGCGATGCGCAGGCAGATCGCCTTGATGATGTAGTTGTCTCCGGCCTCGTCGCCGTAGTGGAACCGGACGCTCGAGCGGCGATTGGCGTCGATCGCCGTCTGCGCCTGCCCGATCACGGTCGCGTCGCTCGTCCCGTCCGAGCCCGGCGACGCGCGGTTGCTGATCGCGTGGTTCGCCTGGCGGAAGAAGTGCCGACCGTCGGTGGTCTCCTCGGGGAGCGTGTCGACGTTGTCGCCGCCGCGCGCCGTTCCGCCGGTCGGGGTACCGCCGTCGTTCGGATCGACGTCGACGTGGTCGGCCGGATCGTCGGGATCGCGCACCTCCCACTGCACGGCGAACGCCGCTGGATCGAGGCCCGCGGGCCCGAGCTGCACCTCGAGCAGGATGCTCTGCTCGTCGGGGTTGGCGAGGATTTCGCCGCCGGCGACGGTGTCGAGGAAGATACGGCCGGGCTCGTGCGGGTTGGCGGGCGGCGTGAAGAAGCCGGCCTTGTCGCGCGCGGCTCCGGTGATGCGCGAGAGCGAGATCTCGCACGGCGCCTGCGGCGCGACCATCGACGTCGGCGTCCACGTTGCGGCGGCATTGGGCACCGCCAGGGTCAGCACGAGCGCGGCGACGAGCACCGCAGGACCAACGACACGGCTAGCGACTCGGAACATGCTCCGATCCTCCTTTGCGCGGCGCGCCGTTCGAGAACGGCGTCGTGGTTTCGAGCGCGCGCGCGCCGGGAGCGGACCGGCGGCGGACGTGCGAGCACGCCGAGAGTACAGCTCCATCGCGATCGCGGGCAGCCGCTCCGCACGAGGATGTCGAGATCGGGACGCGAACGAGCGCCGCGCGCTCACGACTCGAATCGTCATGCCGGGTCGAGTAGACGCGCGGGGACCAGCACGTCGCGACAGAGTTCACCGAGCGAAGGCCCGGTGGCGGCACGGGCGTAGCGCGCGCCCAGGCGGCGGCATTCCTCGTCGAGGGCCTTGCACAGGCGTTCGAGGCGCTCCTGGTACCGCGCAACCGTCACCCGATCGACGACGAGGTCGAGCGTCGCGTCGTCCTCGCAGTCGGTGAGGCGCAGCGCGGAGGACAGCGTCGGCCGCTCCTCCTCGCGCGCGAGCACCTGCACGAGCGCGAGGCCGCCGCCGCGCGCCGCGAGGGGCGCGAGGAGCGTGCGCGGCTCGTGCGGGAAGAGGAAGTCGCTCACCAGTACACGCAAGGAACCGGGGCGCAAGAGCGCGCCGAGGCCGGCGAAGGACGCCGCGAGCGTGACGCGCCCGTCGAACTCGACGCCCTCGTCCGCGAGCCGGTCGAGCGGGAGCGGCTCGGGCCGATCGCCCGCGCGCACGACGTTGACGTGCAGCCCGTCGGCGCGGCCCGACTGCGCGAGCAGCACGGCGAGGTCGACCGCGAGCTGCGCCTTGTCCGCGTGGTGCCCCATCGAGCGTGACGCGTCGAGCACGAGGTCGACGCGCGGGAGGATCTCCTCGCGGTACTGCCGCACCATCAATTGATCCGTGCGCGCGAACGCGCGCCAATCGAGGTGGCGCACGTCGTCGCCGACGGAGTAGCTACGCCGGTCCTGGAACTCGAGCGACGCGCCGACGCCGCGGCCCATGCGCTCCCCCATCACGCCGCGCGTCGGCGTCTCGAGCAGCGCGAGTCGATAGCGCTCGGCGAGCGCGTGGGCTTCAGGGCTGGGGCGGGGCATGGAGGGAGGAGTAGGGCGAGCGTACCGCGCGGACCTCGCGCGCGCCGCGCAGCATGCGCTGCGAGTTGAGGATCAACATCGCGATCACGACGAGCGGCCAGGCGCCGTCGACGAGGCCGACGAGGAGCGGCTCAGGTCCGGAAGCCGCATGGCCGAGACCCAGCGGGTCGGTCAAGAGGCTCATGAACTGCTCTCCTCCGCCCGGCTTGGGTGCGAGCAGAACGCGCGTCAGCCCCACGCCGAGCCAAGTCACCGCGATCGCGAGCCGAAGACGCGTCGTCGCGGTCGGGTGCGTGTTGCGCTTTTCGAACGCGCCGGAGAAGAGGAGCACGAGGACGTAGGGGAACGACAGGACCACGGGCGCATGCGCCAGCCACGCCGACGGCGCGGACCCGTCGAAGACGCGGAGCGCGAGGACCAGCGCGACCCCCAGCGCCGCGATCACGCACCCGAACAGGGCCCCGCGCCCCCCACCCGACACGAGCAGCGCGTCGGCGAAGCGCCGCCAAGCGGGCGCATGCGGGCGTGCGCAGTACACGCGCGGCAGGCCTTCGGGCTCGGTCGCGACGATCAGGGTGACGAGCGCGCCGAGCTGGAACGCCCGCTCGACGTAGAACTGCCCAATGAAGTCGGACGCCCCCGCGATCGTGGCCGCGACCGCGCCCACGCTGGTGATCAGGACCAGTGCGAGGCACCACGCGCGCAGCAAGGTCGAGCGGCTTTCTTGGGCCTGCATGATCCTCCCAGCCCCGAACGCGAGCGCGAGCCCCGCGACGAGCAACACGTGAAGGGAGCCGACCAGGGCCTGGATCCAAGATCCGCCGAACGTGGCGGACGCGAGGCCGGACGGATCGCGGAGAAGGTAGAGGAGGAAACCGTTCGCCCAAAGGACCCACGCGAGCAACCCCACCATTCCCACGGAACGCGCCCAGCGCGCACGAAACACCGTGGAGACCGCGATCCCGATCGCCGACCAGTACACGCCCGCGCCGACGAGCTGCAGGGCCAACTCGAACACGGCCGAGACGGGAACGCCGCCCAGGTACACGCCGAAGACCCCGAACGGAAGCACCGCGAACAGGACGAGGAGCACGAGCACGATCGCTGCGAGCAGTTTCCCCGCGACGAGGCGCCACGCCGAGAGGTCCGGAGCGAGCAGGAGCGAGTCCGCATGACCATCGAGCTCCTCCCCGAGCGACACCGCGGCCCAGATCGGCAAGAAGACCGCGGAGGAGAACCCCGCGAGCCACCATGCCCCGATCGCGATCACGGGACCCAGGTGCGACACTTCGACGCGCCCGCGCACGACGACCCACGCTGTCCAGGTGACGCCCGAGGACAGCACGAAGAGGAACATCACCGGCACGAGCTTCCCGCGCAGCGCCGCGCGCAGGTCCTTCACGAGCACGGGGTCGAGGCGTTCGCTCCACGGAACGCGCGGAGCGCGCGGGCCCGAGCTCGCGTCCGACGCGTTCACGCCGCGGGCTCCGGCATCTGCTCACGCACATCGCGCTCGCGCATCGCGCGCCGGACCTCGAGCACGCCGCGCAGCATGCGCCGGGCGTTCAGAGCGAACGTCAGCAGCACCACGAGCGCGAGCACCGCCCAGTGCCCGAGCTGCATCGGCGCGCCGTCGGGCTTGCGCACGAGGTCGTGGACGAAGAACGGGTTGGCGGCGTTCTTCACGACGCGCTCACCGGGCCCGACGACGAAGACCATGGCGAGCGTCGTCCCCAGGAACGCGATCCACGGGAACAGGAACACCAGGACGCGCGCGAGCACGCGCACGGTCGTCTTGCCTGTCCACGGCGACGAGAGGGCGGAGGGCAGGAGCAGGTAGACCCAGGGGTAGACGGCGATCGCGAGCGTCTGGCTCGCGTCGTCCGTCCAGCGTCCGCGCGCGAGCACCGACGCAATCGCCCCCGAAGCGGCGACGCCGCCGCACACGCAGGTCGCGAGCAGGGCTCCGCGCCCGCCGCCGGCGCGGTGCAGGAGCTCGACCCAGCCGAGGAGCCCGCGCCGCGGCGGCGACGCGCGCGCACCCAGCGGCAGCGGCTCGGCCTCGGTGCAGCACCACGCGAGCGGCGCCGCCAGCACGCCGAGCACGATGCCCGTCATCACCACGGGCTCGTCGCCGCCGCCGCCCGCAAGCGTGACGATCGCGGTGGCGAGCGCGCCGAGCAGCGCGAGCACGCTCGTCACGCGCCGCAGCGGCGTCGATCCGCTCTCCTCGCGGTGCGCCAGGAAGTCCGCCGCGAACGCGACCGCGATCGCGATGAACGCGACGCAGCCGAGCGCGCCGAACCCGGCCACGGCGCCCGTCGGGAACCCACCCGGCCCCGAGAACGCGCCGGGCGCGTAGACGGCCGCCGCGCCCACGAACGCGAACAGGAGCACGTTCTGCGCCGCGTTGAACAGGAAGAACCCGAACAACACCATGAGCACGACCCGCAGCCAACGCACGCGCGTCAGCGACGAGAGCGCGATGCCGAGCGCGGAGAAGCACGCCGAGCCGAGCACCGTGAACAAGGGGGCGAGCACCAGCACGGAGGGCGGGATGCCGCCGAGCTGCCACGCGATCACCGCGAACGGCAGCACGGTCGCGCACACGAGCACGGCCTGCAGCACCGCGGACGCGAGTTTCCCGAGCACGATGCGCATCGGAGCGAGGTTCGAGAGCTGCAGGAGCTCGAGCGTGTTCTCGTCCGCCTCCGCGCTCATCGCCGAGAACGCCGAGAACGGCACGAGCCCCGCGGCCGCGAACGCCGTCGTCGCGAAGCACGCGCCGAACAGGATCAGCCCCTCGAAGCCGCGCAGCTCGCCCTCCGACATCGGGATCACGAACCCGAGCACGACCACCCCCGCGAGCAGCGTCAGCGCGAGCGCGATCGACAACGTGACCTTGAGGTAGCGCCCGCGCAGCGCCTGCCGCAGCTCCTTGACGAAGAGCGCGGGCGCACGCTCCGAGAGCGCCGCGGCGAGCCGCGCGCCGAGCGGAGCGCGCGTGTTCGCGCCGACGGCGAGGGCCGGGCGGGTCGCGGTGCCGACCGACGCTTCAGGCGGCATGCGCCGTCTCCCCGGCGCGTGCAGTCTGCGCCGCGCGCCGTTCGCGCTCGACGCCGGCGGCGCGCGCCTCGGCGAGCCCCCGCACGACGCGCGGCGCGTTGAGCGCGAGCACGAGCACGGCGACGACGCACGCGAGCACGGCCCAGTGCTTCGCGTCGTCGCCCTCCACGCCCGACGCGATCGCGACCCAGAACGGGTCGAAGGGGTGCTGCATTTCCATCCACTTGCGGTCCTCGACGAGGAACCCGAGCAGCGCAGGCGCGAAGATCGAGATCAGCGCTCCGACCGGGATCAGCACGCGCGCGACGAGCCGCGTGCGCGCGTCGCGCGTCCGCCCCGAGAAGAGGAGCGATACGCCGCCCAAGTAGACGACGAGGTAGCCTGCGAACACCACGACGCAGAAGACCGCCTCGACCTCCCAACCCGCGCGCGGCCCCACGTGCGGACCCCAGGCGAGCATGGCCGCGACCGCGCCGACGCACAGCGCGAGGTGCAGCAGGAACAACACGAACCCGCGCCCACCGCCCGGCAGGAACGGCGCCGCGAAGAGCGCGCGCACGCCTCCGCGCGGTGCGAAGAGCGCGACACGGCGCGACAAGGGCTCGGCCTCCGTCACGAAGAACAGGTCGCACAGCGCGACGCCCAGGGCGCACGCGAAGCCGACGATCATCGGTGTGTGGCGCGACGGCGACGAGAGGTGCGACCAGATCCCGATGCCGAGCAGCGTCACGAGCAGCCCCGTGACTAGGACGCGCGGCGCGGTCGAGGCGTTCTCCTCGGCGTGCGCGAGGCCGCTCGACGCCGCGGCGAGCGCGAGCAGGCCCGGCAGACCGAGCAGGAAGTAGGTGAGCGCGAGCGCCTGCCATTCCTCCATCGTGTTCATCGCCGGCGGCTGACGCAGGTGCATGTCCACGTAGGCATTCGCGCCGATGTTGGCGGCGAGGAGCAGCGCCGCGAGCAGCGCCATGAGCATCACGCGCACGAGCCGCAGACGTCCGAGGCTCGCGAGGAGGAGCGCCACCGCCGACGTCGAGGCCGACGCGATCCACGCCCCGACCAGGAGCAGCGCGATCGACGTGATGTCGATCCCGCGCAGGAGGAACGCGAACACGAGGAACGGCGTGAAGGCCGAGAAGTAGAGCAGGCCTTCGATGCCCGCCGAGGAGAGCTTGCCGAGCGCGATCTGCAGCGGCCTCAAGCGTGAGATCACGAGCAGGTCGTAGGTGTGCTCGTCCCACTCGTTGCCCATCGACAGGAACGCCGAGAAGGGCACGAGCCCCGTCACCGCGACGAGCAGGCACCCGAACATCGCCTGGAACAGGTCGCGGCCGAGGCGATTCGAGCCGTAGCTTCCGCCGTCGACGAGCACGAGCACCGCGATCAGCGTCGCGACGAGCAGCGTGAGTGGGAACAGCACACGGAAGTAGCGTCCGCGCAGCGCGGCGCGCAGTTCCTTCACGAAGATCGGGTTCGAGCGGTCCGAAAAGGCGCGCGTCGAAGCACTCGCAGGCACGTCGGCCTCGGTCGCGCCCGTCATTGGAGCTTGCCCTCGGTCAGCGTGAGGAACACCTCTTCGAGGTTCGCCTCGCGCGGCGCGAACTCGACCGGCTGCAGACCCTGCGCCACGAGCGCCGCGAGCAGCTTCGCGAGCTCCGCCGGCGCCCCCGCGTGGTCGAACACGACGCCCGCGCCGTCGCGGCGCGCCTTCTGCACCAGGGGTTGCTCCGCGAGCGCGCGCTCCAGCACCTCGATCGGCTCGAGCACACGCACGTACACCTGCGCGTGCGAGCGCAAGCCGCGCGTGATGTCGCCGACGAGCCCGGTGGCCTTGAGTTCACCGCGCTCGATCACCGCGACGCCGTCGCACATCTCGGCGAGCTCGGTGAGGATGTGCGACGACACGAGGATCGCCTTGCCCATGCCGGCGAGCGCGCGGACGAGCTCGCGCAGCTCGACGCGCGCGCGCGGATCGAGGCCCGCGGCCGGCTCGTCGAGAATCATCACGCTGGGGTCGTGCAGCAAGGTCTTCGCGAGACACAAGCGCTGCTTCATGCCCTTCGAGAGCGTCGCGATCTCCTTCTCCTGGAGGTCCCCGAGCTGCGTGAAGTCCATCACCTCGCCCACGCGCTTCCTCCGCGCGTCGCCTTTCAGGCCGTACGCGCGCGCGAAGAAGTCGAGGTACTCCCAGATCGTCGTGTTCGCGTAGGCGCCGTAGGAGTCGGGCATGAAGCCGAGGCGCGCGCGCACCTCGCGCGGGTAGGTGAGCACCGAGTGCCCGTCGACGAAGACGTCGCCGTGGTCGGGGTACTCGAGCGTCGCGCAGATGCGCATCGTCGTCGTCTTTCCCGCGCCGTTGGGGCCGATGAAGCCGAGGATCTGGCCGCGCTCGACGCCGAACGACACGTCGTTCACGGCCGTGAGCGCGCCGAAGCGCTTCGTGATGCCGCGGATCTCGAGCGCGGCGGTCATCGCTTCCCTCCGAGCGTCGCGTCGAGGATCCCGAACACGACGTGCGCGCTCTCCTCCTCCTCGTACTCGACGCCGCAGGCGTCGGTGAACGCCGAGCCGCCGAGGCGCGCGACGTACGCGCCGGCGAAGGGCTGCGCGGAGCTCGCGAGCGGCGCGAGCTCGCCGAGGAGCTCCTCGACGCGCTCAACCGCCGTGTTCGCGAGCGCCACCGGCTCGAGTTCGGCTTTCCCACCGACGCCGAGCCGCGCGGAGAGCACGTGCCACGCGCCGTCGGCGTCGCGCAGGACGAGGCCCTCGATCGGCGCTCCGAGCCCGTTCTCGACCGTGATGCGCTCGCCGTTCCGCGTCACCTCGAGTCGCGCGCGCGCCGCGCGGTCGGCGAGGAACGCGCTGCGCACCTCGCGCCGCACGGGCAGGTAGTCGCCCGTGTAGACGAGGCCCTCGCGGAAGTCGAGCGCGAGCTGACCGGTGCTCGTGTGCCCGGCGTCCGTCGGCAGCGCGACGCACGCGACGCCCGGCCCGGGTTTCCATCCGTTCGCCGCGGGCATGCCGGCGAAGAGCGAGCGCACCTCGAGCGTCGACGCGACGTGGTTGCGCTGGTCGAGCCACGTGAGCGCGCGCCCGCGGGCGCGCGTGCCGAGCCCCTGCGCGATCGCGCCGTAGACGAAGAGCCCGAGCGAGAACACGAGCGCGATCACCGGCACGGTGACGAGCAGCAGCGCCGGCCGGTTCAAGCGCTTCACGACGATCAAGTTCACGGGCCCGATGACGATCGCGAAGAGCACGAGCAGGAGCGTGAGCGCGCGGTACGGGAGCTCGAGACCCGAGAGCCCCGGGAGCGCGTCGAGCTTCGCGTCGCTCTGCGGCGCGCCGGCGAACGAGACCGCGCGCGCCATCCCGCGGCCGACGAGGTCGAGCGTCGCGTTGAACGGTGCCTCCTCGCCGCTCGTCCGCAGGCCCTGGAGGTCGTACTGCGCGCACACGACGAGCGCACCCTGCCCGCACGCGTACACGCGATCGCCGTCCGACTCGGACTGGACGAAGCGCTCCTCCATCCACGCCGCGGCCGCGGGCACGGCGCGGGCGCGCGCTTCGGCATCGGGTCCCTGGAACACGACGCAGCCGCCGAGGCGCGTCCACGCGAGGAGCGCCTCGAGCACCTCCGGTCGCGGCGGCGGCGACTGCGCGTCGAGGATCACCGCCTTCAGGCTCGTGTACGGCTCGAAGCGCGCGGGGAGCTCGTCGAGGTCGATCGGCGTGACCGCCACCGACCACGCGGCGGGCGCCGGCGGTCCCGTGGGCGGAAGCGGGCCGACGTAGCCCATCGAGCGAAATCGGCGCAGGTTCGCGTCCTCCTGCGGCGAGACTTCGGGCAGTCCCTGCGGCGGATGCGCCGAGAGCGCGGCACCCCAGACCTCCGGCATGCCGGCGGCGGGCGCGCGTTCGGGTCCGTGCGCGTAGAGCACCGGCCACACCGCGTGGTTCGCCTGCTGGTTCGCGCCGAGCCCGTTCAAGTGCGTCGATTCGCCGCCGCACGCGAGGCGCGCCGTGTAGTCGCTGTCGTAGATGCGCGAGACAGGCGCGAAGAGCTCGACCCGCTCGCGCGCGCCGCCCGCGACCGTCGCGGTCTCGCGCACGCGCCAGCGATCGTCGCTCCAGCCCCGCGTGAGCTCGATCTCGACCACGCGCTCGTCCGCGCTCTTGTTCTCGAACTCGAAGACGATCGGCTGGTAGCCCTGGTAGAGCATGTCGGGCCACGCCGACCACGCCGTGACGCGCACGCCGGCGTCGGGGAAGTCGTAGGCGACGGGCGCACGGCGCGCTGCCGAGCTCGTGACGACCGCTCCCGACTGGACGACGGAGAGCTGTGCGTCCGCGGAACTCGCGAGCGCGACGACGAACAGGACGACGCGGAGCCGGTCGAACATCGCGAGCCTCCTACACCCTCTCCACGACTTCGTCGGGCAACGTCTCCGCGAGCTCGGGCACGGCCGCGAGCACCGCCTTTACGACCGCGCGTCCGTTCACTCCGTCGAGGCGCGCGCGGTAGTCGAGCACGAGCCGGTGCGCCATCGCGGACGGCGCCACCGCGCGCACGTCGTCGAAACCGACATTCGGCCTTCCCGCGAGCAACGCGTGCGCGCGCGCGGCCTCCGCGACGGCGATCGCGGCGCGCGGCGACGCGCCGTAGCGCACGAAGCTCTTCACCTTCTCCGGCGCGAGCTCGGAGGTGGCGTGCGTCGCGTGCACGAGCCGCGCGATCCAGTTCGCGACGGCGCGCGGCAGGAAGATCGCGTCGACGGCGCGGAAGAGCTCGGCGAGCTCGGCCGCGTTCGTGACGGGCTCGAGTGCGGGCGGCGTGCCCATGCGGCGCTCCGTGAGGATCGACTCGAGCGCGCCGCGCCCGACGTTCGGCACGTCGAGCTTGAAGAGGAAGCGGTCGAGCTGCGCCTCGGGCAAGGGGTACGTGCCCTCGAGCTCGATCGGGTTCTGCGTCGCGAGGACGTAGAAAGGCAGCGGCAGGACGTGCGTCTCGCCGAGGACCGTGACGCGCCGCTCCTGCATCGCCTCGAGCAGCGCGGACTGCGTTTTCGGCGACGCGCGGTTGATCTCGTCGGCGAGCAGGACGTTCGTGAAGATCGGCCCGGGATGGAAGACGAGCGCGCGGCCCTTCGGCGAGTCCTCGAGGATGTGCCCGCCGGTGACGTCGCCCGGCAGGAGGTCGGGCGTGAACTGCAGGCGCTTGAAGCCGATCCCGAGCAGCGTCGCGAGCGCCTTGACGAGCTCCGTCTTGCCAAGGCCCGGCAAACCTTCGAGCAGCACGTGCCCGCGCGCGAGACAACCGACGACGACCAGGCGCGTGAGCTCCTTCTGGTCGTAGAGCGTGCGGTCGAGGCCCGCGAGGATGCGCTCGGCCCGGGCTTTCGCGCGCGCGAGCTCGTCGGGCGCGATCAACTGCGCGGCGCCCTTCATCGGCGGCCTCCGCGCGCGCGCGCGCCGGCGGGGATGGAACGAGTCACGGGCGGGCGAACGGGGCTCGGCATCGACACTCCTCTCAGACTCCGGCGGAGCCAGCTTCGGCGGGACAGACCTCGGCGGGGCGAACTCCAGCCGTGCGAACTCGTCGGAAACGAAACGGCGCTGGGAAGACGCCGTGCGACAGGATAGCAGCGCGTGGGAACGGAGCACGCGCGGGAACGCCGCGCGAGCCGCGGCGCTACGCGCGCAGGGACGCTTCCTTGCAGCGCGACCCGGACACCGATGCGGAAACTCCGGGGCGTGGTTTCCGTGCTTCTCCGCGCGCTCGAACGTCCCGCGCGAAACCGGGTGCCGCGCACCGGGCCGGCACTCCGCGGGAGCACCGTGCGCGACGGGACGCGCGCTACTTCCCGCCCGCCGGCGCGAAGAAGTCCTTCACGGCCTGCCGATGGTGCGGCGCGAGCCGTCGCCGCCACGCGCTCTTCCCCGTCGAGCCCTGCACGGCCGCGTTTCCCGCGCCCTCGGCCGTCGGCTCGACCGTGGGCGCCCCCGCGCCGACGCCCAGGAGCGCGCTGTGCTCGAGGTCGAGGCTCTTCGCGGGATCGAGCGCCTTCGCCTCGAACTCGTCCGTGCGGCCCTTCGCCTACTCGCCCCACGTGAGCTCCGCGTCGCCGCGCCCGCGGCTGATGCCGCCGCGTCCGGGCCGTCCGTCGCCGTCGATCGTCGCGCACCCGGCGCGACCCGTGCCTTTTCATGTCCCGCCGGGCGTC
>JACRIO010000214.1 GCA_016220035.1 Planctomycetota bacterium | reverse complement strand
TGTCCGGAGTCAGGGATGCGGAGCACCCTCATGTGTTCCGTTGCGCCCCTCTCCCCGTTGCGCCCCACCTCCCCTCCGCGCTCCCGACCGACCTGTATGAGAGAGGGTCATGAGCGCCTTCCTCCAATCCCTCCTCCTCGCGACAGTCATCATCACCGTCCTGATGACCGTGACCGCCTGGGCCCTCTGGTTCGAGCGCAAATTCGCCGCCCGCATGCAATCCCGCCTCGGCCCAACGATGGTCGGCCGCTCGGGTCTGCTCCAACCCATCGCCGACCTCCTCAAACTCCTCCAAAAAGAAGACATCCTCACCACCCACGCCGACGGCCTCCTGTTCAACCTCGCCCCCCTCCTCGCCGCCGCCGCCGCCATCGGCACCGCCGCCGCCATCCCATTCAGTCCCACGATCGTCGGCGCGAACCTCGACCTCGGCGTCCTCTTCCTCCTCGCGATGGGCGCCGTCACCGTCCTCCCCGTCTTCGCCGCCGGCTGGGCCTCGAACAACAAGTTCGCCCTCCTCGGCGGCATGCGCGCGATCGCCCAATCGATCTCCTACGAGGTCCCACTCCTCCTCGCCGCGCTCGTCCCGGTGATCCTCTCGGGCTCGATGAACGTCAACGAGATCATCACCTTCCAATCCAACCACGGCTGGTTCCTCTACTGGCCCTTCTTCCTCGGCATCCCCGCGTTCGTCCTCTTCCTCCTCGCGATGCTCGCGGAATCGAACCGCATCCCGTTCGACATCCCCGAGGCCGAAAGCGAGCTCGTCGCCGGCGTGACCACCGAGTACACCGGGATGAAGTTCGCGCTCTTCTACATGGCGGAGTACGTGCACACGCTCGTCGCCTCCGCCGCCGCCTCCGCGCTCTTCCTCGGCGGATGGGACGGTCCCTTCGCGCCCGGCCTGCACTGGATGGTCGCGAAGACCCTCACTCTCTTCGTCGCGATCTACTGGATGCGCTGGACGCTCCTGCGCTTCCGCTCGGACCAACTGATGCGCATCGCGTGGTACGTCCTCGTCCCGACGGGCGTCGTCCTCGTCGCCGGCGCGGCCGTCTGGGTCGTGGCGATGAGCTGAGCCCGCGATGCGCTACTTCCTCGACGCTTTCGGCTCGCTGAAGACGTCCTTCACGAACCTGATGCGCCGCCCGACGACGGTGCAGTTCCCGACCGAGAAGCGCGTGCGCGCCGAACGCTACCGCTCGAGCTTCGCGCTGCTCCACGACGAAGCCGGCGACGAGCTCTGCATCGGCTGCCTCCAATGCGAGCGCATCTGTCCATCCCAAGTGATCGCGATCAAGGCCGCGGGCAAGAAGGAGTCACCCGTCACCGGCAAGAAGCGCGGCTACGCCGACGATTTCATCCTCGACCTCAACGCGTGCATCTACTGCGAACTCTGCGTCCAGGTCTGCCCGACCGACGCGATCGTGATGACGCGCGAGCCCGAAGTGCCCGCGTACGGCCGCGAGGACCTCGTGCTGACGATGGCGAAGCTCTACGCGAACGAGAAGTCGAAGCCGCGCGCGTGGAGCGACGGCACGAAGCTCATGGAGATGCAGGAGAAGAACAAGCCCGCCGACGCGCCGAAGAAACCGCACGCGGCGCACGCCGAGAAGCCCGCCGCGGAAGCGAAACCCGTCGTCGACTCGAAAACGGCGACCGACAACGCGCCCCGGATCGAATCGAAGCCCGCGGACGCCCCGACGGCGGCGAACGCGGGCTCCATTTCGATCTCCGAGGCCGCGAAGCCCGCTGATCCAGCGTCCGGGGGAGCGCCAAGCGCATGACCCTGCTCTTCGTCCTCGCCCTCGTCGTCACCGCGATCGCCGCGGTGATGGTCGTCGCCGCGAAGAACCTCGTGCGCGCGGTGATGGCGCTCGCGCTCATGCTGCTCGGCACCGCCGTGCTGTACGCGCTGCTCGAAGCGCCGTTCCTCGCGGGCGTGCAGGTGCTGACCTACGTCGGCGGCGTCGTCACGCTGATGATCTTCGGCGTGATGGTCACGCGCCGTCACGAAGGCGCGAACGCGCCGGCCGAGCGCATCCACGGCTTCCGCGGGCTCGTCGTCGCGGCCGGGATGTTCGCGCTGCTCGCGTGGGCCGTGGTCGCGAGCGATCTCGAGCGCGGCGCGACGCCAATCGTGAAGCCGGAGACGACGCGCTCGCTCGCGACCGCCCTGCTCGACGACCACTTGGTCGCGTTCGAAGTCGTGTCGCTGCTCCTGCTCGCGGCGCTGATCGGCGCGGTCGTGCTCGCGCGCCGCCGCGACGGACGCGACGAGGGCTCGGCCATCCTCGCGGCGGCTTCCAGGGAAGCCATCGACGCGCAGCAGGCGCCCGCAGGCTCCGCGCACGGAGGCGACGCGCGATGAACCTCACGCACTGCCTCCTGCTCGCGAGCTTCCTCTTCTGTGTCGGTGTCTACGGCCTGCTCACGCGCCGTCAAGCCGTCGCCGTGTTGCTCGCGCTCGAGCTCATGATGAACGCGGCCAACCTCGCGTTCGTCGCCTTCGCCCACTTCCGCGGCGGACCCGGACAGTTGTTCGTGGTCTTCGCGCTCGCGATCACCGTGGCCGAGGTCGCGATCGGCTTGGCGCTCGTGATGCTCCTCTACCGCCGCCACGACGACACGGCGCTCGACCGCGCCAGCGAGACCCAGGGATGAGTTCGCATCGATCCAACGGGGCCAACGGGGCCATCGAGGTCGCGGCATGAGCTCGCTCCAGAGCTGGGCCGCGCTCGCCGTGCTCGTGCCGCTCGCCGCGGCGCTCCTCTGCGTGGTGCTGCCGCCGCTGCGGCGCGCCGGGAAGCCCGCGGCTGCGTTGTGCATCCTCGCGAGCCTCGTCGCGACCGCGGCGTCGATCTACCTGCTCACACAGCACGAAGCGGGCGCCGTCACGAGGACGGAAGTGCCGTGGATCGTGCTCGGCGGCAAGGCGCTCGCGTCGATCGGCGTGAACGTCGACGGCGTGTCGGTCGTGATGCTGCTCGTCGTCTGCGTCGTCGCGCTGTGCGTGCAGGTCTTCTCGCTCGCGTACATGCACGACGAGACGCCGTCGTCGTACGGCCGCTACTTCACGCTCCACGCGCTGTTCCTGTTCAGCATGAACACGCTCGTGGTCGCGCCGAACCTGCTCCAGCTCTTCGCGGGGTGGGAGCTCGTCGGGCTCACGAGCTACCTGTTGATCGGCTTCTGGTTCCACAAGCCCAGCGCGGCGCGCGCGTCGGTCAAGGCGTTCTGGATGACGAAGCTCGCCGACATGGGCTTCGTGTTCGCGCTGCTCGCGCTGTTCGTCGCGACGCGCGGCTTCGATTGGAATGCGCGCTTGTCGACGGAGACGGCGACGCTCGTCACCGCGCTCCTCTTCCTCGCCGTCGTCGGCAAGTCGGCGCAGTTCCCGCTGCACGTCTGGCTGCCGGACGCGATGGAGGGCCCGACGCCGGTCTCCGCGCTCTTGCACGCGGCCACGATGGTCGCGGCCGGCGTGTTCCTGATCGTGCGCGCCGATCCGTTGTTCGCGCAGGCCCCGGCAACGTGCGAGGTCATGCTCTGGGTCGGTTCGATCACCGCGCTGTTCGCCGCGTGCTTGGCGCTCGTGCAAAGCGACATCAAGAAGGTGCTCGCCTACTCGACGTGCTCGCAGCTCGGCTACATGGTCGCGGCGCTCGGCGCGGGCTCGGCGTTCGCGGGCTTCTTCCACCTCGGCACGCACGCGTTCTTCAAGGCGCTCCTGTTCCTCGGCGCGGGCAGCGTGATCCACGCCGTGCACTCGAACGAGCTCGCGGACATGGGCGGTCTGCGCAGGAAGATGCCGGTCACGACGCTCACGTTCGGCATCGGCGCGCTCTCGCTCGCCGGCGTGCCGGGCCTCGCGGGTTTCTTCAGCAAGGACTTCGTGCTCGCGCAACTCGAGGGCAAGGCCGGCTGGATCCCTTGGACGATGCTCATGGCGACGTCGTTCCTCACCGCCTTCTACATGGGGCGCGTCTTGATCAAGGCCTTCGGCGGCGCGGAGTCGGCGAAGGCGCACCACGCCCATGAATCGGGCGGGGCGATGCTCCTGCCGCTCGTCGTACTCGCGGTGCCCGCGCTCGCGGCGGGTTTCCTCGGAGGAGTGCTCGCCGAGTGGAGCGGCGCCGAATACCACGTCCACCTCGGCCTCACACCGGTCGTCGCGTCGTGCCTCGCGATCGCGGGCCTGCTCGGCGCCGTGATGGTCTTCGGACGGGGTCGCGCGGCGCCCTTCGCCGGCGTACTCGAGAGCCTCGACCGCGCGAGCGCCGTCGATCGAACGTGGAGCGGGCTCTACCGCCACGTGCTGCTCGGCGTCAGCGCCGTGGCCGGCTTCGTCGACCGCTACTTCGTCGACGGACTGATCAACGCGGTCGGTTACACGACGATCGAGAGCGGCGCGCGCGTGCGGCGATTGCAGACGGGCCGCATCCACGACTACGCGATGGCGGTGGTCGTCGGCGCGCTGCTCATCGCGTTGTGGGGGGTGTTGCGATGAGCCACCTCCTCGCGTGGATCGTCGCGGCGCCCGCGATCGCTGCGGCCGTGCTGCTCGTCCTGCCGGCCTCGGCGCGGCTCCCGATCCGCGTCGTCTCGCTGATCGGCGCGGTCGTCGCGTGCGCGGGGAGCGTCCTCGTCGCGCTGACCTACGACCGCGTCGCGGGCGGCATGCAGATGCCGGACGACTGGGCGCTCGTGCCGTCGCTCGGCATCCACCTGAAGCTCGCGGTCGACGGCTGGGGCGTCGCGCTGCTCCTGCTCACCGGCGTGATCATCGTCACGGGCGTGCTCGCGAGCTGGGGTGTCGAGAAGCGCGGCAAGGAGTTCTTCCTCCTGCTGCTCGTGCTCGTGTCCGGCGTGTTCGGCGTGTTCGTCTCGCAGGACCTGTTCGTCTTCTTCCTCTTCTACGAGATCGCCGTGCTGCCGATGTACCTGCTCATCGGCATCTGGGGCGCGTCGCACGACGTGCCGAAGCGCGGTCCGTTCGGCTTCGCGTGGAAGCGCTTCGCGGTCGGCGGCAAGGAGTACGCGGCCATGAAGCTCACGCTCATGCTGCTCGTGGGCTCGGCCGCGATCCTCGTTGCTATGTTCCTCCTTTGGAAGGAAGCGGGCGGGACGAGCTTCGACCTCGCGCACCTCGAGCAGACGAAATTCTCGCTCGCGACGCAGAACTGGGCCTTCCCGCTCCTGTGGCTCGGCTTCGGCACGCTCGCGGGCGTGTTCCCGTTCCACACGTGGTCGCCGGACGGCCACGCGTCGGCGCCGACGGCGGTGTCGATGCTGCACGCGGGCGTGCTCATGAAGCTCGGCGCGTTCGGCGTCATGCGCGTCGGCATGGTGTTGTGCCCGGACGCGGCGGCGAATTGGGCGTGGCTCGTCGGCGGCGTCGCCGTGATCAACGTGCTCTACGGCGCCTTGTGCGCGGCGAGCCAGACCGACCTCAAGTACATCATCGCGTACTCGTCCGTCAGCCACATGGGCATCGTCATGCTCGGCGCCGCGACGCTCACGACGACCGGGTGGAACGGCGCCGTCTACCAGATGTTCGCGCACGGGATCATGACCGGGCTCTTCTTCGCGCTCGTCGGCCTCGTGTACGAGCGCGCGCACACGCGCGCGATCGCGAAGATGGGCGGCTTCGGCCACGTCATGCCGGCGGTCGCGTGCTTCTTCACGCTCGCGTGCTTGTCGTCGCTCGGCTTGCCGGGCACCGCGGGCTTCGTCGCCGAGTTCCTCGTGTTCCTGGGCGCCGCGGAGGGCGCGCATTCCTGGTGGGCCGTGCCGGCGGTGATCGGCGCGGTCGTGACCGCGGTGTACGTGCTGCGCGCGTGCAAGACGATCTTCTGGGGCCCGCCGCCCACGGGCGAGTTCGCGCACCTCACGGACGCGCGCTCCACCGAATGGGCCGCGCCGATCGTGCTCGGCGCCGCGTTGATCCTCTTCGGCTTCTGGCCGCGCTTCCTGCTCGACTTCATCGACGTCGCGAGCCACACCTTCCTCGCGCGCATCGCACCGTTCTCCTGAGGAGCAACCGACCATGAGCCAATGGATCCAGCTCTTCGCGCTCGAGTTCGCGGTCGTCGCGATCGCGGCGCTCGTACTCCTGTGGGACGCGTTCGCGCCGAGGACGGGTCGCGCGGTCGGCTGGATCACGGCGCTGCTCCTCGGCGGCGTGCTCGCGGCGTCGTTCTTCGTCGACGGGAGCGGCGCGGCGCCGCACGGCGTCTTCGTGCGCGATGCGTGGGTCGTCTTCCACGAGCGCCTCTTCCTCGCCGCGGGCATCCTCGGCGTGCTCGGCTCGATCGACTGGCTCGCGATGCGCACGCCGAAGCGCCAGGCGGAGTACTACGCGCTGCTGCTCTTCAGCCTCGCGGGCATGATGCTGCTCGCGGGAGCGCGCGACTGGATCCTGCTCGTCGTCTGCTTCGAGCTCATGAGCATGCCGCTCTACGTGCTCTGCGCGTACGGCAAGCAGGACGGACCCGCGAGCGAACCGAAGCTCGCGGCGGAGGCGGGGCTCAAGCTGTTCGTCACGGGTGCGGCGAGCTCGGGGCTCACGCTGTTCGGGCTCGCGCTCGTCGTCGGCATGACAGGGACTTCGCACATCGGCCCGATCGTCACGGGCGGCCCGGTTGGATCGGGGCCGGCGCCGCTCACGATCGTCGGCATGCTGTTCGTGCTCGCGGGCTTCGGCTTCAAAGTCGGCGCCGTGCCGTTCCACATGTGGGTGCCCGACACCTACCAAGGCGCGCCGACGCCGTTCGTCGCGTTCCTGTCGGTCGCACCGAAGGCGGCGGGCCTCGCGACGCTCGCGATCGTGCTGCTCGGCGGATGGAGCGCGTCGTCGTCGGTGTGGCTCCCCGCGCTGCTCGTCATCGCCGGCGCGAGCATGGTCGTCGGCAACTTCTTCGCGCTGCCGCAGACGGACGCACGCAGGCTGCTCGGCTACTCGGGCATCGCGCAGATCGGCTATGCGCTGCTCGCGATCGCGACCCAGAGCCGCGGCGGGCTCGCGATGACGCTCTTCTTCGTCGCGACCTACGTCTTCACGAACCTCGGCGTGTTCTTCGTGCTGCACGCCGCGGCGGAAGAGGGCGGCGGGCACACGCTCGCGCGCATCGCGGGGCTCTCGAAGCGCTCGCCGTGGCTCGGCGGAGCGCTGCTCGTGTTCCTCCTGTCGCTCGCGGGCATTCCGTTCGTCGCGGGCTTCTGGGCCAAGCTCTTCGTCTTCATGGAGGCCTGGAACGCCGGCCTCGTGACGCTCGTCGTGCTCGGCGTCGCGCTCGCGGTGGTCGGCCTCTACTACTACCTGACGGTCGCGCGCTCGACCTACATGGCCGACGGCGACCGCTCCACGCCGGTGCGGACCGGCTTCGCGCTCGGCGCGGCGATCGTCGTGTGCCTCTTCTTCGTCGTGGGCCTCGGTCTGTGGCCCAAGCCGCTCGTGGAGGCCGCGAATCACGCCGCGGCGGGCATCGTCTCCGGACGTTGACGCATTTCCGGGCGGCCGTCCTGGGGTGAAGATCGGAGCCCCAGGTGCGCCCCAGTTCTCCTTTCAGCGCACGGAGGCCGTCATGAAACCCAGCGAGATTCGCCAGACCATCCTCGACGAGCACGGGCACCTCCGCCGCAAGATCGCGACGATCGAGGCGCACTTGATGCCGAGCCTCGCTCGCCTGCCGCGCTGGCGCGAGGACCTCGCGCGCGAGATCGAGGAGCTCAGCATCGCGTTCCACGCGCATCTCGAGACCGAAGAGCGGCTCCTACCCACAGTGCTCACGGACGTCGACCCGTCGGGCCCGATGCGCCTGGCCGCGATGGCGCGCGAACACGCCGCGCAGCGCGCCGCCCTCTCCTCGATCATGCGCCACCCCGTCGCCGACCCACAGTACGACGCGAGCCTCCGCCAGTTCCTACGCGTGCTCGTGCGCGACATCGACGACGAAGAGCGCGACCTGCTCGGCCCCGACGTCCTCCGCGACGACTCGATCAACATCGACGCGTTCGGCGGCTGAACCCGTCGGCAGCCCCCTCCAACCGCCTCGGCTCCCACTCTTCGAACCGAACTCCTGGTCTTCCTCGGCCGGTCCTCCGGCCGAGGAAGACCAGGAGTCAGGGATGCGGAGCACCCTCATGTGCGCCTTGGGCCTGGGCAACGCCTCTCTCGCGCATCTGGCAATTGCGCCCGCCGCCACCCCGCCGCCAAGCCCCCCCCTCCTCACAGCGGAAGGAAACCCCTCACCTTCAACACGACGACGAGCACGCCCATCAAGCTCTCCCCAGCAATGAACCCCGACGCAATCGGCGTGACATACCTGCCGGCCCACACAGGCCACGCACGCCGCGCGAACTCCGCCAGCGCTCCACCGAGGAACATAGCCAGCACATTGCTCCCCGGGATGACCATCGCGAGCCCGAGCCCCGACGGCGAAGGCACGAACGGCTTCGCGCGCTTGGGCGCAAACCGCTCCAACAACGCGAGCGCCACACCGAGCACGAGCCCGACGACGATCGCGAGCTTCGCCTCACCACCGAGCGCCCCGAAGCCGTCGACGAACATCTTCGACACGCCCGACCACACCACGCACGACGGCGCGGGCCACTCGTCACCGCCCAGCACTCTGGGGTCGGGGATCAACAGATTGAACGCGGGCACGAGCACCGCCGCGCCGACAGCGACCCCGCAGAGCTGCGCGTAGAACTGCGCGCGCGGGTTCCCGCCGAGCAGCCACCCCGTCTTCAGCGTCGTGAGCAAGTCCGCGGCGTGCAGCCCGACGCCGCCCGTGACGTTCGCGGCCATGATGTTGCCCGGCAGGTTGCCCTTCGCGATGCCGCCGTACACGAGCTGCGTCACCGGCCCGAGCGCCTTCGTCGGCGTGACGTCGGTCTCGCCCGTCACACGCGCGGCCACGAATCCCATCACGACCGCGAGCGGGAGGGCCACGAGCCCGGCCCACAGCGGAATCTGGAACAGGACCACCATCAAGAACACGACGAGTGGCGCGAGCACGACGAAGCCCGCCGGAAACCACCATGCAGGGCACTCGACGGCCTCGATTGGATGCTCGACGCCCGTGCCACGCTTCCTGAAGATCGCCGCGATGCCGGTGAACGCGCGCACGATGCTGCGCCAGTCGAGCGCGAACGACGTGAGCCCCGAAGCGACGAGGATCGCGGCACCCGGCCACACGGTCCACGCGACGATGGCCTTGTAGCTGGCGCCCGCGATCAACTGCTTCTCGAGCAGCGACGGCGCGAGCACGCCGTACGTAAGCAAGCCGCCGAGGAGCAGCGACCACGCCGTGCGAAAGCTCATCAGGGCACCCGCGCCGACGAGCACGACCTCGGTCTTCATGGCGAGCGTCCACTCGGCCGCCTTGCGTCCCGCGATCTCGATCGGTGCCGCGATCGTCCCGGGGAGGTTGAACGGCATCCACACGGCCTTCGCCTCGCGGAACCATGCGATGAGCGCCGCGCCGATCGAGGCGATGATGAGCGCCGTCGACTGGCTCGCTCCCGCCGCCGCGCCGTCAAGTTTCGGGGCCCCCGCGAACTCCGCCGCATGGATCGAACGGATCGTCTCTGCGGTCGCGGTGCCGGTGGGGAAGGCGAGCGCCTCCTTGTTGATGAGCTGCCGCTTGATCGGGATCGCCGCGAACACGCCGAGCGCCGCGATGGCCGCGAACCACACCACCATCACGAGCGTGTCGGGCCGCAGCACCGTCACCATGAGCAGCGCGCCGAACGCCGCCATGTTCCCGCCGCCGGTCAGGTAGCCCGCGCCCGATGCGACGGTGGTCAGCGTGTTGTTCTCGAGCGCGGAGAGCGGCGCGCGCGCGATCCGCGCCGCGTTCAGCGCGCGGAAGAGCGTGAACGCGAGGATCGCGGCGGTGATCGTGACGCCCATCGACCAACCCGTCTTGAAGAAGACGTAGAGGTTCGAGAGGCACATCACGACGCCGATGACCATGCCCGCGAGCACGGCGCGCCAGGTGAATTGCTTCACGCCGGGGCGGTACGTGGTCTTGAGCCACTCTCGTTCGCGATCGACTTCGGCCGGCATGAGCGCTCCTCGTTGCGCGTGGGGGGCTCGGATCCTAGCGACGGACCATGCGATCCGCGCAGGGTCAGCGCAGGACTTGGCGCACGCGCGCGCGCTTCTCGAGCGTGAGCACGGCGTCGAACAACGTGAGCTCGAGCGAGCTCTCGGCCGGAACCCGCCCATCCCCGAGCGGCAACTCTTTCGGCGCGCCCCGCGACCAACCGACGGCGATGCGTACGGGACCGACCGGCAGTCCTGTCAAGCGCACCCGTCCCGCGATGTTCGTGCTCAGGATGCTCCCGTCCGAGTTGCCGTAGAAGTCGAGGAGCTCGTGGACCGCGCCGTCGCTCGCCACCGCGCAGACCTCGAGATCGGCGAGCGGCGCCCCGCTCGCGTCGACGAGCTCGACGTCGAGCTCGCAACTCGGCGAGAGCGCGATCTCGACCGAGTGCCGACCGGATCCGTACTCGACGAAGCGCTCGGTGAGCCAGGCGTGATCGCGCGCGCGTGCATCGACGAACCAGCGGCCGGGCGAGTGACCAAGGAGCTCGCAGCGTCCGTCCGTTCCGGTGCGACCACGTGCTCCGCGTGCGATCGACTGCGAGTCCGGTCCGCGCACACCGACCTCGGCGTTGCCGATCGGGAGCCGCGTGACCGCGTCGACCACGCGACATTCGAACACGACGTCGCCATCGAGACCCTCGCCCAGACGCACGCGCACGTCGCGATCGCCCGCGCGCACGAGGCGGCGCGCGGGCGGCTGGCGTCGCTGTACCGGTTCGGCCCACAGGACGTACTCGCCCGGGGGAAGGCCGTCGAACTGGAAGCCCCCGTCCGACTCGGTGCGGAAGCGCTCCGTCCGCAGCGATTGGCCGAACAGTACGGATTCGAGCGGCGCCTCGCCGCGGGTGAAATGCGCGCGGCTGAACAACAGCCGGACTTCGGCGCCTTTCTCGTCCGCGAGGTTCTCGATGCGTCCTTCGATCTCGAGCGGTGCCGAAACGACGAGATCGAGGTCGCTGCGCGAGTGATCGAGCGCGATCGGACCGATCCCGGCCGTGCCAGCCGCTCCGAAGCGCCCGAAGACGAAGGCCGTGCGCTGCTCCGGTTCGAAGCGCGTGCGCCGGAATTCGAATGCGCCCTCGGAGTCCGTCCGCGCGTGATCGAATGCCTCCAGGTCGTTCGAGCGGAGGAGGGACACCTCACCGCTCAGAGGTGAGCCGCTCACGTCCGTCGCTCGTCCGCGGAGCACGATGGGCTGGGGCTCGGCCTCGGGAACGAGCGTCAGCGTGATCGTCTCGGCGTCGGGCGGCAGCGGGGCTCGCGCCTCGGCGAAGCCTGGGCCACCGGCGCGAACCTCGTACTCCGGACCCGGGGCGAGCTCGAGCAGCCAAGTGCCGTCGGCTTCAGAGGGTGCGGTGAAGCGCAGCTGTTCATGACGTCGCGCGACGACCGCGGGCGGGTTCGCGAGCGCCGGCCATCGGCCCGCACCCTGCGCGGCGACGTGCATGTCGATGGGGTCGAAGCGCTTGGAGCTCGCGAGCCGCAATCGCACGCGCCGGTCGTGCGTCGGGATGCGCAGGTCGACCACGAGCTCCGAGGGCTCCGGCTCCACGCGGAGCGTGAGGAGCTCGAACACCGGCTCCCCAGGCGTCGCTGCGCCAAGCGTGTACCAACCCGGGACGATTTCGAACGCGTAGCTCCCGTCCTCTTCGGCTCGCAGCTCCGTCTGCTCGTCCATGAATACGTTCAGACCCTCCGTGGTCGGCGCCACGCCGTGCGGCTCGAGCTCGATGCGGGCGCGCGGCTCGAGGGCGCGGCCCGCGAAGTCGAGCGTCCGGCCCTTCAGCACGATGCGCGTCGGGTAGAGGAGCCGCACGACGTCCGTGGTGCCCGGCGCGAGCTCGAACGGCCCGGTCGCGGTGACGTCTTTCGCGCCTTCGCGGTGGAGCTCGACGTTCTCGATCTCGTCGGCGCGCGTCGCGGCGATCGGCGCGCGGCCCGCGGCGTCGGTGACGACGTCCTGGTGCTGGTACTTGTCCGGGTGTTCGTGACCGAGGAGGCGCCAGAGCTCGAGCTCGACGGCGAGCTTCACACCGGCGCGCGGAGCGCCGTTCGCATCGACGAGCTCGAGCACGATGCCGCCGGAGCGTGGCACGTGCGCGGGCCACTCGAGCTCCTCTTCGACCGCCGTGCTCGCGACGCCTTCCGCCGCCGGCGCGCGATCTTCCGTCTCCGCCTGCGTGTCGAGCTCGGTGCGAGCGGGATGCCCGACCCTCGAAGCTTCCGCCTTCGCACCCGCCTGCTGCAGGACGGATGCGCGCTCGAAGCCGAGCCAGAGGACGAGCGCGACCACGAAGAGCGCCAGGACGAAGACCAGGCTGCGCATGCGGAGGCGCAGCAGTCTACTCAGGGCGGCGCTCGGCGACAGTCACGCGCGGCCCATCCCTCCCACGCCGCGCGCTCGTTACTCTGCGCAACGGAACGAGTGCATGAACGACGAGCACGCAATACGCGCCTTTTCCGCCCGCTTCGAGCGCCGAGTTCCGACGCTCGCCGTGCGCGCGCCAGGGCGCGTGAACCTGATCGGAGAGCACACCGACTACAACGGTCTCCCCGTGTTCCCGATGGCGATCCAGCGCGAGGTGCGCATCGCTTGCGCGCCGCGGCGTGACGCCTCGGTGCGCGTCGAGAACGTCGACGCGCGTTTCGAGCGGCGCGAGTTCGTGCTCGTGCCCGAGATCACGCCGTTCGCGCGCGGCGACTGGGGCAACTACGCGAAGGCGGCGGCACAGATGCTCGTGCAGCGCGCGGGCATCACGCGCGGCGCGGACCTGCTCGTCGAGGGCGACGTGCCGCTCGCGGCGGGGTTGAGCTCGTCGTCGGCGCTGCTCGTCGCGTGCACGCTCGCGCTGCTCGCCGCGAACGAAGTCGAGATCGAGCGCACGGAGCTCATGGAGCTCTGCGCGCGCGCCGAACGCTACGTCGGCACGCATTCGGGCGGCATGGACCAGGCGATCTGCCTCGGAGGGCGCGCGGGGCACGCGCTCGTGATCGACTTCGCGCCCGTGCGCTTCGAGGCGGTGCGCATGCCCGACGACTGGCGCTTCGTGATCGCGGACTCGGGCTTGAAGGCGGGGAAATCGGGGGCCGCGCGCGAGGGGTACAACGCACGCACGGTGGAGTGCCGGACCGCGCTCGAACGGCTGCGCGCGAGCTGGAAAGAGACGCCGACGACCTACGCGGAGCTCGTCACGCACGCAACCACCGGCGAGCTCGTCGGACGTGCTCGGTCGGTGCTCGACGACGTGCTCCTGCGCCGCTTCCGCCACGTCGTGAGCGAGGGCGCGCGCGTGGACGCGGCGCGCGCGGCGATGCTCGCGGGCGATGCGCCGCGCTTCGGAGCGCTGATGAACGCGTCGCACGCGAGCCTGCGCGACGACTACGACGTGAGCTGCCCTGAACTGGACGAGCTCGTCGTCCACGCGCGCTCCGCCGGTGCCTTCGGGGCACGGCTCACCGGCGCGGGCTTCGGCGGCTGCATCGTGGCGCTCGTGCGCGCCTCCGAGGCCGAGCGCGTCGTGCACGCACTGCGCACTCGCTACCACGCGCCGCGCGGTCTCGAAGCGGAGTCGAGCGTGCTCGTGGCGCGCGCTGCCGACGGCGCGGACGTGCGCACGGTCTGATGCGGCCAAGTCGTCCGCCGCACGCTCGACTCACGCTCTCCGCGCTGCTCATCGCACGGGAGCGTGGCGAGCCATGCGCTCTACGGCCCCGTCTTCGGGCGCCACGTCGCGACGTCCGCACCGCGGCCGAGCTTCGTGTAGAGCTTCACGAGCTGCGTCGCCGCGTTGCGCGTGCGTTCATCGTCGGCACCCAGCAGGCGCTCGCACCCGCCGTAGGCCTCGATCAACATCGGTTCGGCCTCGGCTTCGCGCCCGAGCTCGATCAACGCCGTCGCGTGCGCGGTGTGGAACGCCCACGTGTACCAGTGGTCGGGGCCCATCGTGTTGCGCGTCCGCTCGCAAAGGTCGCGAAACAACGGCTCGGCGTCCGCGGCATGTCCGTCGCGCAGCTCGACCTGCGCCGCGGTGTTCAGCACGGTGAGCGTGTCCGGGTGCTCCGGCCCGTTCGCGCGCTCGCTGCGCGCGAGCAGGTCGCGCAGAATCGTCCGCGCGGCGTCGTAGCGCTGGCGCTCGACCTCGATGCCCGCGAGCGTGTTGAGCACGTTGAGCGTCTTCGGGTCGTCCGCGCCGAGCTGGCGCTCGAAGATCGCGAGGTTCTCGCGCGCGAACGCCTCCGCTTCGTCGAGCTTCCCGATCTCGCTCAAGACGATCGACAGCGTGTCGGCGGCGTCGAGCACGGTCGGGTGCTCGCGTCCGCGAACCCCGACGAGGCCCGTGAACGCGGTGCGCAGGAGGGCTTCGGCCTCCGCGCGCTCCCCTTGCTCGAGCAGCGCGTTCGCGAGCCCGATGCGCGTGCTGTGCGCGCCGTCGGCGCGTGCCCCGGGCGTGCGCGCGTACGTCGCGAGCACCTCGCGGTAGAGCTTCACTGCGTCCTCGAGCCGTCCTTCGCCGAGGTAGGAGTCGGCGAGCCGCTCCTGCGTGATGAGCGTTTCGTACGCGCCGCTGCCGAGCGTCTGCGCTTGTTCCTGCGCGACGGCGGCGAGCTTGGGGCCCGCGCGAGCGAAGTCCCGCGACAGGTTGTCGAGCATGGCGATCAGGGCCCGGGCATGCAGCGTCTCCGGGTCGTTCGCACCGAGCTCGCGGGCAAAGATGCCCTCGGCCTCCGTGACCAGCATCCGCGCCGTCTCGCGATCGTCCTGCACGAGCGCTCCGCCGAGCACGATCGAAAGACGCGCGCGGAGGAGCGGTTTCCCGGCGAAGCGTCGCTGCAGCTCGGGGACGGAGCGTCGGACGACCGCGACCATCGTGATGCCCTTGCCGCCCTGCATCGGGTCGGGCGCGCCGAGCACCTCGGCCAGGAACGCGGTCGCGAGCTGCGCTTCGTCGCGCTCGGCGCGCGCCTGCACGAGCCCGTAGCCGAGGCCGCCGATCAGCGCGACGATCGCCGCGATGCTCCCGATCACGAGCGCCTTGTTGCGCCGCGCGAACTTCACGACGAGGTACGTGGCGCTCGGCGGCCGCGCCGTGATCGGTTCGTGCGCGAGGTGGCGGCGCACGTCGGCCGCGAGCGCGGCAGCGTCGTCGTAGCGGCGCGCGGGGTCCTTCTCGAGCGCCTTGCCGACGATCGTCTCGAGGTCGCCGCGCAGACGCGCCTCGATCGAGCCGAGCGTCGCGGGCTCGTCTTCCTGGATGCGCCGCGCCGCGGTCGCGAGCGGCAGTCCGTCGAGCGCGAAGGGCCGCTTCTCCGCGAGCAGCTCGTACAGGATCACGCCGAGCGCCCACACGTCCGCGCGCGCGTCGATCGTCGAGCCGTCGCCGCGCGCCTGCTCGGGGCTCATGTAGGCGAGCGTGCCGAGCACTTGGCCCGTGCGCGTCGAAACCGTCGCCTCGCCTTCCGCTTCGACGAGCCGCGCGATGCCGAAGTCGAGCACCTTGGGCACGAAGCGCAGCGCCGCGGAGCGCGCGGTCTGGCTCGACCCGGAGCTCGTGGTCCCCGAGCCGCGTCGGGAGGAGCCGGTCGCGGTGTCCTTCGAAGGAACGCTCGTCATCGTCGTCGTTCCGAGCTCCGCGACGAGGATGTTCCCGGGCTTCAAGTCGCGGTGCACGACGCCTCGAGCGTGCGCGTACGCGACGGCGTCGCACACGCGCGCGAAGAGCTCGAGCCGCGCCTCGATCGCGAGCCCCGCGCCTTCGCACGTGCGCACGAGCGTGTCGCCGCGCACGAGCTCCATCGCGATGAACGGCACCTCGGCGATCGCCTGGCCGCCGACGACGAGCTCGCCCGTGCCCGCCTCGTGCACCTGCGCGATGCCCGGGTGTTGCAGTGAACCGAGCACGCGCGCCTCGCGGCGGAAACGCGCGAGGAGTTCCGACGACGAGCTCGCGGGCCGCAGCACCTTGAGCGCGACCGTGCGGCGCGGATCGTCCTGCAGTGCTTCGTACACGCTGCCCATGCCGCCTTCGCCGAGCACGCGCAGGATCGCGTAGCGACCGATGCGTTCGGGGAGGAGGTGCGCGTGTGCGTCGCGCGTCTGTGTGAGCTCGAGCACGGGCCGGTCGAGCGCGTTCGAGCTCGCGTGGTGCGCGAGGAGGCGTTCGACGAGCCCGCGCAGCTTCTCGTCGCCCCTGCATTCACGCCCGACGAAGGCCGCGCGCTCCTCGCCCCCGAGCGCGCACGCCGCATGGAAGAGCTCCTCGGCGCGGTGCATGCGATCGCCCATCATCGGGAGAATACGGTGCCAGGCACGTTTGTCACCCCTCTACGGAGCCGAGCACTTGCTTCACCCCTTCGCCGAGGAGCCGAGGCAGAGCGGGTCGACGCGCCAGCCGGCGAACGATGCGGAGCCGGGCACTACCTTCACCGGTTCGCCGAGGAGCCGAGGGGAGCGCGAGCCGAAACGCGAACCGGTGAACCAAGATCCAGGCTCCTGCAGCGACGCGAGGCCGCGATGAGATGGACTCATCGCGACCTCGCGCGCACTCGGGCAAGTGGAATCAAGGTGTCCAAGTCACGCGCCACCCGTTCGTGTCGTTGAACGTCGCGGGCGTGCAGAAGGCGGCGGAGTTGCGGTACCAGATCGTGAAGTACGAGGTCTGGCCCGCGACCGCGGAGACGCGCGTCGCGATCGGCACCTGGCCGACGTCGGGGAACTGCGAGGCACCCGCGGCGTTCAGCTTCGTGCCGAGGCGCACGATCGTGCCGCCGATGCAGAAGATGCCGTCGCCGAGCACCGAGTTCGCGCTCGCGGTGCCCGCGAGGTAGAGCGCGTTCGCGTTGGGCATCTGCGCGCCTTGCAGCGTCAGCGTCGCGGCCGCGATCGACTGCGAGCCGCTCGCGCGCAGTCGTCCGCCGGTCACGATCGACGAGCGGCAGCCGACCCACGTGCCGGCGGTCGGGTTGTTGAAGCACGGGCAGGCCGATCCCTCGCAGTACGCGAAGCCCGAACCGTGCTGCATCGTGTACGCGTCGAACGAGTACGTGATTGCGGAGTCCGGCCCGGCGAGCGCGGCGCCCGAGCGCATCTCGCGCACCGAGTTGTCGTCGACGAACTCGCCGAACAGGAGGCCGCTGTTCGAGGTCGCCGCGACCGTGACGACGAACTGCTTCGCGCCGTCGACGATGCCGCCGAAGACGACCGGGAGTTGTCCAGGAATGACGGAGCCGAGGACCGCGGTCCCGCCCGTCCAGTCCTCGAACGGCGTCGTCGTCGACGTGAACTCGTCGAGCGGCAGGCACGCGACCATCAGGGCGTTCTGGTACTGGCCGAGCGGCGTGACCCCGGCGGCCGCGCCCGGGTTGTTCGTCGTGTGGTAGAAGCGGAACTCGTCGATCAATCCCGCGTAGCCCTCCAGCGTCGGCGAGTTCGAGAGCGCGCGCCCGAGGTAGGCCGAGCCCGACTGAAGGTTGATCGACAGCGTGTCGATCACGGACGTCGTGAAGTCCACGATGACCTGCACGGTCGCGTTCGTGCCGCAGCACGAGTTCACCGTGATGTGGTGCCAGTTGCCGTCGTTGATCACGGGCAGGAGCGGAGTGAACGAGTCGCCCGTCGTGTCGAAGCGCAGGCGGTTGTTCGAGTCGAGGTAGAGCCACACGGAGTCGCCCGCCGCCGCGCCGCCGCCTCCGGCGGAGAAGATCTGGCGCTTCGGCGCGCCGCTCGCCGGCTGCACGCTGGGTTGGATCCACAAGTCGATCGCGAACTTCTCCGTACCCGTGCTCGTGATCGGACCGTAGTTCTGCAGGTCGACCCAGTTCTGAGCGTCGAAGAGGAGCGAGCTGCCGACCACCGGCACGACCGAGGTGATCCCCGTGCCCATGAACCCGCTCACGGTGAAGTCGCCCGTCCCAACACCGGCGACGCGGCGGTCGAACGTGGCGAGGAAGCGCACCTTGTCCGCCGAGTTCGGGTCCTCGTCCAGCTTCGTCATGCTCGTGATGCGCGCGATCCCGTCGAACGCCGGATCGACCCAGTCGTACCCGAGCACGTCGAGCACGCGCAGGTCGGGCGTGCGCAGGTAGTCGGGCCAGTACGTCGTGCTCGGCGCGAGCGTCGGCTGCATCACGCCGATCATCGGCGTCGACTGCAGGAAGTGGCTCCCTTGGTACGGCGAGCCGTCCTCCATGCGGTACGAGAACGTGCCGACGTTCAACTGCACGTCGTTGTCCGGCGTGTTCGAGTCGACGAGCCGCGCGATCGTGCTGAACCCGACGTAGTCGTACTGTCCGGGGTGGTTCGTCGTGTTCTGGAAGCGCAGGAGGTCGAGCTGCGTCGGCGTGCCCGCTGCGAGGTCGACGTCGCTCGCGAAGCCGAGCGCGTGCACGATCTCGTGCGCGAGCGCGCTCTTGAGGCAGTAGCCCGCGCCGATGCCGTTCGTCGGATCGAAGTCCCATCCGAACGCGGAGCTGATCGTGATGACCGCGGACGGACCCGCGGGGAGGCTGACGTTCGGGAAGGTGCCTTGGAGCCACGGCGCGGCGCACTGGACGTTCGAGGCGTTCGTCACGGTGGTCGTCGTCCCGTCGAAGCGCACGGGGAGCGTCGGGCCGGCCGGCAGGAACGCAGGCAGCACGTCCGTCGGGTCGGACCACTGCACCAGGTTCGCGCGCACGGTCGTGTACGGCACGGTGCCCCACAGGACTCCCGTGCTCATGAGCACGCCCGCGGGCAGCGCGCCCCATTGGATCGTGATCGGGATGGCGCCCGACGCGTGCTGGCTGCCGAGGCGCGCCTCGAAGTACGTCTCGAGCTCCGCGACGGCCGCGGCGAGCGGCGGCGGCGTGCCGGAGAGCGTGAACGAGAGGTCGAAGCCCGTGAGCGCGCTCGTCCCGCTTTGAGGCATGGGCTGCACGTGCGCGCCGCTCTGCGCGTTCGCCGCGGTGATGTCCTTGGAGATCTGGACGGCCTCGAGGAACGTCGCGCGGTCGATCAAGCTCGCGTCGCCGACGCAGCCGAGCTTCCAGACCATGTCGATCGGGAAGGCGCCGACGCCGGGCAGGGAACCCGTCTGGTTCGTGGGTTCGACGAGGGTGTGATCGCTCTGGGCGCGCGCGGCGCCGGCGAAGAGCAGCGCGCCGAGCAGGTAGGGGGTGGTTCGGGTGGTCATGGTGGCGTGGGTTCGGGCGGTGCCGAGACGCGGAGAGGGCACGGGCCCTCGGGGGAGTGGGTTTCTGGAGGCGACGGCGCCCCCGCACGAATGCACCCACGACGGAGCGGGTCGGGCGACCTCAGGATTCCGACGGATCGGGAGCGCGTCGCCTCGGTGCGGCGAATCGAGGTTTGTCCCGGGTCTTGCCCGCGCTCGTTTCAACATCCGCAGCGTCTTCGCCCCGCGGCCCGAGTGTGCGCGAAGCAGAAGCGGAGCAACGGGGACTGGGATGCAAAGGCACACATGCGGGTGCTCCGCATCCCGGACCCCGCAGGATCCGGAGTCAGGCACGTTTTTCCCCGGTTCGCTGCGGGGCAACGGAGGGGAGGACTCCGCGGCGCGAACCGAGGAAAAACGAGCCAGACTCCTGCCCGTCACTCGCCGTCGAAGCCGCCCGCGAGCGCTTCGGAGAGCCACGCTCGCGCGAAGCTCCACTCGCGGTCGACGGAGCTCGACGAGAGGCCGACGACGTTCGCGATTTCGTCGATCGAGAGGCCGCCGAAGAAACGCAGCTCGACGATGCGCGCCTTGAGCGCGCTGTATTGAGCGAGGCGCTCGAGCGCTTCCTCGAGCACGAGCACGTCGATCTCCGCCATGCCGGAGGGCGCGGCTTCGTCGTGGAGCGAGATCGCCTCGCGCCCGCCGCCGCGCTTCTCGCGTTCCTTGCCGCGCGCGTGGTCGACGAGCACCTGCCGCATGGCGCGTGCGGCGAGCGCCAAGAAGTGCTCGCGGTCGTTCACGCCGAGCGCTCCGGGCGCGGCGAGCTTGATCCAGGCTTCGTGGACGATCGCCGTCGGTTGCAACGTGTGCCCGGCCCGATCGCGCTGCATCGCGGCGCCCGCGAGCGCGCGGAGCTCGCCGTAGAGGCGCTGGAAGAGCTCCTCCGCCGCCCGCGCATCGTTCGAGCGCGCGCGAGAGAGGAGCAGCGTGATGTCGCCGGGGTTGGAGGAGTGCACGGAGCGAGTCTACCGCTCACCGCCGCATCGACCGCACGATCGGCTGCGTCGACGCTTGCACCGCTTCGAAGTCGGAGCGGGTCCTCATCCCGCGCCAGCCGTCGGCGATCAGGATCTGCGCCGTGATCGATCCGAGCGGGTTGCCGGGGCCGGGGAGCACGACGAGGTCGGGGGCGTACTCGCGCGCGGCGACGCGCACGCTGAGGCCGAAGTCGTAGGGCGTCACGACCTGCGCGCCGAGCGTGTAGTCCTTCAGCGCTTCGACGTCCGTCGACCACGGCGTGAAGCGCGCGCCGCGACCGTCGACGAGCGTCACCGTCGGCTTCTTGAACGCGAGCGAGCTCAGCTCTGCGCGCGCCTTCGCCGACACGCCCTCGAGCAGCGGCGTGTGGTACGGCCCGTGGCCCATCAGGCGGAACGGGTACTGGTTCTGGCCGAGCTTCACGCGCGGCAGCGTCCGCAGGAGGTGCGCGATGCCCGCTTCGGTGCCCGCGAGCACGGCTTGTCCGCCGAGCAGGATCGACGGGAACGCTTCGCCGTTCGAGCTCGCGAGCGCGTGCTGCACGTTCGCGATCAGCGCGGGGTCGGGCGACCAGTCTTCCTGCACCTGCGGGTAGATCACCTGCCCGCCGTCCTTGTGCTCCTGCTGCAAAATCGCCATCGACTGCATCAGTCGGAACCCGTCGTCGAAGTCGAGCGCGCCCGCGACGGCGAGGGCCGTGTACCAGCCCATCGAGTTGCCCGCGACGGCGACGACGTGGTGCTCGCGCATCGCCTGCGCGGCGTCGAGCATCGACACGAGCCAGGTCAGCGGCGAAACGTTGCGCGGCTCGAGGTGCACGCTCGCGTTCCACTTCGGCGCCTGGTCGAGCTCGACGAGCGACGCGAGGCCGAACTCGCGGCGCAGCTCCTCCGCGCGCACGACCCACGGATGCTCGGGCGGCAGCGACTTGAGCGACTTCTCGGTGTAGGAGCCCCGGCCGGGGCAGAGCAGGACGGCGCGGCTCATCGCACGAGCTCCTTGGCGGCCGACACGATCTCGTCCTCGCCGACGAGGACGCAGGACGTCGCCGATCCGAGGGGGACGTAGGTGTCGGCGGCGCGCACGCTCTTCATCTTCTTCGCGAGGCCGCGCTCGGCGAAGTGCGCGATCACCGCGTCGGCGATGCCCGCGCCGGTCGAGCGGCATTCGTCGACGACGAGGAGTGACTTGCACTCGACCGCATGGCGCTCGAGTGCCTCGAACGGGAGCGGAGCGATCCAGCGCAGGTCGATCACGCGCGCCTTCACGCCGTGCTGCTTCTCGAGCGTGCGCGCGGCGCGGAGCGACAGGCGCAGGCCGTTCGCGTAGCTCACGATGAGCACGTCGCGATGCTCCGCGCCGTACACGCCGACCTCACCGGGGAAGAGCGCCTCGGGCGGCGGCGGATAGTCGAAGAGCCACGCGTTGTCGCCGTCCGCGTACAGGTCCTTCTCGTGGTAGAGCGCGATCGGCTCGAGGAAGCACACGACGCGCCCGCAGGCCGCGGCACTCGCGATCGCTCCGCGCAGCATCTTCGCCGCATCGTCGCCGCGTGAAGGGATCGCGAGCATCAAGCCCGGGATGTCGCGCAAGGCACCGAAGCTGTTGTCGTTGTGGAAGTGCCCGCCGAAGCCCTTCTGGTACGCGAGCCCCTGGATGCGCACGACCATCGGGTTCTGGAACTGGCCGTTCGAGAAGTAGCTGAGCGAGCACGCCTCGCCGCGCAGTTGATCGAGCGCGTTGTGCAGGTAGGCGAGGTATTGGATCTCGGGCAGCGGGAGGAACCCGATGTGCGCGGCGCCCTGCGCGATGCCGAGGATCGCCGTCTCGTCGAGCAGCGTGTCGAACACGCGCGCGAGGCCGAAGCGCTTCTGCAGGCCCTGCGTGACGCCGTACACGCCGCCCTTCTTCGCGACGTCCTCGCCGAAGAGCAGCAGCTCGGGCCGACGCAGGAACTCGTCGTGCAGCGCGTGGTTGATGTGTGCCGCCATCGAGCGCTTCGCGGGGCTCTTCACGGTCTCGGGCAGTTGTCCGCCCCAGTGCTCGGCGCGCTTCGTCGCGGCCACGGGCTCGGCGGCCTTCGCGCGTACCGCCGCTTCGTTCCACGGCGCGAGCGGAGCGACGACCGCGGCGCGCGTCGTGAGCTTGGGACGGCGCGCCGCTTCCTCCGCGACGGCCATCACGCGCGCGCGCGTGTCCGCGACGAGTGCTTGGAGCTCCGCCGGCGTCGCGGCGCCGGTCTCGACGATCCGCTTCGCGTTGCGCAGCAACGGATCACGCGCTTCGATCGCCTCGATCTCCTCCAGGGTTCGATAGGTCGTCTCGACGTCGCTGCCCGCATGACCCCACAGGCGCGTCGTCTTCAGGTGGAGGAACGTCGGCGTGCGCGTCGCGCGGCACGAGTCGATCGCGTCGAAACATGCGTCGAAGAGCGTGTCGAGCTCGCCCTCCGCGCGCACGTACCGCAGATTCGGCTGGTTCGAGAACGTCTCCGCGATCCAATTCGGCGGCGTGTCGACCGAGATGCCGATGCCGTTGTCCTCGCACAGGAAAAGGATCGGGCACGGGCCGCCGCGCTTCTTCATGTAGCGTGCGGCGCTGAAGCCCGAGAGCGCCGTGCAGTGGTTCGCGGACGCGTCGCCGAAGCTGCAGAGCACGATCGCGTCGCCCGGAAGCCCGCTCTCGATGCCTTGACGCCGCGCGCGGCCGATCGCGGACGCGAGGCCGACGGCCTTCGGCAAGTGCGACGCGATCGTCGAGGTCTGCGGCGGCACCCACAGGCGCTTCGAGCCCCACACCTTGTGCCGTCCGCCGCTGATCGGATCCTCGCTCGACGCGCAGAAGCTGAGCAGCGTGTCGAAGCACGGCGTGACCTCGTTCGCCTTGCGGCTGCGCGCCATCATCAAGCCGCCCGAGCGGTAGTGCAGGAAGCACGGATCGTCGAGCCGCAGGAGCGCGCCGAGCACCGCGTCGTCCTCGTGGCCCGCGCTCGAGATCGTGTAGAAGCTGCGGTTCGTGCGCTTCAGCTCGCGCGACGCGACGTCGAGCGCGCGCGAGAGCATCTGGTCCTCGAACAGCTCGACCGCCTGCCGCGCCGCGAGACGCGAACCCGCGCGCAGCGGTTCGTCGGGAGCGAGGAGACGCGCCGCGGGCTGCGCGGACGCGAGGTAGAGGTCGAGGTTCGACTCGACGACGGCGACGCGGTTGGTGCTCACGGCGTGGGGGTGGCGGCGGGGATGCGCGGGACGAAGGGCGCAGAGCCTATCCCGGCCTCCCGCACTCGTCGACGCAGGAACGCGCGCTGCCTACGCCCAAGGGTTCGCCGGAATACGGCGACCGCCCCCGGTCGCTGGAGGCGCGCTCGCCGTAGACGATCGTGGACCTGGAGCGCATGCCATGGCCGCGCCGAACACCCTGCCCGTGTACCGTCGAATCCTCGTGCCGACCGATCTCTCCGAGCGCGCCGAGCGCGCCCTCGCTCACGCCTGCGCGCTCGTCGCGCCGAAGGGGACGATCCATCTCGTGCACGTGATGGAGCGTCACGAGGCGCCCAATCCGCTGTACGCGCACTACGGTCCGGTGATCCCGACGGCGGAGGAATGGGAGCGCATGCGCAGGGAGGCGAGCGTCGCCCTCGACTCGCTCGCGCGCACGTGTCCGCCGCCGCACGGCGTCGAGGTTCATCGGCACGTGCTCGAAGCTCCGCAGGGGCACGTCGTCACCGTGCTGTGCCGCGCGGAGCAGGAGTTCGGCGCGGAGCTGGTGTGCATCGCATCGCACGGCCGCTCCGGATTGAAGCGCGTATTGCTCGGCTCCGTGGCGGAGGCGCTCCTGCGGCGCGGGCGCGTTCCCACCCTGATCGTGCGCGTCGACGACGCCGACCTCGCGCACGATTGACGGCGAGCGCGCGCGGTGCGACGCCGTGTCCCGCTCGCGTCGGCCACTGACTCCAACGACGACATCCACCCCGCGGGAGCGCGCGCGATGCAAGAGCCTGGTTCCGAGCACGCGGTCGCCCAGGCGATGCGCAGCGCGAGCGCGTGGTGGACGATCGACGCGGAAGGAGTCGCGACCCGGCTCGCGGTGGATCCGTCGCGCGGCCTCGACGATGCCGAGGTCGAAGCGCGCCGTTCGCGCTCGGGATGGAACCGCCTGCCGGAGGCGCGCCGCACGACGCTGCTCGCGGTCTTCGCGCGGCAGTTCAAGAGCCCGCTGATCTACCTGCTCTTCGTCGCGGCGGCGATCGCGCTCGCCCTCGACGAGCTCGTCGACGTCGGCGTCATCCTCGGCGTCCTGCTCGTCAATGCCGTGATCGGGACGATCCAAGAGGGGCGCGCCGAGCACGCGATGGAGGGCTTGCGCCGGCTCGCGCGTCCGCGCGTGCGCGTGCGCCGTGGCGGGCGCGAGCGCGAGCTCGACGCCGAGGAACTCGTGCCCGGCGACCTGCTCGTCCTCGCCGCGGGCGACGCGATCGGCGCGGACGCGCGCGTGGTCGAATCGGCGGGGCTCGAAGCCTCCGAGAGCGTGCTCACGGGCGAGTCGGAGCCGGTGCACAAGCGCGTCGAGGCGCTCGACGCCGACACGGAGCTCGCCGAGCGCAGGAACCTCGTCTTCGCGGGCACGCACGTCGCCGCGGGCCACGGATGCGCGCTCGTCGTCGCGACGGGCGTCGCCTCCGAGTTCGGACGCATCGCGTTGCTCACGAGCGCCGCGCCGCGCGTGACGACGCCGCTCGAGCGGCGCATGGCGCAGTTCGGCCGCGTCCTGCTCGTGGTCGCGCTCCTCGTGTGCGCGAGCGTCGTGATGGCTGGCCACCTGCGTGGATTGCCCGCGGCCGAAGTGTGGATGGTCGCGATCAGCCAGCTCGTCTCCGTCGTGCCCGAGGGCCTGCCCGTCGCGCTCACCGTCGGCCTCGCGGTCGGCATGCAGCGCATGGCGGCGCGGCGGGCGATCGTGCGGCAGCTCGCGGCGGTCGAAACGCTGGGATCGACGTCGGTGATCTGCTCCGACAAGACCGGGACGCTGACGCGCAACGAGTTGACGGTCGCGGCCCTCTACCTCCCGGACGGTCGCGAGATCGAGGTGACGGGCGTGGGCTATGCGCCGGCGGGCGAGTTCCTCGAGGACGGCCGCGTGATCGATGTCGCGAGCAATGCCGCGCTCCTCGCGCTGCTCGAAGCGGCCGCGCTGTGCAACGACGCG
>JACRIO010000213.1 GCA_016220035.1 Planctomycetota bacterium | reverse complement strand
TGGGTTCGTGGAACGACGGCGTGCCTCGGATTCATGCGCCGGAGGGCACGCGGCCCCGGACGATGTACAACGGGAGCGCCGGTGCCGCTTCGGACGAAGCGGGTTCCCGACGCTTGGGCTGGTAGCGATCCTCGACGGCCTCGATGCGCGCGTCGACGAAGCCGGCGCGCTCGAAAGCAATGCGCACGTCGCGCGGGTCGAGACCGAGGTGGTGGTCGCCTTGCTCGTCGCGCATCCACTCCTCCTTGTGCGGCGCGAGCTCGAGGACGACGGCGGAGGAACCAGGCTTCAGCACGCGGCGCATCTCGCGCACGGCGTCGGCGGGGTCGTCGAGGTGGTGAAGCACCATGCCCGCGACGCAGCCGTCGAGCTCGTCGTCCGCGATCGGCAGCTCGTCCAGCTCGCCGCGGCGGAACTCGAGCGCAGCACCGCGCGCGATCGGTTCGAGCTTCTTCCGCGCCTCCTCGAGCATCGCGGCGGAGCTGTCGACGCACACGAGCTTCGCGCACAGGCCCACGAGGCTGCTCGCGAGGTAGCCCGTGCCGCACCCGAGGTCGGCGAGCACGAGCGGGCGCGCGAAGACGTGCGCGGCGACGCGCTCGCGGGCTTCGCCGTGCTCGAAGTCGACGCCGATCTTCTCCCACTCGCTCGCGACGCGGTCGAAGAAGGAGCGCGAGCGCGCGCGGCGTCTCGCGATCACGGCGTGCAGGCGCGCGACGTCGGACGTGAACTCGGGCAGCGTCGGGATCTCCGCGCGCAGGGTCGACCACAAACGCGCGACGAGGTCGTCGGTCACCTCCTCCGGCACGCCGAGGCGCAGGTAGGTCGCGCGTCCTTCGTGCCGCTCTTGGAGGAGGTGCGCGTCGCGCAGGAGGCGCAGGTGGTTCGACACGCGGCTCTGCTGCATGCCGAGTGCGTCCGCGAGCTCGCCCACGGAGAGCTCGGAGAGTTCGAGCAACCCGAGGATGCGCAGACGCGTCGGTTCCCCGAAGAGGCGCAGCGCGGCGCCGAGGTGCGCGGTGGGGGCGATCACGACGAAGTCATCGTATCATGATCGTCTGATCCTGGAGCGAAAAGCGGCCTGGGGAGTGTTTCCAGGCCGCTTTCGCACCGCTCACTCGCCCAGCGGGTGGGTCTCGACCCCGACCACCTCGATCGCGAGCGTGCCCGAGGGGAGCTGCACCTGGACCTTCTCGCCGGGGCGCTTTCCGAGCAGCCCCGCGGCGAGCGGCGCGCGGTAGGAGACCACATGCTCCGCGCCGTCGGTGTCCCACGGGCCGAGGATCGTGATCTCGTGGACGGCGCCCGCGCCGAGGTCCTTGTAGCGGACGCGCGTGCCGGGCGAGACCAGCCCCTCGGGCAGGATCTCGTCCTCGATGGTCACGGCGCGCCGCAACTCGCCCTCGATCTCCGCGGCGCGCGTCGTCAGGTTGCGCTGTTCCTCGATCGCCGCTTCCCACTCGGAGTTCTCCGAGAGGTCGCCCATCGCCGCCGCGCGGCCGATCGCGTCCTGGTTCGCGGGGATCTTGACCTCGCGCAGGTGGTGGAGCTCCCCCTTGCGCCGCTCGAGTCCCTTGCGCGTCGTGTAGATGCGGTCGTTCTCCCAGAAGTTCGCGGGCGCCGCGCGCATCGCGGCCGGCGTCACGCGCATGTAGATGTCGGTGAACTGGTTGTCGATCGTCTCGTCGACCCCGCGCCCGACCGTGCGTTGCAGGCTTGCGATCGCCTCGGGGTCGGCGCCGTGGAGCAGCCGCCGGAGCACGGAGTCCTTGCCCTTCGTGAAGAACTCGGCGAGACGCGTGTTCGACCGCAGGTTGTTCGCGTCGCCGCGGCGGTTCACGAAGAGGTAGGACGCGAGCGCGAGTAGCGCCTGCGCGCGCTGCACCGGCGTCGGCAGGTCGCCGGGGAGTTTTCCGCTCTCGCCGAGCCGCGCGAGGCCGAGCAGCACCTCCGGCGCGCGCAATGGACGCGCGAGGAGGTCCTTGTACGCGGCGCCGAGGTCCGCCGCGCGGCCGGCGGAGTAGAGCGTGTCGACGAGCAGGCGCGCCATGCCGGCCGGCGCGTGCTGCAGGTTGCGCACGGCCTCGTCGGCCCAGCCCTCGCCGAGCACTTCCTGGAGCGCCGAGACGCAGCGCTCCTGCTCGCGCAGGCCGGGGAGCGATTGGAAATGCGCCCAGAGCGCGGGCGTCTTGCCCGGATCGCTCGGCGGCGGCTCCGCGGCGGCCGCGCGCAGCGTCTCGAGCAGCGGCTCGGGCGCCGTGCCGCGCTCCTCGCGCAGAACCAGCCACGCCGCCATGCGCAACGGAAGGGGCTCGTTCGTCTTCGTCGCCTTCGCCTCGAGCACCTCGAGCAGCATGACGCGCATGCGCTCGTCCTGGTTGCCCGTGAGCTGCTCGCGCACGCGCGAGAGCACGTCCGAGAGCGCCGTCGCGTTCTCGAGTTGGCGCCGCAGGTCCGCCACCGCGTCCATCGCGTTGTGGAGGAGCTGCACGTCGCCGCGCAGCGGCGTGCCCGTCACCTTGAACCACTCGCTCGACTCGGCCTGCTTGCGCGCCTTGCGCCACCAGCCGTTCCACGCCGTGCCGTCGACGCCGACCTGCGCGAGCGCGTTCTTGATCGAGATCGTCGAAGCGCGGCCGTGATGGCGCTCGAGGACGTTCCGGAGCACGGCGAGCGGCTCGTCCTTGATCTTCTTCCTCAAAGCGTCCGGGCTGCGGAAGTGCTGCGAGCGCAGGTCGCTCTCGGGCAGCGGCTCGAAGATCTCCATCGCCGCCTGCATCGGGAAACGATCCTTGCGGCCGCCGGTGAACTGGATCTGGAGGTCGAGCGCCTCCAGCGCGACCTCCTTGACCTCGCCCGTGCCCCAACCGCCGGCGTGGTACACGAGCCGTCCGACCTGGAAGAACATGAGCCGGTCGAACGCGATCCACGCCTTGCGCGGGTCGCCGAGGTTGGCTTCGAGGCCCGAGAGGCGCGTGTAGACTTCCCACCACGTCTCGTCGCCCCAGGCCTTGGCCGCGGCCTCGAACAAGGGGCCGGCGAACTCGGCGGGCGGACCGCCGCCCTGCACGGCGAGGCCGAAGATGCGCGCGGCGTCGGCGGCGCGGCCGCGGCCCACGAGGCTCTGCGCGTGCTCGCGCATCATCGGGAGGCAGCGCGCGAGGCGTTTTTTCTCCAGGGCGAGGCGCAGCGCCCCGATCAGGTCCTCGACCGGCTCGTCGGACGAGATCAGGGTGCTCCAGCGTTCGTCGAACTCGGGCCACTTCTCTTGCGCGGCGAGGAGGATCAGGCTCATGGCGGGCTCGGCGGGGTGAAAAAACAGGGGGAGCGGACGGTCGCGCCCCCGCGGGAGCCGTGGGGCTCCGACGCAGGGGCGCAAGGGCGAACATGATGCCCGAAACCGGACGCGGCTTCCACTCCGGAGCGCGGGTCAGTCCACGGCGAGCAGGGCACCTTTCAGATAGCGGGAGCGGCTGAACTCGGGCCGCTGCGGATGATCGGCCGCGGCACCCAGCACGCCGAGGAGCCGGATGGGCCGGCGCGCGCGGCGCGCGGACTGGAAGAGCATGCCGAGGAAGGTCGGCAGATCGAGCGCGCCCGAGCAGGAGAACGTCGCGAGCAGGCCGCCCGGCTTCACGGTCTCCAGCGCCAGCGTGTTCATGTCGCCGTCGCGGTGGAGGCCCTCTTCCAGCTGATTCCTGTTGGCGACGATCTTGTGCGGGTCGAGCACGACCACGCCGGGCCGCTCGCGGTCGGTCCGCGCCGCGCGCAGCACGTCGAAGGCGTCGGCGTGTTGGAACTCGACCGAGAGCTGGTTCTCGTCCGCGGCCGCGCGCGCGCGCTCGAGCACGACCTCGTCGAGGTCGACCGCGCGCACGCGCTGCGCCCCAGCGCGGGCCGCCTGCAGCGCGAAGCCGCCGGTGTTGCAGCAGAGATCCAGTACGTATTGACCGCGGGCGTAGCGCGCGACCTCGAGCCGGTTGTCGCGCTGGTCGCAGAAGAAGCCCGTCTTGTGTCCGCGTCCTGGGGTCACGCGGTAGCGCACCTGGTGCTCGAGGAACGTCGTCTCGCCGACGTCGCGCGGGGGTTCGGGCGAAAAACGCTCGGCGTTCTCGGCCGACTTGGGCACCTTGTGCACGACCTCGAAGCCGGGGTAGAGCTCGTTCAAGGCCCACTCGACGTCCGCGCGCAGCTTCCAGAAGCCGAGCGCGTGGTGTTCGCACACGAGCACGGAGCCCAAACGGTCGACGACGAGGCCGGGCAGGTCGTCGCCCTCCGCGTGCGCGACGCGGTAGGCCTCGGTCACCTCGGGCAGGCGCAGGAGCTTCTTGCGCAGGCGGTCGGCGTTCGAGAGCGCGCGCAGGAGGAAGTCGCGCGGTTCGCGCAGGTCGCTCTTCTTGCCGCGCGCGAGGACGCGCAGGCGGATGTCCGAGTTCGCGTTGTAGAGCGCGTGCGCGACGAAGCGGCCGGAGGCGTCCTCGACCTCGACGAGCGCGCCGTCCTCGACGCCCTCCCGCGGCGGTTCGACCTGCCGTGCGTAGATCCAGGGCCCGAGCGGGAGCTCGTCGGTCGCGAGGCGGACGGTCGGTCGTGTGTCGGTCATTCTGGAGCTCTTGCGCGCCTCGGGAGCCGCGCGAGAGCGTCGACGCGGGGGAGACCTTATAACGTCGGGCCGCGCGCGGCGTGAACGGCGCGCGGACGAACCCATGCTGATGACCTTCATCGAAAGCGTCGTGCTCTCCGGCGCCATCGTCCACACGCTCGTCCCGGGCGAGGCGCCGCGCGCGCTCGACGTCCTCGTGCAGGACGGGCGCATCGTGGCGCTGTCGCCGCCGGAGAAAACCGCCGCCTTTCCGCCCGACGCGCGGCGCGTCGACTGCGCGGGACTGCACTTCCTCCCCGGGCTGATCGACGGGCTCGTCAACCACGACCCCGAGCACGATCGGCTCTACGTCGCGTCCGGCGTCACGCTCGTCGTCGACCAGGGCGGAGACCTGACGCCCGCGATGGCCGAGCGCATGCTCGCCGCGCGCGACCGCGGGCCGGGGCCGGCCTTGTTCACGGCCGGCGCGCCGATGACGGGGGCTTCCGCGCGTCACGGGATCGTGCTCGAGTCGGCGGAGGCGGCCGACGAGAAGGTGCGGCGCCTGCTCGGCGAGAGCGCGCTCGACTGGATCGCGCTGGGGCCGGGGCTCACGACGAGCACGTGGAGGAAGCTGCTCGACGTCGCGCACGAGAAACACCTGCTCGTCCTCGGTCCGGTGCTCGCTTCGTCGAGTCTGTTCGAGGCGCTCGACGCGAAGCAGGACGGGCTGCATCACATCGACGCGCTCCTGCCCGCGGAGAAGGCGTGGAGCGAGGTCACGCTCGCCGAGCTCGCGCCGCGCGTCGAACGGCTCGCGAAGAGCGGCACTCTGCTCGTGCCGACGCTCGCGCTGCACGCGGTGCGGTGCGTCGAGCCGCGTACGGACGGGCCGGAGCTCCCGCACCTCTCGCCGCTCTACGTCCACGAATGGGTGACCGACGCGGAGCAGCGCCGGCGGCTGTTCACCGGCGAGAAGGGGCTCGAGCTGCAGCGCACGGGTGTGGCGGCCGTCGCGCTCCAGAAAGAGCTCCTGCGCGCGCTCCACGAACAGCACGCGCGGCTCCTGCCCGGCAGCGCGAGCCCGCGGCCGTGGCTCTTCCCCGGGCGTGCACTCGTGGAGGAACTCGTGCTGTGGGCGCGCGCGGGGATCTCGCCGTCCGCGGTCCTGCGCGCGGCGACGTGCGACGCGGCGCAGCACCTCGGCCTCGTGGACCGAGGCACGCTCGCGCCGGGCAAGGTCGCGGACCTCGTCGCCTACGCGGGCGATCCGGAAGTGGACGTGGCGGCGCTGCGCGACCCCAAGCTGGTGGTCCTGCGCGGGCGCGTGCTCGACCGAAAGACGCTCGACGGCCTGCTCGACGACCTGAAGGCGCGCCAGATCGCGCTGCAGAAACGCGTGATGGGACGCGAGCCGATCGAACTCGCGCCGCCCGACCTCCCGCCGGGCACCGTGATCGCGCGCGGGCGGACGGAGCAGCGCGTGGTCGGCCTGCGCGTCACGGGCGAGCACTGGGCCGTCGTGCGGCAGGACGACGGCGCGCTCGTCTACGCGACGCGCATGCGCACGCTCGGCGGGCTCTCGACGCCCGACACGGACCTCGTCCTGGCGCAGACGGTGAAGGAGGACCGCGTCGTCGCGTTCGAGCTCGTGGTGAAGTCCGGAACGCTCGATGTCACGACGAAGGGGCAGCTCGCGGGCGGCGTGCTCAACGTCGAGCGCCGCGTCGGCGGCCAGTTCGTGCGCAACGACCCCGTGAAGGACAAGGTGCTGGTCGTCGACGTCGGCAGCGTGCTCACGCCGCTCCTCGTCGCGCACCACGCGCGCGAAGGCGCCTTCAAAGCGCTCTTCTTCGACGACTTCGAGCCCGCGGTCGGGCCGTGGGAGCTGCGCATCGACGAGAAGGAGACGCTGCTCGTGCGCACGCACGCGGGCTTCCTGACGTCGGCGGTCACCGGCGACGGGCTCCCGAAGGACGTCAAGCGCGAGCAAGGGCGCGGCATCGCGAGCTTCGAAGCGCTCGCAGGCGAGACCCCCGCTGGCGCGTGGCCCATCCCCGCGGAGAACCGCGTGCCGTCGAAGCGCGACGCGCCGGCGGGACCGCGCTGAGGAGCACGCCGTGGAGGAGCGTCCGATCCCGCCCGCGCGCTTCGCGACGAGCGTGAACCAATCCGTGCCGCTCGCGCGGACGGGCGAGTTCCGGCCGCTCGCGCTCGGACCGCTCTCGATCTGGCCGCCGGTCGTGCTCGCGCCGATGGCGGGCGTCACGAACCATCCGTTCCGCGCGATGTGCCGCGAGCAGGGCGCCGGCCTCTTCGTGAGCGAGATGATCACGGCGCGCGGGTTCCTGAACGGGAACCGCTTGACGCACCTCCTCGCGAGCTCGCGCCCCGACGAGACGCCGCGCTCGGTGCAGATCTACGGGACGGAGCCGAAGGACGTCGGCGAGATGGCGCGCGCGCTCGTCGACCAGGGCGTGCACCACCTCGACATGAACTTTGGCTGCCCCGTGCCGAAGGTGACGCGCAACGGCGGCGGCAGCGCGATCCCGCTCAAGCCGAAGCTGCTCGCGCGCATCGTGCGCGCCGGCGTCGGGGGCGCGGGGAGCGTGCCGTTCACGATCAAGGTGCGGATGGGGATCGACGACACGCTCATCACCTACCTCGACGCCGGCCGCGTCGCCGAGGAGGAAGGCGCCGCCGCGATCGGCCTGCACTCGCGCACGGCGGCGCAGCTCTACTCCGGCGAAGCGCGCTGGGACGCGATCGCGCGGTTGAAGCAGCACGTCTCGATCCCCGTGCTCGGGAACGGCGACGTGTGGGAGTGCTTCGACGCGCTGCGGATGATGCGCGCGACGGGCTGCGACGCGGTGATCGTCGGGCGCGGCTGCCTCGGACGCCCGTGGCTCTTCCGCGAGCTCGCGGATGTGTTCGACGGCCGCGAACCGGCGCCGCCGCCGAAGCTCGGGGTGATCGTCGCGATCATGACCGACCACGCGCGACGCCTGACCGAGTTCTTCGGCCCCGACTCCGGCATGCGCCAGATGCGCAAGTGGTGCGCGTGGTACACGAAGGGCTTCAAGCACTCGTCCGCGGTGCGCGAAGAGCTCGTGCGCGTCGCGACGATCGAAGCGATGCTCCTCGCGCTGTCGCGCCTCGACATGGACGAACCGTTTCCGCTCAGCGGTCTCCGCGCCCACCGCGGCAAGGCCGGCCGCGCGCAGGAGAAAGTCGCGCTGCCGCAGGGCTACCTCGACCACCTCGACGACGACACGCCGCCGTGCGCGGCGCTCGCGGACGATCCGTCGGGGCTCGACGACGCGCTGAACGGCGGCTGAGCGCCTGCTCAGAGCGGGTGCACGATCCAGAGCACGCCGATCGCGAGGCTCGCGGCGCTCGCGGCGAGCACGGCGGCGCGCGCGCGGCGCGGCGAGCTCGACGGCGTCGTCCAGCCGATCGCGGCGGCGACGCCGGTCACCGCGGCGAGGCAGGCGAAGCCGTAGCCCGCGAGGTACGTCGCGGGCAGGAGTGTCCCCGGCAACGCGAGCGCCGGCAGCACGGCGAAGAGGTGCGACAGGCCGGCGACCCCGTGCAGGAGACCGATCGCGAACGCGGCGTGCGGGTGACGCGCGTGGTCGCGCCCGAAGAGATGGAGGTGCGCGTGCGCGTGCTCCAACCCCTCGTGCGCGTGCGGATGGATGTGCACGCGCGTGCGCAAGGCCGCGTGGAGACCGAGCGCGCCCACGCCGCACAAGACGACGCCGACGGCGCGCTCGGAGAGCGCGGGGAGCGCCCCCTCGACGCCGGGGAGCGTCGCGCGCAGCGCGAGCACGAGCGCCGCGCCGAGCAAGGCACCCGCGGCGTGTCCGACGCCCCACGCGACGCCGACGCGCCAC
>JACRIO010000212.1 GCA_016220035.1 Planctomycetota bacterium | reverse complement strand
GTCGCTCGCGAGCTTGGCGAGGAACTTCGACGGTGCGACGCCGACCGACGCGACGAGCCCCGTCTGCCGCAGGATCTCGCGCTTGATCGCGCGGCCGATCGCCTGCGCGTCGCCGAAGAGGCGCTCACTCCCGGCGACGTCGAGGAAGGCCTCGTCGAGCGAGAGCGGCTCCACGAGCGGCGTGTACTGGCGGAAGATCGCCATGATCGCGCGCGACACGGCCGTGTAGCGGTCGAAGTCGGGCGGCAGGAGCACGAGGTCGGGACACAACCGCCGCGCTTCCGCCGTGGGCATCGCGGAGTGCACGCCGAACTCGCGCGCCTTGTACGACGCGGCCGCGATCACGCCGCGCTGGTCCGACGGTCCGCCGACGCAGACGGGGCGGCCGGCGAGCGAGGGATCGTCGCGGATTTCGATGGATGCATAGAACGCATCCATGTCCACGTGGAGGATCGTGGGGGGCTTCGCAGTCATCGGGATGGGGCCGGACAGCATGACCGAGGGCTCCGAATCCGCCAAGGAGGCCCGACGCCGGGGCAGCGAGTTCGCGCGGAGTTCGCGCGCGCGGGTTGTGGCCGCGCGCCAAGCCCTTATCCTGCTCCGCCTTGCGGCCCGACGGCCGCGCGCATGCGCTGGCACGAAGTCCGTCTGGAAGCCCACGCCCACGTGCTCCCCGAGCGCGTGGTGACGTCGGAGGAGCTCGAGCAGAGGCTCGCGCCGCTGTACGAGCGCCTGCGGCTCTCGACGGGACGCATCGAGCTGATGAGCGGCATCCAGGCGCGCCGCTTCTTCGCGCCGGGCACGCAGCCGAGCACCATCGCGGCGCGCGCGGGCGCGTCGGCGCTCGAGCGCAGCGGCGTGGAGCGCGATCGCGTCGGCCTCCTGATCCACGCGGGCGTGTGCCGCGACTTCCTCGAGCCCGCGACGGCGTCGGTCGTGCACCACGCGCTCGAGCTCCCCTCGACGTGCATCGCGTACGACTTGTCGAACGCGTGCCTCGGCTTCGCGAACGCGCTGTGCGTCGCGGCGAGCCAGATCGAGCGACGCGAGATCGACGCGGCGCTCGTCGTGTCGGGCGAGGACGGCGGCGCGCTCGTCGAGGAAACGATCCAGTTCCTCACGACCGATCCACGCGCGGGCCGCGCCGAGCTGAAACGCGCCCACGCGTCGCTGACGATCGGCGCGGGCGGCGCCGCGATGGTGCTCGCGCACTCCTCCATCGCGACCAAGAACTCACGCCTCGTCGGCGGCGTGGCGCTCGCGGACTCGTCGGCGAACACGCTGTGCCGCGGCGCCGTGCGCGAAGGCGGCGTGGGACCGTTGATGGAGACGGACGCGGAAGCACTGCTGCAGGCGGGCAACGCGCTCGCGGCGAAGACGTGGCCGCGCTTCCTCGCGGAGCTCGAGTGGAGCGCCTCATCGATCGACCGCATCGTCACGCACCAGGTCGGCACCGCGCACCGCCGCCTGCTCTTCGAAACGCTCGCGCTCGATCCGAAGCGCGACTTCCCCACCGTGGAGGAGCTCGGCAACATCGGCTCGGTGTCGCTGCCGCTCTCGTACTCGCTCGCCGTCGAACGCGGCGTGATCCGCGCGGGGAACCGCGTCGCGCTGCTCGGCATCGGCAGCGGTCTCCACTGCCTCATGCTCGGCGTCGAGGCGTAGCTCGCGTCCAGAAGCGAGAGCGGCCCGCGCGGTCGTCCCGGCGGGCCAACGGGAGTTCGTCCGTCGCGGTGGATCAGGGCGCGAACGCCACCGAGTACCCGTTCGACACGTTCGACCCCGTGCCGCAGTTCCCGAGGCCTGGGGCTTCGGGGTACCACACCTGGAAGTGCCACGTTTGGCCCGCGAGGATCGGGCGGAAGGTGGGCTGCGTCGGCGCGACGAGGCCGGGGCCGAACTGCGCGACGCCCGCCGCATTGGCCGGGATCAGGCGCGTTCGGACGTACGGGGTCTGGAGGCACAGGAAGCCGTCCTGGAACACCGCGGGGTTCGCTCCGTCCGCGCTCGTCGAGCGGAACAGGAGCGCGGACCCATTCGCCGGCAGGCGATCGATCGTGAGCACGAGGTCGTCCGTCGCGATGCTCGCCGTGCCCGTGCCCAGCATGCGCGCGCCGTTGAACACCACGGCCGCGTTCGCGCAGCCCGCGCCCGCGTCGGCGTTGATGCCGGGGCACAGTGGGTTTGCGCAAAAACAGAACGGCGTGCCCGGGCCCGTGTCGACCGTGACCGAGCCGTGCATGAAGGAGGAGTGCGGCACGCAGAAGTAGTCGTAGCGATTGCCCGTGCGTGGGTTCGCCGCGAGGAACGCCGCGTCGAAGGTCACGCTGAACGGCGCGGGGTTCGTCGACGCCGACGGGAAGCTGTGGTGGAAGGCCTCGTTGCCGTTGAGCACGAGATCGGTGCCTTCGGTGACCGTGTGCGTGGTCGCGTCGAACTGCCGCCACCGGACGGTGTCGCCCAGCGCGATGGTCAGGTGCTGGCCGTTGAAGCCGAAGCCCTGGATGCTCACGTCCACGATCCCCGCGCGGGCCTGGGCGGCGAGGAGGAAGAGGGCCGCGGCGCAGAGCCAACAATAGAAGGTGCGGGTCGAGAGGAGCATGGCTAGAGCCTCCGGCACGCCTCCGGATCGCGCAAGGGCTCGCGATCGGCGTCGCACCGCTCGGGCCGCCGCGGCGGACGAGCATGCCGCGCGGGCGCGGTCCCGGTTCCGCCCGGGGAGCGACGGGACGGGGCGCGCGGCGCCCGGGGAGATCGGTGGTGCCCGCGCGGAACGCGGCCCGGCTCGGGGCGCCCTCCGCCTCCCTCGGGCGGCATCGGCGACGGCCCCGCGCTCACCCACCGCTTTTTCCGCCCCTTCCGTGGACAAGCCCGCCCAGGGATGCGATCACCTCGGCCGCCGGATATCTGATAAACCTGAACTCTCTGACGCGCGCGACGCGCCCGCACCCCGCCCCGCCTCCCGGCGCTCCCCATCCGCGCCGACCCCCATGGCCCAGAAGACCGCCCCCGCCGCCCCGGCCGAGTTCACCGGCCTCGACGAGCAGCTCTCCGAACAGCTCCCGACCTTCGAGCTGTTCTTCAAGACCTTCGGCTTCAAGCGCCTGCACGGCCGCATCTGGGGTCTGCTCGTGCTCGCGGGCCAGCCGCTCTCGTCGCGCGAGATCAGCCAGGAGCTCGCGCTCTCGCAGGGCGCCACGAGCACCGCGTTGAACGAGCTCACCGAGTGGGGCGCCATCCGCTCCGACTTCGATTCGCACCGCCGCTGTCATCTCCACGCGCCGGTCGGCAACACGCTCTCGATCGTCGCCACGGTCTTCCGTCGGCGCGAACAGGTCGTCTTCGGCAAGCTCCGCGTCGCGTCGCAGACGACGCTCGAGTACGTGAAGGGCCGCTACGGCGAGAAGGACCCGCGCGTGCTCTCGCTGCGCTCGATCCTGACGTCGCTCGACATCGCCGACGCCGTGATGCAGCTCGTGTTCTCTTCGGTCGAGCGCGCGCTCGGCGACAGCGAGAGCATCCTGTCGCGCGCCGTGAACGCGGCGCTCAAGGTCGGCATGCGCACGCCGACGCGCGCGAACCCGTCCGACGGACCCCACGTGAACGACCTGCTCGCCCGCATGCCCGCCGACGACGACGACGCGGACGACGACGAGGAGCTCGACGTGACGCCGACGCCGAAGAAGACGCTGCGGCCCGCGCGCTCCGCGTCCGCGCGCGGCGCGAACGAGGCGGAGCGTGGCTGAGCTCCCGCGCATCGTGATCACCGGCATCGGGCTTTCGAGCCCGAACGGGAACACGCTCGCGGAGTACCGCGCGAACCTGCTCGCGGGGAGGTCGGGCGTGCGCAGGTGGTCGATCCGCCACGTGGGCGAGACGCTCGCCGGCGTCTGCGATTTCGACGCGCTGCGCTGGCAGAAGAAGAAGGAGCTGCGCCGCGGCACGCGCGCGGGTTCCATCGGCATCTACTGCGCGGGCGAGGCGCTGAAGGACGCGGGGCTGGACCTCGCGACCCTCGATCGCGCGCGCATCGGCATCTACGTCGGCACGACGGAGCACGGCAACGTCGAGACGGAGAACCAGATCCACGAGGTCGCTCAGTACGCCTTCGACCTCGCCTACTGGTCGCACCACCACAACCCGCGCACGGTCGCGAACAACCCCGCGGGCGAGGTCAGCCTCGCGTTCGGCATCACCGGCCCCGCGTACTGCATCGGCGCCGCGTGCGCCGCCGGCAACCTCGGGATGATCCACGCCGCGCAGATGCTGCAGCTCGGCGAGATCGACCAGGCGCTGGGCGGCGGCGTCTCCGAGAGCATCCACACCTTCGGCATCTTCGCGAGCTTCAAGGCGCAGGGCGCGCTCGCGTGCCACGTCGATCCCGCGAAGGCCTCGCGGCCCTTCGACAAGGCCCGCAACGGCATCGTCGTGTCGGAGGGCGGCTGCCTGTACGTCCTGGAGCGCCTCGAGGACGCGCAGCGGCGCGGCGCGCGGATCCACGGCGAGCTCGTGGGTTGGAAGGTGAACTCGGACGCGTCCGACTTCGTGCTGCCGCTCTCCGAGCGCCAGAACGAGTGCATGCGCGGCGCGCTCGCGAGAGCGCGCATCGCGCCGCACGAGGTCGACCTCGTATCGAGCCACGCCACCGCGACGCCGATGGGCGACCAGCAGGAGTGCGAGGCGCTGCGCAAGGTGTTCGGCGACAGCCCGCGCACGCACGTGAACAACACGAAGAGCTTCATCGGCCACACGATGGGGGCCGCGGGCGCGCTCGAGCTCGCGGGCAACCTGCCTTCGTTCGACGACGGCTACGCGCACCCCACGATCAACGTCGACGAGCTCGACCCCGCCTGCGAGGTGCGCAACCTCGTCGTGAACCAGCCGAAGCGGCTCGGTCGGATCGACACGATCCTGAACCTGTCCTTCGGCATGCTCGGCATCAACTCCGCCGTCGTCGTGCGGCGCTGCGTGAACTGAAACCTCTCCCCCACTCCCCTACTGCACCGTCGACATGACCCGCGAAGAGATCATCGAGGCCGTCAAGGACATCATCCACACGATCGCTCCGGACGAGGACCTCTCCAGCCTGAAGACAGAGGAGCGTCTGCGCGACCAGATCGAGCTCGACTCCATGGACTTCCTCGACATCGTGATGGAGCTGCGCAAGCGCTACGGAGTGCAGATCCCCGAGGAGGAGTACAAGGAGCTCGCGACGCTCGACGGCTGCGTCGCGTACCTCGGGCCGAAGCTCGCGGGCAAGCCGCTCAAGGTCGGCGTCTGAGCCGCCCGAGGCCCGTGTGTCCGCCGAGCGCTACGACGCGATCGTCATCGGGGCCGGTTTCTCCGGCCTCGCGGCGGGGATCCGTCTCGCGCAGTTCGAGCGCAAGGTCGTCGTGCTCGAACGCCACGCGCTCGTCGGCGGGCTCAATTCCTTCTACAAGCGCGCGGGAAGACGGCTCGACACCGGCCTGCACGCCCTGACCAACGCGGCGCCACGCAGCGACAAGTCGGCGCCGCTCGCGAAGCTCCTGCGGCAGTTGCGCATCGACCGCGACGAGCTCTGCCTCCGCGAGCAGACCTTCTCCGAGATCGTGTTCCCCTCGGCGCGCCTCGAGTTCGCGAACGGCGGCGCGCGGCTCTGCGAGAGCGTCGAGCGCGCGTTCCCAGCGGAACGGACGCGCTTCGCGGCACTCGTCGGCGACGTGCGGCGCT
>JACRIO010000211.1 GCA_016220035.1 Planctomycetota bacterium | reverse complement strand
GCACTCGTCGCGGCTCGAACTTGATTCGGGGGAGTTCCACTCGAGGCCGACCGCGGAGGGAGCGGTCGCCACGCGCGAGTCCCTCCGCAAGCGCGCCGCCCCTCCGTCGCCCCCTCGAATCGGGAGCCCACGACACCCCCACGCGGCTCACCGCGCATCCGGATTTGTGAGCGCGACCGCCGAAGCGAGCCGGCCCGCGCGGTCCCCCCAGGGCTCGCGGGCGGCGGCGCCAGCCCGCGCGACAGGTTCAGTCCGAAGGTGGGACGAAGGAGGCTGTCCGCTCCACCGGCCGGCACGCGCGGCGGCGACGCGGGCGGGCCCGTTGCGAGCGAGCCTGATGGGTCCCCGGTCCAGCGTCCGTCGGCGATACGCACGCGCGCGGCGCTGGATCCCTCCGAGGACGACCGTCCCCGATCGAGGGCCCGCCCGCGAGGTCAACTCCGCCGCTGGAGCGGCGCCTGGGCGGGCATGCGCGTTGCGCCGGACGGGACATGCGCTCCCTCCACCTTCTCGCCGTGCGCGCGCTCTTCCTCGCGTCGCTCCCCCTCCTCCCGGGCTGCTTCCTCCACGTCGTCGCCTTCGACGACGATCCCGTGTACGCCGAGGTCGAGCCCAACGACACGGCGCTCTCCGCGCCCTTCTACGGCGGCCTGCGCCCCGGCGACGGGCTCGCGATCGAGGGCCACGTGCAGGAGCAGGGCTTCGACCTCTACGACGGCGCCGCCGTGCGCGCGGACGCGCCGATCGAACTCGTCTTCGACCTCGAGAGCCACGCGCTCTTCAGCGATCTCGACGTTTGCGTCTACGACCCCGAGCTCGGCCAGTTCGTCGTGTGCGCCGACGGTCCGTCCGATCCCGAGCACGGCTCCGTGATCGTGCTCGAAGCGGGGAAGGTGCTGCACCTCGTCGTCACCTCGGCCGCGGGCGACGCGCCGTACACGCTCCGCATCCGTGCACGCACCGCGGTGTTCCCGCTCGCCGCGGCCGCGGCCGCGCGCGCCGACGCCGCGGGCGATCCCGCGAAGGCCGCGAAGCGCGCGGGCTACGCGCGGACCGACGCGCCGGAGCGACCGATCGAGCGCGTGCTCGGAGCGCGCGTGTACGACCTCGACACCGGCCGCGCGATCGAGGTGCGCGCGGTGCGGCGCGGAAACGAGCTGGTCCTGCTCCCGGGCCCCGCGCCGATGCGACGGTGATCGGACGCGTTGGTTGGAGCGCGCGAGGAGGCCGGAGGCGGCCTCCTCGCGCGTTTTCCAGCGGACCGCGCGCGCTCCGACCGCGCCGCACGCCGCGGGGTAGGGTTCATCGAGGTTTCCGGCGATGCAGGTCCCGTCCCGCCTTGCCCGGAGTCGCGCGTGGGTTCCGGTGCTCCTCTTGGCGGGCTTTTCTTCCTGCCAGGTGCTGCCGCCCGAACACGCCGCGGCCACCGGAGCAGGTTCCGTCCGCGCGAGCTCGAACGAGCGCGCCGAGGACGTCGCCGCGCTCTTCGCGCGCCTCGAACCGGAGGTCGTCCGGCGCCTGCCCGAAGCGCGCGCACGGAGGATCGACGTGTGGGTGCAGGAGCATCCCGCGCTCTACCGCTTCGCGCAGGGCGCCTACCAGGACGCCGACGGCTTCTTCTCCGAGGCCGCGGATCGCATCCATCTGCGCGCCGGCGCCGACAACCTCGAGCGCACGCTCGCGCACGAGCTCGTCCACGCGCACCTGCGCGGGGCGTGGAAAGCGCTCCCCGGCACGCTCGAGGAAGGCCTCTGCGACCACGTCTCCGGCGAGCTCTGCGCGGAGGGACGCGCGGCACTGCGCGCGGGTCGGCTCTCGTGCGCGGCCTTCGCGCTGGGCGGGCTCGCGCTGGAGCTCGACGTGCGCGCGCCCTCCGACGAGGCTCCCGGCGCACCGCGGCGCGGGCTCGAAGCGCGCCTGCGCCTCGAGGGCGAGCCGCCGATGGAGGTCGATCCGCTCGGCGTGTTCGAGCGCCAGGCTGGCCTCTCCTCGAGCCGCCTGACGACCGCGCACAAGAAGGCCTACTACGGCCTCGCCTACCTCGTCGCGGAACGCATCGTCGAGCGCATCGGCATCGACGGCCTGCACGCGCTCTGCGTCGCCGCCCTGCGCGCCGAGGAGACCAAGATCGCGACCGACGACCTCCTCGCGGCCGCGGAGCTCGACCACGACCCCGCCGCGTGGAAGCAGGCGCTCCTCGGCGAGTTCGAGCCCGCGGACCTGCGGGAACTCGTGCGCGCCCACCCCGAGTTCCTCGTGCGCACCCTGGACGAGTTCCTCGCGTCACCGGCGAGCGAGGAGGAGCTCGACCACGCGCTCGCGGGAGTCCGCGCCGAAATCACGCTCGCCGGAACGGACGTCCGGGTCGACCTCCTGCTCGTGCCCGAGGTGCGCGCCAGCCTGGCGGCGGTCGCGCGCGGGCGGCGGCCCGAGAACTTGGCCCGCCGTTGAAGAAAACCTGGATGGGGCGGGAAGGGTCGCGGAGGCCCGGCGTCCCTGGCGCGCCATGAAGCTCGTCTCCGTCCTCCTGCTCGCCGGCGGCCTGGGCCTGTTCTACAGCCTGCAGGAGCTGCGCGCCGAGGGCCGCGAAGGGCCCGCACTCTCGACCACCTACTTCCCGAACGGGCAGGTCCAAACCGAGGCCGAGCTCGACGGCGGCGCGCGCGACGGCGCCTTCCGGCGGTATCGTCCGGACGGCGCGCTCGAGGCCGAGGGCCGGTACGCGGCCGGCCGCATGGAGGGCGAGTGGAAGTGGTGGAGCGTGGACGGGGTTCTCGACCCGAAGAAGAGCGGCGTCTACCACGACGGCGAGCGCGTCGAAGCGCTGCGGTGACTTCCCCGCGGCCGGCGCGCCGGGGTAGAACCCGCGCGCGATGAGCGACCGGCGCTTCCTCTTCACCGTCACCACTGGGCGCAGCGGCACGGAGTACCTCGCGCGCGCGCTCGCGCTGTTCGCGTCCGTCGAGGCGCGCCACGAGCCCAAGCCGCGTTTCTCGAGCTGTTTCCGCGCGGTCGTCGCCGCGCCGCACGTCGCGCGCGAGTTCTGGGAGCGCGAGAAGCTGCCCGTGATCGCGAAGGGACGCCGGCCCGTCTACGCCGAGACGAGCCACCTCTTCGGCAAGGGCTTCGCCGAGAGTCTCGTCGAGCTCGGCGTCGTGCCCGAGCTCCTGCACCTCCGCCGCGACGCGCGCGCGACGGCGAGCTCGTTGTGGGCGCTCGCGTCGATCCCGGGGCGCTCGCTGCGCGGCGTGCGGTACTACCTGTCGCCGTGGGATCCCAACCATCTTCCGGTCGACCCCGGCGTCGCCGCGCGCTGGAGCGACTACCAGCTCTGCTACTGGTACTGCCTCGAGACCGACGCGCGAGCGAGCGAGCTCGGACGCGTGCTCGGCCCGCGCGGCGTGCGCGTGCACGCGGTCGAGCTCGCGGGGCTGCAGACCGCGGAGGGGATCCTCGCACTCGGCGAGCGGCTCGCGCTCGGTCCGCTCTCCGCGTTCGGCCGCCTGCGCCTCGGGACGCTCCCGTCGCGGCGCGTCAACGCGAAGACGCACCAGAAGCGCACGGAGCTCCTCCCGCTCGAACGACTCGACGCCTGGGAGGCCGAGGTGCGCGCGGCCGTGGCGCGCGGCGCGTGATTCACGCCTCGCGCAGGTAGACGCCGCGCTGGCCGGTCGTCTCCTCGACGGCGACCCGCAGGCGCGCCACGCGCACGTCGGCGAAACGCCGCTCGATGCGCGCGAGGAGCTCGCGGCCGAACCACGTCGCGAGGTTCTCGGAGCTCGAGTTGTTGATCGGCAGGACGAGGACGTCCGCGCGCGGCGCGGCGTAGTAGCGCTCCTTGTAGCGCACCTCGACCAGGCCGTCGGCGCGCTCGTTCCAGCGGAGCTCGGGGTGCTCGCCGGGCACGATCCAGTGCTCGTCGAGAGCGTCGCAGATCTCGCGGACGATCGGCTTCACCATCTTGAAGTCGAGCACGAGCCCGTGGCGCGACAGCTCGGCTTCGATCTCGACGAACACGCGGTAGTTGTGGCCGTGGAGCCGCTCCGCCGTGCCGTCGGGGAAGATGAGGAAGTGCGCGGCGGAGAACTTGAAGTTCTCCTTCTCGAGCTCGATCGACCAGCGTTCCATGGCGTGCCCGCGCGGCGGAGGCGGGAGCTTACCGGTCGCCCGCCGCGCGCGCGAGCAGCGTCGTCGACACGAGCTGCCACGGCCCGCTCGCCGCGCGCGGATCGGGCGCGAACGCGGCACCCCAAGCGTCGACACCGAGCTCGGGGTCGTCCGCGAGCGCGCCGTCCCGCACGAGGCGCGCGCGCGCGCGCTCCCAATCGCGATCGAGCTCTTCGCCCGCG
>JACRIO010000210.1 GCA_016220035.1 Planctomycetota bacterium | reverse complement strand
CACTCGAGGCAGAGGCTCACGAGCGCCGGATCCGCCTCGCACGCCTGGAGTCGCGTGCGCGCGGGCTCGAGGCGCGCGCGCGCGGCCTGCGTCACGACGTCCTCGAGCTCGTTCGTCTCGTACGGCGGACGGCCGGTGAGGAGCTCGCACAGGATCGCGCCGAGCGAGAAGACGTCGGCGCGCTCGTCGAGTTGCTCGACTTCGCCCTGCGCCTGTTCGGGCGCCATGTACGCGGGCGTGCCCATGACCGAGCCCGCGATCGAGTCCGTGCCCGTGGTGCTCGATCCGGTTGTCCCTCGCGGTCCGCTGCGCACGGTCTCGATGATGGTGTGGATCGTCTCCTTCGCGCGCTTTTCGTCGGCGACGCCGCCGCGGCGCAGGACCTTGGCGAGGCCCCAGTCGACGACCTGCACCTCGCCGAACGCGCCGACCATCACGTTCGCGGGCTTCAGGTCGCGGTGGAGCACGCCCTTCGAGTGCGCGTAGGCCACGGTCTGGCACACCGACTCGAAGATCGCGAGGTGCCGCCCGCGGTCCTCCGTCGGTGACTTCCTCGGCGCGAGCAGCGCGGCGAGCGTCCTGCCCTTCACGAGCTTCATCGTGAAGTACGGACAGTCGTCCGCCATCAAGCCGAGCTCGTACACGGGCACGATGCCCGGGTGCTGGAGCTGGCCGCCGATCTGCGCCTCCTCGATGAAGCGCTGCACGATCGTGGGCCGCGACGCCATCTCCTTGCTGAGCACCTTGACCGCGATGTCGCGCCCGAGGTCGGTGTCGTGCCCCTTCAAGATCACACCCATGCCGCCGCGCGCGATCTCGCCGAGCAATTGATAGTTGCCGCGGCCCTGCGGGACGAGCTTCGCCGCGGCGCCCGGATCGACGATCGGCGAGGCACCCGCTTCGGAGTCCGCGTCCGTGAGCAGCACCTTCGACGCGAGCCCGGACCTCTCGCCGAGGATCTGGAGGATGGAGCGCGGCGACTTGGGATCGTCGCGCTGCGACTTGGGGTCTTCGTCGGGGGATTTCGGCACGTGCGCTTCTCGGTCGTCGGTCTGGGTTCGAGCTCTACTTCGTGAGCGCCGCTTCCGCTTCGCGGCGCCAGCGCATCGCGTCGGAACGCGCCCACGCGTCGGGATGGTCGGCGGTCTGCTCGTCCCACGCGAGCATGCCGCGCTTCATGGCCTGGCGCGCTTCGGCCTCGCGGCCGAGCCGCGCGTAGATCAACGCGCGCAGGAACTCGTACGACATCGGCGTCACGAGCATCAGGAACTGCGGCTTGAAGCGACCTTCGAAGACCGCGAGCGCGCCAGCCCAGTCCTCGAGGCGCACGCGCGCGAAAATCTCGACCGTCGCGGGCCAGCGGTAATCGGCGATCATGCCCGCGCGCTCCTCGAGCGTCCGCAGCACGTGCTCCGGGTCGCGTTGCTTCGGGTCGGGGTGATCGACGAGCGCGAAGAGGTACGCGGCCATCGCGGTCGGCTGCGTCTCGTCGACGAAGAGCCGCTTCACCTCGTCGCGCCCGATCACGCCGTTGTAGAACTCCGCGACGTGGAGGTCGACGAGCGTGCCCGGGTCGTCGCGGATGCCCGGCGCGCGGGAGAGGCTTGCGAGTGCCTCCGCGTAGTCGCCGAGAAGGAGTTGCGTGAGGCCCAGGATGTCGTTCCCTTCCGCGTTCGTCAGGTCGACCGCGAAGCATTGGCGCAGCGTGGCCTGGACCTCGGTCAACACTCCGAGCGAGTACTGCGAGTCCGCCACCTTCACGCGAGTCGCAACGTCGTTCGGCCGCAGACCCAGTGCGGTCGTGCGGCAGGCCAGCGCCGACGCGAATCGGAAACCGTCCCGATAGAAGCTGCCGGCGAGTGCTTGGAGCCCGTAGTCCGCGGGGTACAGGTGCAGCGCCTGCTCGAACACGCGGAAGACGTCCTGCTGCTCTTCTTTCGCGCCGCTCCACAGCGCGGCGCACAGGACGAAGATCGAGCCGGGCCCGAGCTTGGGGAGATTCGCGGGCGAGGTCAGGTCGAGCATGACCGCGCGGTCATTCTTCGCGATCGCCTCGCGCATCCGCATGCGCAGGGGCTCGGGATCGAGGTCCATCGCGAGCAGGTACAGGTTTTCGGCCTTCTCCGACTTCACGCCGTGCACCTTGCGGCGCAGCCGCGCCCAGTCGTCGAGCGTCAGCGCGACCTCCTCGGCGAACGCGCGCTCGCGCAGACGCTTCATCGCCGGGACTACGTCCTCGCCTTCGAGGTCGACGCCGTAGTCCCGGAATGCCTGCGTGAACGCCGCGTCGAGCGCGGCTTCGCGCTTCTCGTTGCCGAGCGTCGCGACCTGCTCGAGGCGCAGGTCGATGAGTCGCGAGCGCAGCCGCTCGTCCTGTTCCAGGAGCGCGCGCTCGCGCTCGGCGGCGCTCGCGTCCGCCTCCGCTTTCTCGACGAAGTGGCGCGTGCGCTCGAGCAGCGCCGCGTCCGCGCCGCCCGATTCGGCGAGCGCGAGTGCCTTGCGCGCGGCGGCGAGCGCCTCGGCGGGCTTCTTCGCCTGCGCGAGCTCGATCGACTCGCCGTACGCGGCCTCGACGACGGTGCGCGTCTGCTCGAGGCGCTTCGCGCGCTCGTTCGACACGTAGAACCAGCCGCCGCCGCCCAGGAGCAGCGCGGCGGCCGCCGTCGCGGCGAGCGCGAGCGTCAAGCGCCGTGCGCGCTGCGCTTCGGCCGCCTTGATGCGCTCCTTCTCCGCTTCGAGCCGCGCTTCCTGAGCGCGCGTCTCGACGGAGGACAGGTACTCGTGCATCGCCTTCGCGACCGCCTCGGCGTTCGCGGGTCGCGCCGCCTTCGCGGGCATGAGGCAGCCGAGGCACAGCTTCTTCAGCGCGGGATCCGCGTCGGACGCCTCGAGGCGTGCGCGCGCCGGATCGAGCATCGCGTGCGCGGCCTGCACGACGACGGAGTCCTGCCCGTCGTCCTCGTAGGGCGGACGGCCGGTGAGCAGCTCGCACAGGATCGCGCCGAGCGAGAAGACGTCCGCGCGCTCGTCGAGCTTCTCGACCTCGCCCGACGCCTGTTCGGGAGCCATGTACGCGGGCGTGCCCATCACCGAACCGACCATCGAGTCCGAGCCCGACGAACCCGCTTGACCGCGCGGCGCGCTGCGCACCGTCTCGATCACGGTGTGCAGGCTCTGCTTCGCGCGCTTCTCGTCGGCGACGCCGCCGCGACGGAGGACCTTCGCGAGGCCCCAGTCGACGACCTGCACCTCGCCGAACGCGCCGACCATCACGTTCGCGGGCTTCAAGTCGCGGTGGAGGACGCCCTTCGAATGCGCGTACGCCATCGTCTGGCACACCGACTCGAAGATCGTGAGCAATTTGCCGCGGTCGTCGGCGGGCGACGCGCGCTGGGTCAGGAGCGCGGCGAGCGTGCGCCCCTTGACGAGCTTCATCGTGAAGTACGGACAGTCGTCCGCCATCAACCCGAGCTCGTACACGGGCACGATGCCGGGATGCTGGAGCTGTCCGCCGATCTGCGCCTCTTCGATGAAGCGCTGCACGATCGCGGGGTTGTGCGCGAGGTCCTTCCCGAGCACCTTCACGGCGACGTCGCGACCGAGATCGGTGTCGTGCCCTTTCAAGATCACGCCCATGCCGCCGCGCGCGATCTCGCCGAGCAATTGGTAGTTGCCGCGGCCCTGGGGCACGAGCTTCACCGTCGCCGTGCCCGGATCGACGATGGGCGAGGTGCCGACTTCCGAATCGGAGTCGGTGAGCAGCACCTTGGGCGCGACGCCCGACTTGTCCTTCACGAGGTCGAGGATCGTGCGGCGCGGCTGCGGCGAATCGGGCTTGGGCGGGTTCACGCGGTGCGGCTCGAGCGAGTGGGGGGCGGCGAGCGCGCCAGTGTAGAGCCCGAACCGAGCTGCTCCGCTTCGAACGCGGGGAAGAAGCGCAATACGCGGTTCGGCCCCGCGTCGAAGCTGGGCGTCGTGCGCTCGCGTCGCTACGCTCGCGCGCGGTTCGGAACCACGGGACGAGCGCGAACGCGCGCACGACGGAGTCGAAGGATGGACTGGAACAAAGTCGGCCGCTGGGTGCTCCTCGCGGGCAGCGTCGCGCTCGGCGTGCTCGCGGGCCTCGGGGGGCTTTGGATCTTCGAGGCGAAGGTGCCGGCCGCGATGCAGACGACCGTCTCGTCCGCGGAAGCGCGCGTGTACTACCTCGGCGCGGGCGCCGCGCTGGGCTTCGTCATCTATGCATGGGCGTTGCTCGGCGTCGCGATCGCGGGCCGGTCGGCGGCCGCGAAGGCGCGGCGCGAGCTCGCGAAGAAGTGAGCTCACGGAGCGGTCGGTTCGCGAAGAAGTGCACGGAGCGGCAGCGTCGTTCCCCGTCGCGGACGAGTACCCTGCGCCTCGACCTCCGCATCGAACGCTGCCCATGACGACCCGCCTCTACCTCGTGCGCCACGGCGCGACGCAGCTCACCGCCGAGGACCGTTTCTCCGGCGCGGTCGGCGTCGACCTCTCCGACGAGGGCCGCGCTCAAGTGCGCGCTCTCGGCGCCCGGCTCGCCGACCAGCCGATCACCGCGGTCTACGCGAGCCCCTTGTCGCGCACCGTGGAGACCGCGTCGATCCTCGCGGCCCCGCACCGCCTCGACCCGCTCCACCGCGACGGATTGAAGGAGATCAGCCACGGCCGGTGGGAGGGCCTGACGCGCAGCGAAGTCGAAGCGCGCTTCCCCGGCGAATACCCCGCGTGGGAGGCGGACCCGTTCACGTTCGCGCCGGTGGGCGGGGAGTCGGGCCTCGCGGTCCTCGCGCGCGCGCTGCCGGTCATCCGCGAGATCGTCGTCGCGCACGAGGGCGAAAGCGTCCTGGTGGTGTCGCACAAGGCGACGCTGCGGCTCGTGATCTCGAGCCTGCTCGGCTTCGACGCGCGCGGCTACCGCGACCGCTTGGACCAATCACCGGCCTGCCTGAACGTCGTCGACTTCAAGGACGCCGTGCGCGCACGTCTGATCCTCTTCAACGACGTGTCGCACTACGAGCCGATGCCCAAGCGCGGCGGCGCGCGCCTCTCGAATTGGTGGGACGCGCCGGCGCCGCGGTAGGGCGGCGTTCAGCCGCCTTCGTCCTCTTCCGTCGCCTGCTCGCGCGCTTCGATCTCTTCCTCGGTGGCCTTGCGCACCATCAGGACCTTCATCTCGAAGACGACCTGCTGTCCCGCGAGCGGGTGATTGGCATCGAGCGTGATCGCATCGGGGCTGATCTCGAGGACGCGCGCGTCCATCTCCTCGCCGTCGACCTCCTCGTCGTCGTCGTCGCTGAGCGAGATCGTGATCCAGTCGCCGGGGACGATCTCCGCGTCGGCGGGGAACTCGCTGCGCGGCACCGACAGGATCTGGTCGGGGTCGAACGGGCCGTAGGCCTGGTCGGGTTCGAGGCAGATCGAGCGTTGCTCGCCTTCCGCGGCGCCTTCGAGGCCGTCCTCGAGCGCGGGGAGGATCTCCTCGTGCCCGTGGAGGTAGACCATCGGCCCGCGCTCCGTCGAGTGCTCGACGACCTCGCCCTTGCCGTTCTTGAGCTGGTACTCGAGCTCGACGAGACAGTCGTGTTCGATCTTCACGCGTTCGTCCGCGCGGCTTGCGGCGCAGCGGGAATCGTGTAACTGGTCGCCACGGGGCCGGTGCTGCCCGTGAGCGGGAGCTGCGACTGCGCGGAGGTGACGAAGGTCGTCGACGGCGTCACCGGTGCTCCCGGCGCGCCCGGTGCCCCCGGTGAACCGGGGGCGCCGAACTGCGGGAAGCTCGGCGTCTCGACGCGGCTCTTCTCGCGCGTGAGGTAGGTGTAGCCGTGCAGTCCGTTCTCGTAGCGGCGGTAGATCAGCGCCGACTCCTCGAACGTGATGCGGCCTTCCTCGAGCGAGTTCTCGACCGAGCGGCGCAGGTTCGAGAGCAGGTCCGTCTCGAAGTACTCGACGTACTCCAGGACGTCCTGCACGCGCTCGCCGCGCAACACGTGCGTCAGGCGCGGGCGCCCCGCCTCGTCCATGTCGACGTGCACCACGTTCGTGTCGCCGAACAGGTTGTGCATGTCGCCGAGGATCTCCTGGTACGCGCCCACGAGGAAGAAGCCGAGGTAGTACGGCTCGTCCTTCTTGAGCGGGTGGAGCTCGAGCGTGCGCTTCACGTCGCGCAGGTCGATGAAGCGGTCCACCTTGCCGTCCGAGTCGCACGTGATGTCGGCGAGGATGCCGCGGCGCGTCGGCTGCTCGGTGTGGCGGTGCAGCGGGAGGATCGGGAAGAGCTGGTGGATCGCCCACGAGTCCGGCACGGACTGGAACAACGAGAAGTTGAGGAAGTACGTGTCGGCCATGTCGCGCTCGAGGTTCGCGAGGTCGTCCGGCACGTAGTCGAGCGTGCGCGTGATCTTCAGGATCTTCTCGCACGTCCTCCAGAACAGGTCCTCGACGCGCGCGCGCTCGCGCATGCCGACCTGTCCGACGTTGAACAGGACCATCGCCTCGTCGCGCATCTGCATCGCGTCGTGGTAGCTCTCCTGGTAGTTCTTCGCGGTGACGTTCTCGCAGAGCTGGTGGAAGTTGTGGATGAGCTCGTGCTCGTCCTCCACGGGCGGCTTGGCGAGGCCTTCGGACGTGAAGTCGCTGGTGCCGAGCACTTCCGTGACGAGCACCGCGTGGTGCGCGGTCAGCGCGCGCCCGCTCTCCGTGATGATGCCCGGCTGCTCGATCTCGTTCTCGAGGCACGCCTGCTGGAGGTGGTACACGACGTCGTTCGCGTACTCCTGCATCGAGTAGTTCATCGACGACTCGAAGTTGGTCGACGAGCCGTCGTAGTCGACGCCGAGGCCGCCGCCGACGTCGAACCACTTGATGCGCACGCCCATCTTCGAGAGCGAGACGAGCGTGTGCGTCGCCTCCTTGAGCGCGTTCTTCAGCGAGCGGATCTCGGGGATCTGGCTGCCGAGGTGGAAGTGGAGGAGCTGGAGGCAGTCGAGCAGGCCGTCGCGCTCGAGGCGCTCGACGATCTCGACGATCTCGCGCGTCGTCAGGCCGAACTTCGAGCGGTCGCCGCCCGATTCCTGCCACCGACCGGCGCCCTTGCCAGAAAGCTTCGAGCGCACGCCGATGTTCGGGCGGATGTTGAGCCCGCGCGCGACGCGCAGCACGGTGTCGAGCTCGGAGAACTTCTCGACGACGATGATCGGCGTGATGCCGAGCTTCGTCGACATGAGCGCCATCTCGATGTACTCCTCGTCCTTGTAGCCGTTGCAGACCATCAAGGAGCCGCGCCCCGCCATCAGCGCGACGACGGCGATGAGCTCGGGCTTCGAACCGACCTCGAGGCCCATCTGCCAGTTGGCGCCCTCGGCGAGCAGCGCCTCGACGACGTGGCGCTCCTGGTTCACCTTGATCGGGAACACGCCGCGGTACGGAGCTTCGTACTGGAACTCCTTGCGCGCGTTGTTGAACGCCTCGTTCATCGAGCGCACGCGGGCGCGCAGGATGCCGTCGAAGCGCAACAGGATCGGCGTCGACACGCCGCGGCGCAGGAGCTGACCGAGCAGCTCGTGCAAGTCGATCCCCGTCGACGCTCCGTTCCGGTCGGGCTCGGGCTTCGCTTCGACGTTGCCCTGTTCGTTGATGCGGAAGAACCCGAGACCCCACTTGCTGACGTTGTAGAGGGTCTCGCTATCGAGGTGGGTCCACCTGGCCATCGTGCTCGCGAATGCTCCTAACGGAGGGAGGAAGGGAAGCCTGAGCGCGAGATTCTAGAAACCCGTTCCGTCCGCGGAGCCGCCGGGGCCCGGTTTTTTTTTGGAGCGCGGGCGGGAGCGGGCTCGTGATCCGGAGCGTGACGAGGAGCGTGCTCGCTCCCGACGACGCGGCTTCGCGCCCGCCGAGTTGCGCGAGTTCCCAGCGGAAATCGAGCTCCTTCGAGTGCCTGGCGAGCTCCGTCCGCGCCGCCCTGAGCGCCGCGTCGAGGGCTTCCTGGAAGCTGCCGGCGGGCGAGGAGCCCGTGAACGAAAGCTCGGTCCCCGGGCCCGGCGTTCCGCCGTCGTGCGGGAGCGCGGAGGCGAAGAGGAGCGCGAGGCACGTCGCGCGCGCGAACGAAGCGAACATGGAGGCCCTTTCCGCCGCGTCGACGCGCGGCCGGACCTCCTGGCGTCGCGCGTCCGGAGCGCCTACGCCCCGTTCACGGCACGATGTGGATCACGACGTCGACGGCTTGCGAGCCGGTGATGCCGCCGCGCGTGCCGGAGACGGTGTCGAGCTGCCAGCGGAACTGCGCGTCGGCCACCGTCTTCGACAGCGCCTGCTGCGCCTTGGTGAGCGCGTCGTTGAGCGCGAGCTGCACGTTGCCGTCGACGTTCGAGCCGGAGAAGGTCTGCACCTTCGCGGCGACCTGCCCGGGCTGCGCGCCGCCGACGCGCTCCTGCGCGTAGAGGACGAGCGTGAGGGCGAGGGCGGCGAGGAGGGAAGGGAGGACGAGACGGCGCATGGGGAGCTCCTTACTAGAAGGAAGGGTGGGCCGGGAAGGCGCGCTCGATCGGCGCGCGGCGCCAGTGTAGGGGCGGCGTGGTCCGAACGGCATGCGTGCAGCCGGCACGTTCAGAGCTCTCGACGAGGAGGAGGCTCGAACGCGGCACGGAGGAGGCTCCGAGCTCGCCCCGCTACGCGGCCCGTGAGACGAGCGGTGGGTTGAGCGCGGAATCGCGCCTCGCACCCCGCGCTACTGCGAGGTCGAGCGCGTGGTCGCCTGTGAGGCGACGACGATTGCGCGCGCTTCTCCCTCTCGGGGCTCACCCAGAGCCTCGATCTCACGTAGAGGGGGAAACCGCAAGGGGCGTCCCCTCCCCAACCCCTGTTGCCATTGACCGCACACGAGACCGGCTGTCTACTCCGACCCTTACCAGACCTCGCCTCCACGGAATCGGGGGAGAGCCCAATTCACAGCGGAAGAACCTGCGTGAACACCACAGACGGGGGGATCGTGTTGAGCGCTCCGGTCTTCACGATCACTGCGACATATTAGGCGGGTGCGATGCGGATGAGAGCTCGATGGGTGTGGCTGCTCCTGTTCGGGGCAGCCGCAGTATCGAGCTTTCTCTTCTTGCGCGGATGCACGGGGAATCCGTCCTCTCTGACTGCGGAACTCGAGCCGACTCCGAAAGCAGTCGAGCCTCCTGGCCCTGGTCCGAAGGTACCGGTCCTCTTGGACGAACCGGGCGATGCAAGTCCGTCACCACGAATGGCGCTCCGTTCCGAAGCGAATCCGCACGCGCAGCGCGCGACGCTGGCCGAGAGGCGACTGCAGTGCATTGCGCACCTGCCCGCCTACGCTGGGAGCGATCCCTCGCTGCAGGTCTGGGTCCGCGTCGATGGGGCGCGCACGGTGCTGGACCCGCGTTCCGACGGTTCGTGGGCGGCTACCGTAGACATCCCCGAGTCGATGATCCTCCTCGCTCATCCCGTTCAATTGTTCGTCGAGTCCGCGCGGTTCTGCCACGTCTCGCTGGCCCTCCCGGTCTCGCCGAACCTCGTTCGCGACGGCACAGCTCACTTCGCGGTCGAGCTCCGTGTCGCGGCTCGTGTGGAGATCCGGGTCGCGGACGAAGGCGGTGCTCCGGCTGACAGGTGCGAGATCTGGCTCAATCACGAGGCTCCCCAATCGTGTGGACGCGGCGCGGTCACGACGCGAAAGTTCGTGACCGGAGCCGATGGGCGTGGAGAGCTGCTGGGGCTGGAGCCCGGCCGTTGGACGTGGGAGGTCACCGACGCGAAGTGGTGGAGCCATCCGGATCCCGGTGCGCTCGTCGCACGCATCGGCGAACCGGCGTTCGAGCAGATCGTCGTCCCCCGCCGGGATACGGCCGAGTACGTGTCGGGCCGCTTCGTGCTCGGTTCCGCGCCAGTGGAGGGGTGCATCGGCCTGGTGATCGTCGGGGTCGAGATTGCGGAAGGCGCGTCGATCCCCCTCTTCGCGAGCGGAGACTTCTACCTCGATCTCGCCTCGGGCGAGTCCGCGGACGTTCGGCTCGTGGACTCGTGCTCGAAGCGCACGTCGAAACCCGTGCACCTCGAGGGCGGCACGCATGGCTTCTCGTACGGAGTCGAGTGGGAGTAGTCACGGTCGGTTGCTCCATGCCCAAATGGTGCAAACCGCGTGAATCAGAACCCATCCGCCGATTCAAGAGCTGCGACGCAGGTTGAGGCCGTGCCGATGATGGTTGGATTCAGCTTCGGGTCGCGCTCTGCGCCCGCGAGCTCCCCGAGGCGCGCGAAGAGGCGCTCGGGCGCGGCCTCGGAGATCCAGCTCGCGCGATCCGCGTCGCAGAGTTCGCCGGCGGTCCAGTGCTGGAGGAGCTGCTTCACACGCCCCGCCGATCCACGCGCGCTGACGCCGGCTTCGTCGCGCAGTGCGTCCGCGTAGTCGAGCAGGAAGCGCGCGGCGTCGGCGGCGCTCGCGCGGGCTCCCGAAAAGATCCACGGATCGCCGAGCGCCGCGCGGCCGGCCATCGCGAACGCGCAGCCGGTCTCGCGCCGCAAGCGCTCGAAATCCGCGTGCGTGCGCACGCCGCCGTTGCCGCACACGGGGAGCTTCACGGCCGCCGCGGCGCGTGCGAGGCGCGACCAGTCGACCGCCTCGCAGTAGAGCTCGGCCTTCGTGCGGCAGTGGACCGTGAGCAGCGCGGCACCGCCGTTCTCGACCGCGCGCGCGAGGTCCTCGAGGCGTGCGTCGTCGTCGAAACCCGCGCGGATCTTGGCGGAGACGGGCACGCGCTCCACCGCGCCGACGGCGGCGCGCACCATGCGCTCGACCGCCGATGGATCGCGCAGGAGCGCCGAGCCCGCGCAGCCGCGCAACGCGCCTTTCGCGGGGCAGCCGAAGTTGAGATCGACGAGCGGGGCGCCGACCTCCTCGGCGCGGCGCGCGCTCTCCGCGACGAGCTCCTCCGCGCTGCCCATGAGCTGCAGGCCGACCGGTTGCGCGAAGCGGCGCGGTCCGAGGTGCTCGCGCAGCGTGCGGCGCGGCAGCGCGACCTGCACGACGCGCGCGAATTCGGTGAACGCTCCGCCGAGCGCGTCGGGCCCGTTGCGCGCGAGCACGAGGTCGCGGAAGACCGGGTCCGTGACGCCCTCCATCGGCGCGAGGAGCCGGTGCGACGTGAACGGGAGCGCGGCGGGCATCCGAGCAGTCTACCGGCCCTTGCGCCGGTCTTGCCGCGCGCGCGCCGCGAGCTCCGCGGACGGGGGCTATCCTGGCGCGTCCTCCGATGAAGAAGCCCGGCCCGTTGCTGCTCGTGCTCGCGATCGCGCTCGTCGCGGGGCTCGGCGTGTGGCTCGCGAACTTCTCGACGCCGGTCGCGGAGGGGGAGCCCGAGCCGGTCGAGGAGGAGCTCGCGCACGGGAGCGACGAGCCCGCGCCGCGCGCGCTCGAGGAAGGCGTCGACGACGAGCCCGTGACCGAGCTCGACGACCCCGAGGAAGAACACGCCGAGCGCGCCGAGGTCGCTGTCGCGCAAGTGGAAGGCGCGCCCGCGCCCACGGGCCCGATGGCGAGCGTGCGCGGCCGCGTGACCGACGCGGCGACCTGTGATGCGCTCCCGCGTTTCCTCGTGCGCATCCACGACAAGACGCACCGCGAGGACGTGCTGACGGACGCGGACGGGCGCTTCGAGAGCGCGACGCGGTTCCTCGCGGGCCGCATCCGCATCGACCCGCTCGACCACGCGGCGCGGCGCCGGCCCGCGGCGACGCAGGAGTTCGAGCACGAGCTCGAGGGCGACGTGGGGAACGAGCTCGAACTCGTGGTGCCGAGCGGACCGACCTTCTTCCTCGCGTTCGAACCGCAGGGCGACGTGCTCGCGCTCACGCCGCCGACCGCGGAGGTCCCGACGAAGAGCGTTGCGAAGCCCGGCTCCGCGCCCGCGACCGGAGCGACGGAACGCGCCGCGAGCGGACCTGCATCGAACGCGGACGGGGCGCAGTCGAGCTCCACGTCCGTGCCGCAGAACGGGGGAGCCGCGGCGAGCACGGGAACTCCGGCGAGCACCGCGACGCCGGTGAGGACCGCAGCACCATCGAACACGGCGACGCCGACGGACGCGAGTGCGGACCCGCAGCACCGCCTGCGCCTCGAGGACGCGCGCCTGTGGCTCGCCGTGGCCGGCGAGGAAGTGCGCGACCGCGTCGGGAGCGAGCCCGTGCGCGCGCCGAGCGCCGGGGACGCGCTCGCGCTGCCGTGGGTGCGCTTCGGGCCGGTCGATCCCGCGTTCGACCGCGCGGAACGCATCGAGCTGCGCAGCGCGGACGGCGTGTGGCGCGCGGACACGCCGGTGAAGGCGCTGCGCGGCGTGCAGGCGGCGCCGGTGACGCTGAAACTGGAAGCACGCGCGGCGCTCACGGGCCGCGTGCTCGACGCCGACGGCCGCGCGATCGCGCGCGCGCAGGTCGTGCTGCGCGAGGACGCGGAAAACCCGCGCGAACGGCGGCGCGAGGCGACGACCGACGCGGAAGGGCGCTACCGCTTCGAGTACCTGCGGCCCGTCGCGTACCGCGCAACCGCGCGCTCCCTGCGCCACACGCCCGAGGAAAAACCGGTGACGCTGGTCGCGCGCGAGGTCGCGCAGCTCGACTTCGCGCTCGTCCCCTTGCCGCCGGCCGGACCGATCCGCGGCGAGATCACGACGGAGACGGGCCGCTCGACGCCGCGAGCACGGATCACGCTGTCGAGCGGGCGCGGCGGACCGTCGCTCGTGTCGGACGTGAACTGGACGACGCACGAGGGCCGCAAAGTAGGCCGTTTCGAGTTCAGCGCGCTCCCCGCCGGCCCGTTCACGCTGACGGTGGAGAAAGACGACTGGCTGAAGTGGGAACCCCGCCAATTGGAGGTCACCGCGCCGAAGGAGGACGTGCGCATCCTGGTGCGCGACGACATGGCGCTGTGCGACTACGTAGTGCGCGCGCGCGACCGCGACAACGGCCTCCAACTCGACGGCCCGCGCGTGTGGATCGAGTTCCAAAACGGCCCGAGCCGCGAACGCCGCGCGACGTGGAACGAACCGATCGAGCGCGGCGTGCCAGTCGAGCGCCCCTTCCGCTGGCGCATCGACCACCCCGGCTACGGCTCCGAGCGGGGCAACGAGCAGTCCTTCGCGCTGGAAGAACACCGCGACGGCCGCATCACGCGCGTCCTCGAACTCCCGATGACCGCCGGCTGGAGCGACGTGGTCCGCACGGTGCGCCGCGACGGGAAAGGCGCGATCGAAGGCGTGGAAATCGTCGTCGACGGCCGCTCGATGGGGCGGACGAGCAAAGACGGCACCCTGAAGCTCGAGCTGCGCGACCCACCGAAGTCACTCGAAGCCAAACACCCCAACTGGCGCCTCGCCGCCGCGCCGGACCTCCGCCCGGCGTGGAAGCGCGACGAACGGAAGTTCCTCCTGCTGCGCTTCAACCCCGCACCCCGCAGAAAGCAGTGACGGCTGTCCGTCGATCACTCGGCGCGGCGAAACGTGATCGATCGATGGAGCCCCGATGACCATGCGCGGCTTGTCAGCAAGCCGCCGCGCTTGGACAATCTCCGCTCCTCGTCCGCGGCCCCTCTCGAAGTCGACCCATGCAACGATCGTCTCTCGCTCTCGCTCTCGCGCTCTCCTTCTTCTCGGCCGCCTGCGGTTCGACGGCGCACCAGCGCGTGCCGATGCCCGATCCGAAGGTCGAGGTCACGCGCGCCGACCTCGCGCGCATCTACTTCGTGCGCGAGAGCAGCGTCGGGTTGCACCGGTCCGAGGTGGTCGTGTTCGACGGCGAGCGTGAGATCGGCACGCTCGAGAAGGGGACGTTCCTGTGCTGGGAGCGCGCGGGCGGCCGCACCTTGGGGCGTGCGTTCTACGCCGCGGTCGATCCGAGCAAGGGCAAGGTCGAGGGCGTGGTCGACCTCGACTGCGCCGCGGGGAAGGCGCACTACTTCCGCGTCACGGTCGACCGCGAAGGGGGTCAGCCGCGCGTCGAGGCGCTCGATGCCGCGGAAGGGCGCAAGCGCGTCGCGGAGTGCGCACCCGCGGGCGGGTGAGCGCGTCGCGCATCGGCGTGCACCGTGACCGGATGAGCGCGCGCTCGCGCTCCGAACGGCTCCGCGAGCCGATGAGCGCGCGCCTCGTCGTTCCCCGCGATCGTCACGGTCCGCGGCCGAGGATCAGGAAGAAGCTGCTCTGGCCCGCTTCCGCGACGCCGGCGCCCAGGACGAGCGGGCCGAGCGGTGTGTCCGCGCCGAAGTAGAGCGCGGCCGAGGGCTCGAGCGATGCGAGCGTGACGGCTGCGCGGCGGTCCCATGCCTGGCCGAGCTCCAGCGCGAAGCCGGCGTAGGTCGGCACGAACGCGCCGCCGAGGCCGTAGTAGCCGCCGACGCGCGCGAGCCCGAGCTCGTCGCCCGCGATCGAGTTGGGCGCGCGGCCCGAGAGCCGGCCGAAACCGCCGAGCAGGAACTGACGCTGGAGCGGGAGGTCCGTGCCGAAGCTCGTGCCGAGCTCGAGCGCGGCGGTGCCGGTGAAATCGCCCCATGTCGAGTACGCGGCCGTCGTCAACAGCGCGCGGTCATGGTCGTCGTCCGAACCGAGCTCTTCGCGCGCGAGCCACGCCTGCAGTCCGCCGACCACGCCGTGGTGGGGGAAGTCGCGCTCGTCGAGCTTGTCCCAGCGCAGGCCCGCGGTCCACGCGACGTCGGTGAACTCGCCTTCCTCGGGCTGCGGCACGCTGGTCTCTGCGTCGAGGTCGCCCTTCGAGCGTTGGAGACCGACGCGCGCCTCGCCCCAGTCCCCGAGGTTGCGGCCGAGGTCGAGGCCGACAGCGCGCTCGTCGACGCGGTACTCGAAATCGCCGACGCTGGCATGCTCGTCGAGCTCGTTCGTGCGGCGCAGGATCGACACGCGCGGCGCGACGAACCACCGCAGCGCGTGGTCGAGCGGCTGGTAGTACTCGCTCGCGACGCCGAGCGTGCTCCCGATGTGGAGCTCCGTGCGCCACTCCGCGCCGAGCTCGCCGACCGGCGCGACGGTGAGGCCGAGCCCGAGCCCGTAGTCGGACCGGCCGCTGAAGTCCTCGTTCAGGGACAGGCCGAAGCGCAGGTAGTTCGGGCCCCACTCCTTCTCGCGGACCGAGTAGACGAGCTCGACGCCGTCGTCGCCGCGCTTCACCTCGAAATCGACCGACTCGAAGTAGCCCAGGCCGGAGAGGCGCTGCAGGTCGGCGTGGACCGCGCTCGAATCGAGCACGTCGCCCGCGCGCACCCCCACGAGCTCCTCCAGCGTCGCCGTCGAGAGCCGCGAGCGGTTCTCGATGCGCACGGCGCGCACGACCCTCGGCGGCGGCGCGGGAGCGCGTTGTCGCGCGAGGAACGCGCTCCATGCCCCCGCGTCGACGGCGAGCTTCGCGAGCGCGTCGGCGCGCGCCTCGGCGGCGGCGCGGCCGATCGCGATGGCCCGTTTCGACTCGTCGAAGGCCGTGAACGAGAGGTCGCCGAGCTCCGGAACGACGAGCACGTCGTCGGCGTCGAGGCGCGCGCGCGACGCACGGCGGCTCGCAGCGACGACGAGGTCCTGCACCTGCGACGAGATCGCGAACAACGAGCGCAGCTTCCCGCGGTCGTCGACCGGCGGCGTGCCGACGTCGACGGCGATCACGACCTCGGCGCCCAACGTCTCGGCGACGTCCACGGGCAGGTTGTCGACGTATCCGCCGTCGACGAGCAGTCGTCCGTCGACCTCGACGGGCGCGAACGCGCCGGCGATCGACATGCTCGCGCGCATCGCCTGCGCGAGGTCGCCGCGCGCGAGCACGACCGTGTCGCCGTCCACGACGTCCATCGCGACGGCCCGGAACGGGAGCCGCAGCTTGTCGAAGTCCTCGTCGACGAGCCCGCGCAGCGTGAGGTCGCGGAAGAGCGGGTTGAGCTTCTGTCCCTGGATCAGACCGCGCGGGAGCTCGATGCCCTCGGCGGAGAGGCCGATCTCGAGGTCCACGAGGTAGCCGCGGTCGTCGAGCTTGCGCCGCCAGGACATGTGCTCGCGCGGCGGATCGTCGTCGAAGAGCGTGAGCCAGTCCGTCTCCGTCAGGATGCGTTCGATCTCGTCCGGCGAGAGCCCCGCCGAGTAGAGGCCGCCGACGATCGCGCCCATGCTCGTGCCGGTGACGAAGTCGACGGGCACGTGCAGCTCCTCGAGCACGCGCAGGACGCCGACGTGCGCCGCGCCGCGCGCGCCGCCGCCGGATAGGACGAGGCCGACGCGGGGGCGATGGGGGCCTGCTTGCGCCGCGGCTTGGAGGCAGAGGAGGAGCGCCGCGAGGTTCATGGGGCCTCAAGCTGCCACACGGCGCGCGTGAAGCAAGCAGTCCTGCTCGCGATCAGCGTCCTCGTAGTCGAAACCGTGGAGCGCGACCCTCGTCCGGAGCACGCGGGCCGCCGACGAGCCCGTCGTGCGTCGAAAGGCAGCGGGCCGACGATCGCGTGGCCGGCCCGCTCGGTGGAGTCACCGACGAGCGCGTTGGAGATCCTCGTGACCAAGAGGACGACGTGCTTCTCGAGGGCCTTCGGAGCGCACCGCGGCTCCTTGGCCGGCACCCGTGTTTCTTGATCAACGCACGTGGAGGCTCGGAGCGCACGCCCGAGCGGTCCTCCCGAGCGAGACGATCGCGGCGACTCCGCTGCTAGTGTCACGTCCCACGAGTATCTTGGACGAAGCGCCGTGATGGGTCGAGGCTGGCAAGGCGCGCTGACGACGCGTACTCGCTGCAGTACTCGGAGGAGGCGCAACGCCGGCAGCGTCGATCCAGCGCGGCGGATCGTTCAAGATACTTGTGGGACGGGACACTAGACTCCCGCCGATTCCAGCACGCGCGACGCGTCTTGGATCCCGCATGTCCGCGACCCCGAGCGAGCACCTGTTCGTCGAGTTCCTGCGCCAGGGCGCCGGCGCGGATTTCGAGGCGTTCTGCGCGGAGCATCCCGCCGACGCGACGGGCCTGCGCGCGCTCCACGGCGCGTACGAGCGCGTGCTCGAGCAGATGCGAGCGGCGGGCGTCACGTCGGTGCGCGCTTCGTTCGTCTCCGCGTCCTCGTTGATGGGGTCGGGCTCGGCGGCGTCGGGGGAATTGCTCCGCCGCATCGCGGCGCAGGGGCCCAAGGGTTCGCGGTATCGGCTGCGCGGCGAGCTCGCGCGCGGCGGCATGGGCGCCATCCTGCGCGTGTGGGACGAGGACCTCGGGCGCGAGCTCGCGATGAAGGTCGTGCTCGGCAGCGACGGGCAGCGCGCGAGCAGCTCGACGCCGCCCGTCGACGGCCGCACGGTCGCGCGCTTCCTCGAGGAGGCGCAGATCACCGGCCAGCTCGAGCACCCGTGCGTCGTGCCGGTGCACGAGCTCGGGCTCGACGGCGAAGGCCAGGTGTATTTCACGATGCGCCTCGTCCACGGGCGCGACCTCGGCCGCATCTTCCACCTCGCGCGGACGGGCGCGGAGGGCTGGACGCGCACGCGCGCGCTCGGCGTGCTGCTGCGCGTGTGCGAGGCGATGGCGTACGCGCACTCGAAGGGCGTCGTGCACCGCGACCTGAAGCCCGCGAACGTGATGGTCGGCGCGTTCGGCGAGGTGTACGTGATGGATTGGGGGCTCGCGCGCGTGCTCGGGAAGCCCGACGAGCTGGCGACGGGCGCGCGCGACGATCCGGACTCCTCCGCCGTGCGGACGGCGCGGCGCGCGGAGCGCGAGGGCGGCTCGGAGTCGTCGCTCGTGACGATGGAGGGCGACGTGATCGGCACGCCGGCGTACATGCCGCTCGAGCAGGCGCGCGGGAAGCTCGAGGAGGTCACGCGGCGCTCGGACGTCTACGCGATCGGCGCGATGCTCTACCACCTGTTCGCCGGCGACGGGCCGTACACGCGGCCGGGCGTGAAGCTGACGGGGCGCGAGATCCTCACGCTCGTGCTCGCGGGCCCGCCGCGGCCGATCCGCGAGCTCTGCCCGGACCTGCCCGCCGAGCTCGAGGCCATTTGCGAGAAGGCGATGGCCCGCGAGAAGCCGGCGCGCTATCGCGACACGCTCGAGCTCGCCGAGGACCTGCGCGCGTTCCTCGAGGGCCGCGTCGTGCGCGCGTACCAGACCGGCGCGGTGGTCGAGCTGAAGAAGTGGGTCGCGCGCAACCGGCCGCTCGCCGCGGCCGGTGTGCTCGCGATCCTGTCGCTCGTCGCGGGGCTCGCCATGAGCCTTCGGCTGAAATCGATCGCGGACGAGAACGCTGCGCTCGCGTCGAAGGAAGCGGCCGAGGCGCGTCGCCAGGAGACGCTCGCGGAGACGCGGCGCGCGGAGGCCGACGCGTCGGCGCGGCGCGCGACCGCGGTGCGCGACTTCCTCGCGGGCATGTTGCGCAGCGCGAACCCCGTGCGCATGGCGAGCGCGGACGTGAAGGTCAGCGCGGTCCTCGACGACGCGGTGACCCGGCTCGACGGCGGCGAGTTCGCGAGCGATCCCAAGTCCGAGTACGCGCTGCGGTGCACCCTGGGCGACACGTACCAGGGCCTCGGCCGGTTCGAGGAGTCCGAGCGCCAATACCAGCGTGCCGAGGTGATCCTCCATGCCGCCGACGACGCCGACGCGCGCGCGCGTGTCGTGCTGGCGATCGACTACGGGGACACGCTCAATTCCCGCGGGAAGTTTTCGGAAGCCGAGGCGAAGCTGCGCGGGGCGCTCGCCGAAATCGCAGCGGCCGGGTCCGAGTTGGACGCGGAGCACGCGCGCGCGCTCCAGACCCTTTGCGTGTCGCGCTACAACCTCGGGGCGACGGACGAGGCGATCGAGCTCTGCACGCAGGCCCTCGACGAGCGGATCCAGAGCTTCGGCGAGGACAACGACCGCGTCGCGATCCTGCGCGTGAAGCTCGCGTTCTTCCAGCAGCAGAAGGGGCTCGTCGACGAGCCGCTCGCGCATCTCGAGAAGGCGCTCCCGGTCCTGCGCGTGGGCCCCGTCCACGCGCGCTTCGAAGCGGCCGCGGCGCTGCGGCAGCGCGCCGACGTCTATCGCGATCAGCGGCGCAGGAAGGAGGCACGCGACGACCTGGTCGAAGCGCTTGCGCTGCGCGAGGCGATGACAGGCCCGGACAGCTTGTTCACGGCGGATGTCATGCACGATCTCGCGACCGTCGAGCTCGAGCTCGGCGCCGTCGACGACGCGGAGGAGCACGCCCGGCACGCGCTCGACGTCCGGCGCGCGGGGCTCGGCGACCACCGCGACACGGCGACGGCGCTCAACACGATGGGCTCGGTCCTCCAAGCCCGCGGGAAGCGCGCGGAGGCCCGCGAGCACGTCGAAGCGGCGCTCGCGATGCGGCGCAGAGTGCTGCCGGAAGGGAACGCGGGCCTCGGAGACTGCTATGACCGCCTTGGGGGCCTCGCGCGCGACGACGGAGACCTCGACGGGGCAAAGCGTTGGTACGGCGAGGCGGTCGCGAATTGGGAGCGGACGCTCGGGCAGGAGCACCTCGACCTCGCCCGCGCGCGGGCCGATCTCGGGAAGGTCCTCCGGCTCCAAGGCGACTTCGCGGGCGCGCGAACGCTCGTCGAAAGCGCGCTGCGCGTGTTCGTCGCGAAGCTCGGGGCGACGAACCCCGGATCGAACGACCTCCGCGACCAGTTGATCACGATCACGCTCGCGCAGGAGGACTGGCCTGCGGCGGAGACGCTCCTGCGCGAGTCGATCGCGCTCTACGAGCGCACGGGGAAGCCCGGGAGCCCGCTGGTCGCGTACACGGGCGCGCAACTCGGGATCGCGCTCACCGGACTGGGGCGCATGGACGAGGCCGAGCCGCTCCTGCTCGCGGGCTGGGCCGCGATCGGCGAGAACCCGAAGTTCTGGGCGGTGAACAAGCTCGTGATCCTCGACGGATTGATCGTGCTCTACACGCTGCGCGGCGACACGGATTCGGCGGACGCGTACCGCGAGAAGGCGGCGGCGTTGCGCAAGTGACGCGCGCGCCGGTGGGTTCGCGCCTCGGCCGCTGAACTTGGTCGGTCCAATGCGCACGCTCGAAGGGCGGGCCAGGACTCGCGAACGAAGCACTCATCGAGCAGCGTGACCCACGCAAGGCCAGCGCTGGTGTCCGCGCTTGGAGCATCGAACGGCGTGGCGCGCGGGAGGCGAGCGCGTGTGGACGGCGGCCGAGCTCGTGACGAAACGCTCGGCCGGGGACGTCCACTCCACGTGGGGCGGGCAATGCGACCCCTCGCGGAGCTACGCCGAACTCGTCGTCGGCGTCCCGCGCGGAAGTTCGCGGATCGAGAGCAGCCCGCGCCGCCGCCATCCCGTCGTGAGCAGCCACGTGCGCGCCCGCGCGAGCCACGTCTCGCCGCCGCGGACCTCCTTCCATCCGTCGAAGCAGTCGGCCGACGTGCAGGGGTCGAGGAGCTCGCTCACGATCGCGCCATGCCTGCGCGCGTTGCCGAACACGTAGGCGAGCACGTGGCGCACGTCGCGTGGGGCCCGGAGTTCGCGCGCGTGGTAGCGGTCGGCGAAGAGCGGTCCGGAGCGTCCGAGGAAGCGATTCACGGCGTGTGCGAGCCGCACCGCGAGCCCTTTCATACCACGCGCGAGTGCCCGCTCGCTCTCCGCCTCGCACACGAGGTGCAGGTGGTTCGACGCCGCGCCGTAGTGCACGACGCGCAGACCGAGGCGGTCGGCGCCTTCACGCAACGCGGCACGCACGACGTCGTGAACGCCACGGGAGCGCAGGCTCTGCACGCCCTCGACCACGCGCAGCGTGACGTGCAGCGGACGGCGTCCCGAGAGCTTGGGCAGCGCGCGGTGCGGAACGAGCGGGCGGGGAGCGACGCGCTTGCGACCGGCACCCGATCGCGCGCCGCCGCGCTGCCTGAACTCGAAGATCGACTGTTGCATCACTTGCTTCCTCCCTCCACTAGCTCGACGTCTCTAGTCGCGAATGGTGACCGAGTTTCTCGGAGAAACTCGTGCGTGCGTGAACTCGGACACGCGCGCGTCGAACGATGCACCTCTGATTGGGCGGACACTCCGGGATGCAGCGTGCGCGCGACACGTCGCGAGCGCGGGTCTACGTCCCAGGGATCCGGACTCTGCCGCGAAACGAGGTGCTCGTCGATTGGGCAGACACATCCAATCCTTTTCGTGGGTGTGGCGAGCGCCGCGAGGACACCCGGAGCCCGTCGTTCAGCGGACGGGGCGCGCGACGAACCCAGGAGCGCGCAGCACGCTTTGCGACGGACGCGAGGCGTCGAGCAACTCGACGCGCTCGCCGAGTGCCGGGTACTCGATGACGAACGCGGAGACCGCCGCGCGCCAGGCGGACGGACAGCGCGCATCGCGAAGCACGGCGCACGACCACCCGAAGCCGCCGTTCGCCGACCACTCGTGGAGCACGCTCCCGTCCGTGCTCGCGAACACGCGCGCACGACCGCGAAGTGGCTGGAGTCCGTTGGTGCGCGAGGCGATCAGGAGCTCGACCTCGCCGTCGCCGTCGAGGTCCGGCACGGCGCTCATCGAGAACCCGAACTGCATCGAGCCCGTGCGCTCCTCCTCCGTGGGGGCCTCGATGCGGCCGACGATCGCGAGCGTGCGCGGCGAGACGAGCAGCACGGAACGCGGCGTGGTCGACACGTCCCCCGCGTCCGAGATCGCGATCGCGACCTCGGGCATGCCGTCGCGGTCGACATCGGCCGCGCGGCACGACGAGAGCGCCGTGCACCATGTGCTCTCCTCGAGGATCGCCCGCGTCAGCACCGTCCCGCTCGCGCCGTCGAGCAGGTAGCCGCACACGCCCATGCTCTCGTTCTGCGTCGTGAAGATCTCGTGCACGCCGTCGTCGTTCGAATCCGCGACCAAAGCGAGGACCTCGCCGAAGGCCCTCCCCACGCGCGGCGGGGCGCAACCCCACTCGAGCAGGCCCCGTCGTATGTCGATGCGCACGACTCGACCGACGGAAACAGACTCTCGCATGCCGACGAGCGTGGCCACGACGTCGTCCGTCGGTTCGCCGTCCGGGGCGCTCGCTGCGACCAACGCGAACACGCGCTCCCCCGGCGGCGCGGTCCACGAGCGCGGAGACCACGCGAGTCGTTGCGGATCACAAGCAAGCAACTGGCTCGAGCTCTGATTCCACACGTCGTGGTTGCCTCTACCCGTCCACAGGCACCCGCGCGCCACGACGACGAGCATCGGCAGGCCTTCTTCGCCGAAGCGCGGGAGTTCCGTGAAGAGGGTGCCGATGACGTCGTCGGCTCCACGCCCCGCGATCGAGCCGAGGTACGCGCCCGTCCGCGACGAGTAGAAGTGAAGGGCGCCTTCGGCCGTTCCACCGGCGTCGGGATCGCCGACGGCGAGGTCCTCGGCCGCGTCACCATCGAGGTCCGCGACCGCGCCCACGTGCATCCCGAACAAGCTCGGGACGCGACGTCCCGCGGGTTCCGGCGCGAACGCGGTCGCCGGCGCGACGTCCGGAGCTCCCGCCGTGCGTGTGCGACACGCGGACGCGACGAGGAGCACCGCCGCGAGCGCGACTCGGGACGCCATGTGCTCCCACGCCGGGCGAGAACGACTTCGAGGTGACGAGGGCGAGTCCATGGGAGCGCCTGAAACCCCGCGGCGCGTGCTCGGTTGCTCGGATTCCCGCGCGCACCGCGCGTTGGAGCGTGTCCAGGACTCGGATAGACTCCCGCGCTCCCTCGATCGGATCGACGCATGCAGCCCGCTCCCTGGTCCCGTTTCCACCCCGAGCGCATCGAGGAAGCCGCGCGCCGCATCGCGGGCGTCGTCGAGAAGACGCCGCTCGTGCGCTTCGACTGCGGGGACGAGCGCGTCGCGCTCTGGCTCAAGCTCGAGAATCGCCAGGTGATCGGCGCGTTCAAGGCGCGCGGTGCTTGGAACCAGGTGGCGCAGCTCACCGACGCCGAGCGCGAGGGCGGCGTCGTCTGCACGAGCTCGGGCAACCACGGCAAGGCGCTCGCGTGGGCGGCGCAGCGCTTGGGCGTGCGCGCGACGATCGTGATGCCGAAGAACGCGTACGCGAACAAGATCGCGGCGTGCCGCGAGTTCGGCGCCGAGGTCGTGCTCTCCGAGACGCGGCTCGCGGCCGAGGAAGAGTGCGATCGGCGCGTGAAGGCCGGCGCGACGCTCGTGCATCCGTACGACGCCGAACGCACGCTGCTCGGTGCGGGCACCGTCGGGCTCGAGGTCGCGGACGCGATGCCGGACGTCGAGCTCGTCCTGATCCCCGTCGGCGGCGGCGGGCTCGCGAGCGGGGTGTCGCTCGCGCTGCGGGATCGCCTCGGCACGCGGCCGAAGGTGTTCGGCGTCGAGCCGCGCGGCGCCGCGACGCTCACGCGCGGGCTCGCGGCGGGCGCGCCGGTGACGATCGCGATCGAGAGCGCGATCCAGGGCCTCACGCCGCCGTACTCCGGCCGCCACAACATCGAAGTGTGCCGCGCGACGCTCGACGGAGTGCTGCTCGTCGACGACGCGGACGTGTTCCTCGCGCAGAGGCGGCTCGTCGCGTTCGGCGAGACGGTCGAGCCCGCGGGCTCGGCGGCGTGCGCGGCGCTCTTCGCGGGCAAGGTCCCCGAGGCGCTCCTCGCCGGCCGCTCGCGCGCGAACCCGCTGCGCGCCGTCGCGATCGTCTCCGGCGGCAACCCCGATCCCGAACAGATTGCGCGCGTGCGGGCCGAGGTCGCGAGCGCGCAGTCGTGAGCACGCGCCGCGTCGTCCTCGTCCGCCCCGGCGGCCCGCGCCACGTCGGCATGATCGTGCGCGCGGCGGCGAACTTCGGGCCGTGCGAGCTGGTGCTGGTGGCGCCCGAGCGACCGTCCCTCCTCGTGCACCCCGAGTTCGAGCAGATGTCCCACGGCGTCGCCGACGCGAAGACGCGCTGCCGCGTCGTCGCGACGGTGGAGGAGGCGCTCGCCGACTGCACGCACTCCGTCGGCTTCACCGCGAAGCCGCAGGAAGGCCGCCCGCGCGCGTCGTGGCGCGAGCGGCGCGCCGAGCTCGCCGAGCGCGCGAGCGCTCCCGACGAGAAGGTCGCGTTCGTCTTCGGCGCGGAGGTCGGCGGCCTGCGCACGGACGAGGTCGAGCGCTGCGCCGAGCTCGTCTACGTGCCGACGAGCGGGGACCACACGTCGCTCAACCTCGCGATCGCGGTCGGCGTCGTCTTGTCGGAGCTCTTCACCGAGCGCCCGTTCCTTCCGCGCGAACGCGGCGTGAAGCCGGTGACGAACGAGGCGCGCGCGTTCCTCGTCGCGAACTTGAAGCACGCGTTCGTGGAGCGCGTCGCGCTCACCGAGTCGGCGAAACGCGACATCGTCGCGGCCATCGAGCGCCTCTTCGGCCGCGCGCTGCTCGAGGACCGCGACGCGCGCGCGTGGCACTTGATGGCGCGCGCGCTCGGCAGCGAGCTCACGCCGAAGGCGCTCGGGCTCTCGATCACGACGAAGCGCGCGCGGCATCGGGCGTCGCAGGAGGCGGCGCTCAAGAAGCCGCGCGTCTTGCTCGTGGCCGACGACGCCGAGCTCGCCGCGCGCGCGCGCTCGACGGCGGCGCAGCGCGGCTTTTCCGTCGAATCGAGCGACGCGGCCGGCGCGAGTGCGCGCATCGAGGCCTTCCGGCCGCAGGTGCTCGTGCTCCACGCAGCGCTCGACGCCGCCGCGCGCGAACGACTCGCCGCGGAAGCGCGCCGCGTCGAAGGCAGCGCGCGCATCGTGACGCTGGAGGCGCTCGCCGACCTCGCGCGCGTGCTCGGGCCCGCCTGATCAGCGCTGCGCGCGCAGGCGGTCGAGCGCCGCGGTCAGCCGTCGCTGTAGACGAGGTCGTCGAGGGCCAAGCGCAACTCGTCGCGGTGGGCCTTGATTACGAGGTCGTTCGACGAGTAGAGGTCGATCAGCTCGAGCGGATCGCTCTGCAGATCGTAGAACTCCTCGATCTCGTCGAGCCCCGTGCGGATGAGCTTCCACCGCCCGTCGGTGAGCATGCGCTGGCGCGCGCCGATGTTCATGTTGGCGGGGTTGCCGACTGGGTTGAAGATCTCGGAGAACGCGTACTGCCGGTCGCGCGGCGCGTTCGGGTCGGCGAGGTAGGGGAGGAAGCTCCGGCTGTCGATGATCACGTCCGACGGGATCATCCCCGGGAGCTCCTGCGCGCCCGCGACGTCGCGAAGCGTGCGCCACAAATCGACGGCGCCGACCGGGTGATCGCAGAGACGCCCCGGGGTCCCCACGCGGGGGCCCGCGACGATCAGCGGGACGCGCACGCCGAGCTGGTAGCACGTGCGCTTCGCGCGGTTGGGATCGAAGCGCGTGGGATCCACGACGCTCGGCTCGGGGCCGTTGTCGCCGAGCACGAACACCATCGTGTCCGCGAGCTTCGGCGCGATGCGCGCGAGGATCTGGCCGATGTTCGCGTCCGTCGCCTCGATCATCGCGTCGTAGAGCACCCGCTTCTTGCGCGCGAGCTCTGCTTCGGTGATCGGGTGGGTCGGGTGCGTGAGGTCGTCGCTCCACGCGAAATCGCCCGCGCCGTACGGCTGCCCGATCTGCGCCATCCCGAGGTCCTCGATCGCAGTCTGCATCCCCGGCGAGAGCAGCGCGAACGGCGGCACCTGATACGGCGCGTGCGGCGGGTTGAAGTTCACCAGTGCGAAGAACGGTCGGGTCTCCGCCAGCATCCAATCCGCTGCGTCGCGCGCCTCCACCGATCCCGACCACTGGCGCTCGCTGAACGGACCGTTGGGCGAACCGACGATCGTCTCCTGCCCGTCCACGACCTTGCGCCAGTGGTAGTGCTGGTAGAACGTGCCGAACTGCGCGCTCTGGTCGGTGACGTTCGCCATGCAGCCCGCGAAGTGCTCGAAGCCGGCGAGGTTGGGGTGGGTGAAGTCGGCGTACGGCGCCATGTGCCACTTGCCGAACGCTCCGCTCGCGTAGGTCGACGGCCCCGGGCCGAAACCGTCGCGCAGGAGCTCCGGGATGCACGTCTCGGCGTGGTTCAGGCCGAACTGGTAGTTCGGGAAGATGTTCGGCCCGAAACCGGTGCGGAACGCATAGCGTCCGGTCTGGAGCAACGCGCGCGTCGGACCGCAAAGCGGGTTCGAGTAGAAGTTCGTGAACGTCACGCCGCGCGCCGCCAGCGATTGGAGCACGGGCGTGCGCACGTACGGCGCGCCCATCTGAAACGGACGCAGGCGCTCGCAACCCACGTCGTCGAGCACGATCACGAGGACGTTCGGGTGCGGCTCTGCGAGCGCGGCCGGCAACGGTGCGGGCACGTGCACCTGCGGAACGGCGCTCGCGAACCAGGTGAAGAGCAAGGCGAGGAGCGGCATGAGGAGTTGGGATTCTCGCCGGAAGAGCCCGCGCTGTCGATCCGTGCTCGGCCTCGAAGTGGTCGATCTGGACTCGAAACGAAGGCATGGGCCGGACCCGCGAGGTTCCAGGGCTTCGCCCGGCAGTTCTTTCCGGGACTAGCTCCCGGTCCGAGCACGCTCGAAGCGCCCGAAGCGCAGCGCCAGCGCGGGCAGCACCAGCAGGTTGAGCAGGGTCGAGCTCGCGAGGCCGCCCAGGATCACGAGCGCCATCGGCCCTTCGATTTCGCGCCCCGCGCCGCTGCCGAGCGCGAGCGGGAGGAGGCCGAGCGCCGTCACCGACGCCGTCATCAGGATCGGCACGAGGCGCTCGCTCGCCCCGCGCACGGCGGTCGCGAGCCCCCAGGGTTCGCGCTCGACGACGACGAGGTGCTCGTAGTGCGAGACGAGCATGATCGAGTTGCGCAGCGTGATGCCGAAGAGCGTCACGAAGCCGACGAGCGCGCCCATCGAGACGACGCCGCTCGTCGCTTGGAGCACGAACAGCCCGCCGACGAGCGCGAACGGCAGGTTCGCGAGCACGACGAGCAGGTTGCGCGCGCTCCGGAACACGAGCGCGAGGAGCAGCACGATCCCGCCGAGCGCGAACGTGGAGCGCAGGAGGAGCTCGTTGCGCGCGACGCGGCTCTGCTCCGCGGCGCCGGCGTACGCGAGGTCGACGCCGGCGGGCAGCTTCACTCCTCCGATGCGAGTTCGGGCCTCCGCGACGAAACCGCCGACGTCACGGTCCTCGACGTTGCACGTCACCACCTGGCGGCGGCGGCCGCTCTCGTGCGACAGCAGCGCGCGCCCGCTGTCCTGGTAGACGTGCGCGAGGCTCGCGAGCGGCCACAGCGCGCCGCTCGCGCCACGCAGCTCGATGCGCGCGACGTCCTCGGGTCGCGCGCGGGCTTCGGGAGCGAGCGTGACCGCGACGTCGCGCACGCGCCCCTCCTCCCACACCTCGGCGACGGTGACGCCCTGGCACGCGATCTCCACCTCGTCGAGCACCGCGCCGGGCCGCAAGCCCGCGCGCGCGAGCGCCGCCGAATCGAGGTCGACCGCGATCGACGGCGTGCCCGCGCTCGCGCCCGGCCGAACGTCGACCGCGCCGTGCACGGTGGAGAGCTCGCGCGCGACGTCGGCCGCGGCGGCGTCGAGGAGGTCGAGGTCCTCGCCGAACACGTTGACGACGACGTCGGCGGTCTCACCGGTGATCGTCTCGGAGATGCGGTCGCCGAGGAAGGTGAGCACCTCCGTCGTGAGGCCGGGGAAGCCCGTGAGCACCGCGCGGATCCATTCCTGCGTCGCCGACTCTTCGTCGGCGGGCATCGGGCGGATCTCGACGTGGAACTCGCTGCGGTTCGTGCCCCAGGGGTCCTCGCCGAGCTCGGCGCGTCCGATCTGCTGCTCGACGGTCGCGATGCGCGGGTCCGCGAGCAGCTCCGCGCTGATCCGTCCGCCGATGCGCTTCATCTCCTCGAGCGACGTGCCCGGCGCGGCGGAGACCTGGAGCACGAAGTGGCCCTCGCGGAACTCGGGCAGGAACTCGAAGCCGAGTCCTGGCGCGATCCACGCGGCCGCGGCGACGAGCGCGAGCGCGAAACCGGACGCGAGCGCGACGTGGCGCACGGAGACGCCGACCACGCGCTCGTAGCCGCGGCGGAGCGCGCGCAGGTGCCGCGGCTCCTCGGCGCGCGCGGCGCGTCCGGGGAGGAGCAGGAGCGCGAGCGCCGGCGTCAGCGTGAGCGCGACGAGCAGCGACGCGAGCACCGCGAGGATGTACGCGCTCCCGAGCGGCGCGAACAGGCGGCCCTGGAGCCCGCTCATCGACAAGACGGGCACGAACACGAGCACCACGACGAACGTCGCGTAGACGACGGCGCCGCGCACCTCGATCGACGCGTCGAGCACGACGGCAGCCGCCGAGCGCGGCGACGGGAGGCGGGCGTTCTCGCGCAGGCGGCGCAGGATGTTCTCGACGTCGATGATCGCGTCGTCGACCACCTCGCCGAGCGCGATCGCGAGCCCGCCGAGCGTGATCGTGTTGAGCGTCGCGCCCGACTCGTGCAGCACGACCAGCGCCGCGAACAGCGAGAGCGGGATCGCTGTGAGCGAGATGAACGCGGTCCGAAGGTCGAAGAGGAACAGGAGCAGCACGAGGTCGACGAGCGCCGCGCCGAGCAGGAGCGCCGTCTCCAGGTTGCCGAGCGCGTGCTCGATGAACGTCGCCGGCCGGTGCATGCGCGGGTGGACCGTGATGCCCTGCGCGTCGAACACGGGTTGCAGCTCGGCGAGCGCCGCCTCGAGGCCGAGCGTGACGTCGAGCGTGTACGCGCCGTACTGGCTGAGCAGCGTGACGAGCACGCCGGGCCGGCCCTGCACGAGCGCGTCGCCGAACTTCGGCGCGCCGGAGACGACCACGCGCGCGACGTCGCCGAGACGCAGCGTCACGCCGTCGCGGACCCGAAGGACGACGTTCGCGAGCTCCTCCGGCGTTCCGAACTGACCGCGCGTCTCGACGACGAGGCGCTGGTTCGGAGTGTCGACGAAGCCCGCGCCGCGCACGCCCGTCGCTTGCCGCGCGGCGTCGGCGACCTCCGCGAGCGTGAGGTCGAACGCCGCGAGGCGTTCGGGGAGCACCTGCACCTCGAGCCGCTCGACCTCGCCGCCGAACAAGCTCGCCGTCGCGACGCCCGGCACGGAAAGGAGGCGCGGCCGCAACGTCCACTGCGCCCACGCGCGGAGTGCGCGCGGCTCCATGCGGTCGGAGACGAGCCCGATCTTGAGCACGTCCATCGTCGCGGACGTGAGCGGCGTCATGCGCGGCGGCGCGACGCCCGCGGGCAGGCGGCTCTCGGCCTCGGAGATCTGTTGGGCGAGCAGTTGTCGCGCGAGGTGCGGGTCGGTGCCGTCCTTGAACGTCGCGGTGACGATCGAGAGCCCCTGGATCGACTGCGAGCGCAGCGCCTCGAGGTGCGCGCTCCCAGCCATGCTCGCTTCGACCGGGCGCGTGACGAGGAGCTCGACCTGCTCGGCCGAGAGGCCCGGACACTCCGTCTGCACGACGACCTGCGGCGGGGCGAAGTCGGGGAGCACGTCGAGGCGCGCGTGCATGGCGGTCCACACGCCCCACACGACGAGGAACGCCGCGAGCGCGATGACGACGCCGCGGCGCGCGAGCGCGAGTCGGACGAGGGCGTTCAGCATGCGGCGCGCGTCACTCCTCTTCCCCCGCTGCGGACTGCGCGCCGATGATCTCGACGGAGAGCAGCGCCTGCGCGCCGCGGACGACGAGCTCCGCTTCGCCCGCCCACGCCGCGCGCGTGAACCAGCCGCCGCCTTCCGCGTTCGGCGTGGTCTCGATCGGCTCGTCGAGCACGAGCGGGACGCGCTCGAACGCGCCGTTCGAGCCCTTCAGGTAGACCCACGCGCGCCCGCCGAAGCGCACGACCGCCGCGTCCGGCACGCTCCAACCGGCGCGCGCTTCGCCCGCGGGAATCCAGGCCTCGAGCGGGGCGCCCGGGCGCAGCGGCGCGCCGACGGCGTTGTCGAGCGCGTAGATCCATCCCGAGACCGCGCTCGCTCGCAGCGCGTCGGAGTCCGGGCCCGCGAAGCGCGCGGACCAGCTCGCGCGGGCGTCGAACGCGCTCGTGAGGCGCAGCTCCGCGGGTGCCGCGGCGCTCCCGAACGCGGGCGGGACGTCGACGCGCACGCGCAGCTCTCCGAAATCGGCGACGGTGAGGAGCGCGGCGCCCGCGTCGACCTCCTCGCCGGGCCGCGCGAAGAGCTCGACGAGCTCGCCGCCGCGCGCGAGGCGCAGCGGGAGCGCGGCGCCGGCCTCGGCGGTGGGGGCGAGCAGGGCTTCGAGCACATGCGCGTTCTCCTGCGCGCCCGCGAGGCGCGCCGCGTCCTGCTCCTTGCGCGCGCGCGCTTCCTCGACCGCGCGGTCGGAGGCGTTCTTGTCGTCCGCGTTGAGCGCTTCGGCGCGCGCGAGCGCCTTCGTCGACGCGTCGAGCGCCGATTGCGCCGCGTTGGCGTCCGCGCGGGCCTGCGCGAGCTTCGTCGCCGCGTCGGAGCGCTCGACCGCCGACAAACGCGGCTTCACCGTGCCGAACTCGGCGCCGCTGTCGAAGCGCGCGCCGAGCGCGAGCGCGGGTGCGTTCGCCGCGGTCACCCAGCGTCCCGCGATCGGCGCGCGCAGCGTCGTGCGGCGCGCCGGATCGTCGACGACGCGCGCGTGCGCACGCAGCGCGTTCGCGTGCGTGCTCGCCGCGGCGCGCGCGAACGCGAGGTCGAGGTGCTCCCTCGCCGCGGCCTCGAGGTGCACGAGCGGCTGGCCGTGCGGCCCGAGGGCTTCGGGGGCCTGTTCGTGCTCGGCGGCCTGCGGTCCGGCGGCGTCGGTCGCGGGGGCGCACGCCGGTGCGAGCGCGAGGAGCGAGCAGAGGTAGCGCATCATGGACGTCCTTCCTCGGGCACTGGGGCGAGCTCCGCGGGCAACGCGAGTCCGTCGATCGGCGTGGCGAGCACCTCCGTGACCGCCCCGATCGCTTCCTGCAAGCGCACCGTCGCGAGCCACGTCGCGCGGCGCGCGCGCGCGAGCTCCAGCTCGGCGTCGTTCACCTGGAGCGCGTCGCCCTCGCCGAGCTCGCGCGCGCGCTTCGCGGCCGCGGCGATCCGTTCGAGGTCCTCCTCGACGCCGAGCGCGCGTGTGTGCTCCCGCTCTGCGTGCCCGTGGTTCCGCACGGCGAGTTCGATGTCGCCGAGCACGCCGGCCTGCACGGCGACGAACTCGCTCTCGCGCACCGCGCGCGCGGCCGAGGCCTCGGCGATCGCACCGCGGTGCTGGTCGAAGACGGGCAGCGGGATCGAAAAGCCGAGGCGCCACTTGTGATCGCCGCGATCCCACTGGAACCCAGGCCCGAGGGCGACGTCGGGATACTGGCGCGCGACCTCGAGCGCGAGGCGCGCCTCCGCCGTCGCGTACTCGACGAGCGCGCGGCGCACGTCGACGCGGTTCACGAGCGCGTGGTCGACGAGCGGGTTCGGCGCGGGACCGCTGTTCACGACGCGGTCGGGGGGGAGCGACGGACCGGTGGGGCTGTGGCGCGGCGTCTCGAAGCCGGGCCAATCGAGCGCGACGCCGTCGAGCGCGCGCATCGACACGCCGAGTGCGCGCGCGAGCACGACGCGGGCTGCCTCCGAGCGGCGGTTCGCGGATTCGACGTCCTGCGCGGCCTGGTTCGCGGCGACCGTGGCGCGCAGCACGGCGCCGCGCGCTTCCTCACCCGCCTGGACGCGCTTCGAGAGGAGCGCGGCGCGCTCGGTGAGGAGCGCGAACTCGGCGGTCGCGAGCTCCTTCTCGCGGCGCGCGCCGACGTGCGCCGCGAGCGCCGCGCGCACTTCGGAGCGCACTCTCCACGCCGCCGCCGCGTACTCGATGCGCGCGAGCTCGCTCTCGCGCTCCGCGAGCGTGATGCGCGCGTCGCGCTTCCCGCCGAGCTCGATGGGGAAGTCGAGCGTGAAACCGAGCGCCCACGGGAGCACGCCCGTGTTCGCGGTGTACTCCGCGTCGAGCCCGAGCGTGGGATTGGGCCGCTCGCCCGCGCTCTCGATCGCCGGGCGTGACGCATCGCTCCGCGCGCGCGCGGCGGCGAGCTCGGGGTTCTCGTGCAAAGCGACGAGCGTCAGCGTCGTGAGGTCCCACCGCGCCGGCGGGAACGGCGCGCCGGGCGGGAGGACCGCGCGCGCGAACTCGACGAGCTCCGGCGCGTCGAGGCGCCGGTCGCGGAAGGCGCGCTGGCTCGCGACCGGATCGATCGGGTGGGGGACGTAGCTCACGCACGCCGCGCAAAGCCCCAAGGTGAGCGCCATCCAGCTTCGGGGGTGCTTCGCGATCGGGACGCGGGCCGGCGGCATCCGGCGCACTCTACCCGAGGCCGCCTTGCCTCGGCATGACACGCGCGGCCGATCCGCGTTCATCCGCGGCCGGACTCGGCGACGACGAGCGCATCGAGCGTCCCCTGCACGACGAGCTCGTCCCCGGCCGCGAACCGCGTGTCGGGCCCGGGGAAGAATCGCTTCGCGCCGTCCTTCCTCCGATGTTCGATCACGCCGAGCGCGCGCTTCGTCGCGAGCTCGCCCACGCTCCACCCCTCGAGCTCGCCGCCCGCCTCCACCGTCCAGCGCTGGCTCACGACGATCTCGTCGTCGACGACGATGCTGCTCTCGATCGCGCGCTCCAACGCCGCCGTCGCAAACGCCGGCGCCGCGATGGCCGAGGCCGAAAACGCGCGCTGGATCCCGAACCCCTCGCGCACCTTCTCCGCCATGTTCGGATCAAACATGCGCATGACCACGTGCACCTTCGGATGGATCCGCCGCGCATCGAGCGCGATCTCCAGATTCGCCAGATCGTCGTTCGTCGCGATCACGATGCTGCGCGCGCCCTTCACGTTCGCATCGACGAGCCACTGCTCACGCCGCGCATCCCCGATCAACACCGCCGCCCCATCCCGCCGCACGTCGTCGAGGAACGAACACTCCCCGTTCCGCTCGATGACCACCACCTCGTGCCCGAGCCGCGTGAGGATCGAATAGATCCGCCACCCGAGCTTCCCCAACCCGACCAACACCACGTGCCCACGCATCGATCCCGCCATGATCCTGCACCACTCCCTTTCCCCCCGCGTGCGAT
>JACRIO010000208.1 GCA_016220035.1 Planctomycetota bacterium | reverse complement strand
TGGACTTCTTCCGGCGCGGTGTGGACCTCGACGATGAGCCCGTCCGCGCCCGCGGCGAGGCCGGCGCGCGCGAGCGGCCGCACCAGGTCCGCGCGACCCGCCGCGTGCGACGGATCGACGATCACGGGCAGGTGCGTCGCGCGCTTCAAGTGCGCCACCGCGCCGACGTCGAGCAGGTTGCGCGTCGTCGAATCGAAGCCGCGCACGCCGCGCTCGCACAGCACGACCTCCGTGTTGCCCTGCGCGAGCACGAACTCGGCCGCCAGGAGGAACTCGCGCACGCTCGCGCCGAAGCCGCGCTTCAAGAGCACGGGTTTGCGCGCGCGGCCGACCTCGATCAAGAGCGGCGTGTTGGTCATGCTCCGCGCGCCGATCTGGAACATGTCGGCGACCTCGCCGACCTTCTCGACGTCGCGCGGGTCGAGCACCTCGGTCACGACGCCGAGCCCGGTCTCGAGCCGGACGCGCGCGAGGAGGTCGAGCCCTTCCTCCTTCGAGCCTTGGAAGGAATAGGGCGAGGTGCGCGGCTTCCACGCGCCGCCGCGGAGGAGCGTGGCCCCCTCTGCCTGCACGGCGCGCGCGATCTCGAAGAGGCGCTCGGCGTCCTCGACCGCGCACGGCCCCGCGATCAAGGCGATCGAACCGCCGCCGAAGCGCGCCTCGCGCACCGAGACCACCGTGTCGGCCTGCCCGGGTCCCCGTTCGTGTCGCTCGCGCGCGTCGCCGGCGTCGAGCACGGACTGCACGCCGACGAGGTCCTCGAAGGCGGAGCGGTGCTCGGGCTTCCCGCAGCCGTCGAGCTGGAGCAGCTCCTTCCTTTCGTCGAGGAAACGCGCCCGATACCCGAGCGCGGCGGCCAGGCCGAGGACGGCCTCGAGCTGGGCCTGGGGCAAGGCGCGTCGCAGTCGCAGGAGCATGCGTGGAGACCGCGAACGGCGCGGTGGAAGCGCGACATGATGGGGAGACGCGCAGGGAGCGTCAATCGGCATGCAGGGACGGTCGGTGACGCAGCGGCGTCCGCTCATCTCTGGTCCTGCCTCTGGGGAACGACGTGGAGCAGCGAGTCACTTCCTCCTGCCTTCGCTCGGCATGATCCGCTTCATGAACTCATCGAAAAGCGGCACGGTGAACGCGGTGTCGCCGTGATGCGGACTCCAGACCATGCCCTTCGCGATCAACTTGTTGCGCACCGGGCCCAAGCTGGTGACAGGCTTCCCCATCTGGCTCGCGATGTCCCCAGACCGATGCGGGCCCGGTCCGAGGTCCGCCATCGCACGCAGGTAGTCCTTCTCGGCCGGCGTCAACCGATCGAATCTCACGCGGAAGAAGCTCTCGTCCAGGGAAGCGATCGCAGCGATCGACGCTCTCTCGACGTCCTTCGCCGTGATCGGAGATGCGGCGGCGGCCTCCCAGGAATGCTTGCCCCACTCCTGCAGGAAGTAGGGGTATCCGTGGGTCTCCCTGACGATCCGGTCGAGCCCGTCTTTCGTGACGCGCGCTCCTTCGTCCTCCACCGGCTTCGAGATCGCGAGCTTCGCCGCGGTCGGTGGCAGCGCGCCGATCTCCGGGAAGTCGAACAGGCGCTCGGCATAGGACTTCGCACGCCCCATCCGGCCGCGGAGCTGCGGGAGGCCCGCGCCGACGAGCACGACCGGAAGGCCGCGTTGAGCCGCGCGATGGAGTGCGGTGATCAACGCCGCGAGTTCGTCCTCCTTCACATACTGCAGCTCGTCGATGAAGATCGCGAGCGCGGTTCCCGCCGCCTTCGCCGCTTCCCCGGCCGCCTCGAGCAGCGCTTGGAGGTCGTGCTCCAGGTCGCCGTTGTCCGCGAGGCCGCGTTCGGGCTCGTAGTCCAGGCCGACCTCGATGTCGGAGTACGAGAGCTTCAACCCCTTCACGAAGCCCGCGAGTGCGCGCAGGCCACGCACGGCGAGTTTCTTCGCCTTTTCGACGAGCGAAAGCCGGATCAATGCCTTGCGCAGTTCCGGTGCGAGCATCGCCGGCAGCGAACGGCTCTCGGGGGCCTCGACTCGGAGAGTGTGGATCCCTTCGGCCTCGGCGGCTTCGCGCATTCGGTCGAGGAGCACGGTCTTGCCCACTCCGCGCAGGCCCACCATCAACACGCTCTTGGCCGGCCTGCCTCGACGCACGCGCTCCAGCGCGACCCGGACTTCCTCGAGTAGATCGTCGCGGCCGGTCAGTGCCGGGGGCCGCGTTCCGGCTCCGGGCGCGAAGGGGTTGGCTACAGGGTCCACGGTGGGATCCTAGCAAGTTTATCGAAGTTATCTCTCAGCGCTAACTTCGCTAACTTCGTTACGAATCGGCCGCCGACCGCCTCCTGGGAGCGGCCAGACGCGGTCGAAAGGTCCGGCGAGATCGCGATCGTCCGGCGCGGATCGAGCACCTCGGGCGAACCGCTCGGCCTCCCTCCACCCCCAAGAGCGCATGCCCTCCGCCCCCCCGCGAGGAGTATCCTCCGCCTTCGTCGGCGTCCCGTCCTCGGCAGTTCGGGCGCCGCGAGGAGGACGGCCATGAGCGGTGGGCGTTCGACGTACGGGCTCGTGCTCGCCGCGGGCGAGGGAGCGCGATTGCGCAGCCTGACCACGGATCGCGCGGGGCGCGCCGTGCCCAAGCAGTTTTGTTCGTTGCGCGGCGGCAGAAGCCTCTTCGGCGACGCGCTCGAGCGCGCGCGGCGCGTCGTGGAGCCCGAGCTCGTCGTCACCGTCGTCGCGGCGGACCAGCGCGAGCACTGGAGCTCCGAGGTCGGCGAGCTCGACCCCGAAAACGTCGTCGTCCAGCCGAAAAACCGCGGTACCGCGGCGGGGATCCTGCTCCCCCTGCTCGCGATCCACGAGCGCGATCCGCGCGCGCGGATCGTCGTGCTCCCGTCCGATCACCACGGTCGCGACGAAGCGGCGCTCGTCGGCGCGCTCGCCGAGGCGCTCGACGCGGTCGACGACGAGCGCGTGGCCCTGCGCGGCATCGAGCCCGACGCGCCCGAAACCGACTATGGATGGATCGTCCCCGGCGCGCCGCGTTCGGGCTGGCGCAAGCCGCGCCGCGTCGCCGAGTTCGTCGAGACGCCCGACGCGCTCGCCGCGCGCGAGCTCATGGCGCGCGGCGGCTTGTGGAACAGCTTCCTCCTCGCGGGCACGGTCGAGAGCTTCCTCGAGCTCTACGCGCAGCACCTCCCCGAGCTCCTCGCCTCCTTCGCCGCGGCGCGGCTCGCGAGCCCCGCGCACCGGCCCGCGTGGATCGAGATGCTCTACGTCGGCATCGGCGCGCACGACTTCTCGCGCGACGTGCTCGAGGCGGCGACGCCGTGGCTCGACGTCGTCGAGGCGCCCGCCTGCGGCTGGACCGACCTCGGCACGCCCGAGCGCGTCGCGCGCTGCCTCCGCGCCGAGCGCGCGCTCGTCGAACCGTCTCCCGGCCCCGCCGCGCGGCTCGTGCTCGCGCGCGCTCTCGAGGATCGCGGCCCCTGAAACGACGAGACCCGGAGCGCGTCACGTCCGAGACGCGCTTCGGGTCTCGTCCTCGCGCCGGGCGGAGGGTCCTCCCGGCGCGAGTCGTCGTTGCGCGGATCAGCCGCCCTTGACCGGGATCTTCGCGACCGGCGTCGGCTCGACCTTCGGGATCGTGATCTCGAGCACGCCCTTCTTGCACGTCGCGACGAGCGCGTCCGGCTCGAGCCGCGCGTTGTCGGGCAGCTCGATCGAGCGCTCGAACGCGCCGTACTGCGACTCGACGCGCCAGAACTCCTTGCCCTTCCGCTCCTCTTCCCACTTCCTCTCGCCGCTGACCACGAGGTAGCGGCCCTTGACCTGCACGTTGAGGTCCTTCTCCGTCATGCCCGGCACTTCGAGCATGACGGTGAAGTGCTTGTCCGTCTCCGCCATGTTCATCGGCGGCGCGAAGCGCTGCGTGATCGCCGAGGACAGGCGGTTGATGGGTTCGTCCGTCAGGAAGCGGTCGAAGAGCTGGTCGAACTCGTTGCGGAAGGTCGCCATCTCGTCGTTGCGGCGCCAGGGAATGAGCTTCATGAGAGATCTCCAGAGAACGGTGCCTCGAGGGTCGGCGCGGACGAACCGCCCGAGTCGCTCCGACCCGAACAGCGGCCGTTCGCTCCATCACCGAGGATCGCCGTCCTTCCTCTGGGTCGCCCGCGATCGCTCCTCCGCTCCGCGAGGAGGGTAGAGACGGGCAGGCGTGTGCGCAGCGCGCGCGGATACGCACGGGCTCGAGAGAGGGCGCGCCGTACGCCGCGCTCCGGAGCACGCTCCGCATGCGCATAGCTGCGTAGCGGGCGCGCGACGTGTGCTCGTGGTCCGGCCGGATGTGCTTGGGACAATGGCGGAGAGCGCGACTCCGCTCCGCACCGCCATGAAGACCATCATCGAGCCCTTTCGCATCAAGAGCGTCGAACCGATCCGCATGACCACGCGCGCCGAACGCGAGGCGGCGGTGGCCAAGGCCGGGTTCAATTTGTTCGGACTCGCCTCGCGCGACGTCGTGATCGACTTGCTCACCGACAGCGGCACGGGCGCCATGTCGAGCGAGCAGTGGGCCGCGATCATGCGCGGCGACGAGTCCTACGCCGGTGCGCCGAGCTTCGCGCGCTTCGAGGCGGCCGTGCGCGAGACGACGGGCCTCCCCCACGTGATCCCGACGCACCAGGGCCGCGCGGCGGAGCACCTCCTGTTTCCGGCGGTCGCGCAACCGGGACAGATCGTGCCCAACAACACGCACTTCGACACGACGCGCGCGAACATCGAGCTCGCCGGCGCGATCGCGCGCGACCTGCCGTGCGCCGCATCGCGCGACATGCAGAGCTTGGCGCCGTTCAAGGGCGACGTCGACCTGTCGGCGCTCGAACGCTGCCTCGACGAACACCGCGGCGACGTGCCGCTCGTCATGGTCACGATCACCAACAACGCGGGCGGTGGACAGCCCGTCAGCCTCGCGAACCTGCGCGGCGTGCGCGCGCTCTGCGACCGCTTCGAAGTGCCCTTGTTCCTCGATGCGTGCCGCTTCGCCGAGACCGCCTACTTGGTCCAGCAGCGCGAGCGCGGCGAGCGCGGCCGCACCATCGCCGCGATCGCGCGCTCCATGTTCGACCTCGCCGACGGCTGCACGATGAGCGCGAAGAAGGACGGGCTCGCGAACATCGGCGGATTCGTCGCGTGCCGTGATTCGGAGCTCGCGGACGAGCTGCGCACGCGCCTCGTCGTCACCGAGGGCTTTCCGACCTACGGCGGGCTCGCCGGGCGCGACCTCGACGCGATCGCGCAGGGCCTGCGCGAGGTGGTCGAGCAGGACTACCAGGAGTACCGCCACGCGAGCATCCGCTACGTCGTCGAGCGCCTCGCCGACCGCGGCGTGCCCGTGCTGCTGCCCGCGGGCGGGCACGCGATCTTCCTCGACGCCGAGCGGTTCCTGCCGCACCTCGGCTGGCGCGAGTACCCCGGACAGGCGCTCGCGATCGAGCTCTACGTCTCGGGCGGCCTCCGCGCGTGCGAGATCGGCAGCGTGATGCTCGGCCGCATCGATGCGAAGACGGGCGAGGAGCTGCGCGCCTCCCACGAGCTCGTGCGCCTCGCGATCCCGCGCCGCACGTACACCCAGAGCCACATGGACTACGTGATCGAGGTCGTCGAGGAGGTCTGGAACCGCCGCGGAGCCATCCCGGGCGTGCGCATCGTCGAGGCGCCGCGCGTCTTGCGGCACTTCCGCGCGAGGTTCGCGCGGCTCCCGGCGGCCAAGGCGGGCACGAAGCCCGCCAGCGCGAAGAAGGCCAAGAAACCGGCCGCGGGCCGTGCGAAAGGCCGCGCGTGAGCGTGCTCGATCCCGTCGCGCGCCTCCGCCAGTGCTGGGCGCTCGTCGGCGACACGCCGATGGTCGCGATCCGCGCGCGCTTCGCCGGGCGCGAGCTCGTCGTGCACGCGAAGCTCGAGAGCGAGAACTTCACGGGCAGCATCAAGGACCGCATGGCGCTCTACATGCTGGAGCGCGCGTACGTGGAAGGCGCGCTGCGCACCGGCGACGCGATCGTCGAGGTCTCGAGCGGCAACACGGGCATCTCGTTCGCGGCGCTCGGACGCGCGCTCGGCCACCCCGTGCGCATCTACATGCCGAGCTGGATGAGCCAGGAGCGCCGCGCGCTGATCGCGAGCTTCGGCGCCGAGATCGTGGACGTGACCAAGGAGGAGGGCGGCTTCGTCGGCGCGATCGAGCTCGCGGACCGTTGGCAGCGCGAGCACGCGCGCGTCTTCCGTCCCCAGCAGTTCGCGAACCAGGCCAACGTCGAGGCGCACCGCCGCACGACGGGGCCCGAGATCGTCGCGCAGCTCGCGCTGTGCGGCCTCGAGCCCGATGCGTTCGTCGCGGGCGTGGGTACGGGCGGGACGGTGATGGGCGTCGGCGCCGCGCTGCGCGAGCGCTGCCCGCGCGCGACGGTCCACCCGCTCGAGCCCGCGAACTCGCCCACGCTGCGCACGGGCACGAAGGACGGCACGCACCGGATCCAGGGCATCAGCGACGAGTTCGTGCCCGCGATCGTCGACCTCGCGGCCCTCGATGCGATCGTCGACGTGTGGGACGGCGACGCGATCCTGATGGCGCAACGCCTCGCGCGCGAGCTCGGCCTCGCGGTCGGCATCAGCTCGGGCGCGAACTTCCTCGGCGCGGCGCAGATCGCGCTCGCGCGGCCTGGGCGTGCGGTGGTCGCGACCGTATTCCCCGACTCGAACAAGAAGTACCTGTCGACCGACCTCGTGCGCGCGGAACCCGTGCGCCACGACTACCTCGCGCCGCACGTCGAGCTGCTCGACTTCACGGCCGTGCCGCGCGCGGGCTGCTCGCACGTCGAGCTGTGCACGGCGTGCCGGACTTGACGTTCGAGCGGATCGCGGCGAGCTTGCAGTGACCATGCTGCTCCTCTGCCTGTGCACCCTCGCTCTAGGACCGGCGCCCGACGCGAGTGCGCTCGCGAAGGACTACGCGGCCGCGGTGCGCGAGCTGAACGACGCGCACGCGGCGAAGCCCGTCGTGAAGAGCGAGGAGGAGCTCGCGAGGAGGCTCCCCGCGGCGGCGGAGAAGGCACTCGCGGCGCTCGTGAAGTCGAAGGACGCGCCCGAGCTCGCCGCCGCGCTCGTCGTCGCGGGCGAAGCGGCCCTCGACCTCGACCGCATGGACGACTTCGAACTCGTGCGCGCGCGGCTCGCGCAGGTCGCGCCGGGTGAGGCGAAGCAGCTCGGGATCGCGCTGTCGCGGCCGCGTTTCGTCGCGCGCGGGACGGACGGCGTCGAGCAGGAGGGGCTCGCCGCGATCGCCGATGCGTTCGACGTCGTGCTCGACGGCTACCGCGACGTGTTCGGGATCACGAACTTCAGCAAGGTGCCGGGGAAGAAGCTCCGCCTGCGCGCGCACCTCGTCGACGCGATCACGCGTCCGCCGCACTTCGCGCCGGAGTTCCCGTGGCACTCCGAGATCGACTTCCCCGTGATCGAGGCGAAGACGTTCACGTCGCCGACGCCCAAGGGCCAGTTCCTGTTCTACGGGCTCTGTCACGAGCTCGGACACGTCGTCGCCATGTGGGGCGACACGCGCAACGAAGAAGACCGTCACGCGTGGGCGCACTACACCGGCGTCGTGCTCGTCGAGGAGCTCACGAAGGCGAAGGGCGAGGCGGTGAAGGGTCTGCGTGACGCGCGATGGAGGTCGCTCACGAAGGCGCGCGAGGAGCTCGCGCAACCGCCCGACGAGGAAGGGAAGGAGCGGCATCGCGTGATGAAGCTTCTCGTGACGCTGCACGACCTCGTCGGCCCGAAGACGATCGGCTCCGCGCTGAACGCGCTCGACGACGCGGGGAAGCACCTGCGCGTGAACCGCGTGCGCTATTACTCCCTCGCGGACTTCGAGAAGGCGCTGTGCGCCACCGACACCGGCAAGAAGAAGGCGAAGGAGATCGCTGCGGCGTTCGCGGCGCGGTGATCGCTCAACACCGCAGGTAGTCGGGCCGCCACGTCTGGATCTTGCGCTTGATCGCGCGCGGGTCCTCGATCTTCTGCACCAGCACGTCGCGGACGAGCGCGGCGAGCTCGGCATCGCTCGCGAAGCGCAGCGCGACGAGCTGGCGCGGCGTGAGCTCCTCGATGCGCGGCTTCAAGTCCGCGGGGAGCAGCCGCTCGAGCCGCAGGCGCTCCTCGAGCCGGATCACGCGGTCCTGGACCGTGAGCGTGAAGACGCGCATCGCGAAGAAGAGGATCAGGAGCGCGAGCGCGAGCGCCAACGCGATCCAGGCCTCGAGCCCGCCGCTCGCGAACACGTTGCGCGCGGTCCACACGAGGTTCGCGACCAGGATCCCGAACGCGACGAAGTGGTAGAGCGGCTCGAACTTGGCGTGGTTCGCGTAGGTCTGCGGTCGGCGCTCGAAGCGGAACATGCCGCGAAGGTACCGCGGCGCACGGGTCAAGCTCCACCACGCTCCCGGCCGATGCTAGTGTCCCGTGGTGGACCGCCCCCCGACGTCGCCGCTCGACGCGCTACTCGCGCTCGTCCCGCTCGAGAGCCTCCCGCGCACCGGCTGGGTGCTGCGCGGCGTCGCGGCGCCCGAGACGATCGCGGGGCACATCCTCAACACGTGCTACGTCGTGCTCGCGCTCGGCCCGCGCGTCGAGCCCGCGATCGACGTCGAGCGCGCGGTCGTGCTCGCGACGCTGCACGATGCGCCCGAGGCGCTCACCGGCGACCTCCCGCGCATGGTGAAGAGCATGCTGCCCGACGGCGCGAAGGCGCAGGCGGAGGAGCACGCGGCGCGCGCACTGCTCGATCCCCTGCCGCCGAGCGTGCTCGAGCGCTGGCGCGAGTATCGGGACGCTTGCACGCGCGAAGCGCGCTTCGTGCGCGTCTGCGACCGCCTGCAGATGGGCGTGCGCGCCGTCGCGTACCGCCGCCTCGGTCTGCGTGGGCTCGACGACTTCGAGGTCGCGCTGCGCGAGCTCGACTGCGGCGAGTTCGCGCCGGCGCGCGCGCTGCGCGAGGAGATCCTCGCCGCGCTCCGCGCGTGACACGCCCGACGCGCGTCCGTACGCTCGCGCGCGCTTGAAGAAGCTCGGGTACGTCCTGCCGCTCGGCACGCTCGTCGTGCTGCTCCTCACGTTCCTCGTCACGCGCTGGACGAGCGCGCGCCCCGTCCCGATGCCCATCGTCGGCGCCGCGGACGCGAACCTGCCGCGGCTCGTGTTCCCGTCGCGCGACGGGCGCATCACGAGCCGCGTGACGAGCGCGAAGGGCGATCCGATCGCGCGCGCGACCCTGTGGCTGCGCGTCGGGAACGAAGTGTGGTTCACGGAGAGCGCCGCGGACGGCGCGTTCGTGTTCGACCACGTGCAATCGGGCGCGCGCATGCTCGGCGTCGTCGCCGACGGCTTCGCGCCCCAGCGTTTCGAGTTCGCCGACGACGCGCCGATCGACGCGCTCGTCCTGGATTCGCCGCTGGCCGCGCCGCCGTCGCTGCCGGCGATGAAGCGCTCCACGTTGCGCGGCTCCGTGAACGCGGGCGGTGCGCGCGCGGCCGGCATGCAGGTGTGCCTCGCGCCGAAGGATCCGCCGGAAACGCTCGGCGCGCCGCTGCCCGTGCGCGCGGAGTGCGGCGAGGACGGCGCGTTCGCGTTCGCCGACCTCATCGAAGGCGACTACACCGTGCAGGTGCTCCCGCGCTGGGCCGCGAACGGGAGTTGGCCCGACCTCCTGCGTCCGCTCGCGGGCGCCGCCGCGAGGCCGCTGCGTCACGAGGAAGGCGCCCACCCCGACGGACTCGCGCTCGCGCCGATCTCCGCGACGGTGCACGGGCGGTTGCGCGACGCGCACGACAGCCCGCTCGAAGGCGCGCTGGTGCTCGTCTCGCCCGCGAACGATCCCGAGCGCTTTTGGCCGCCCACGACGAGCGGAGCGGACGGTGCGTTCGAGTGCGCCGACCTTCCGCCGGGCAAGTACGTCGTGCGTGCGCGCGCCGGCGGTGATTCGGCGCAGATGGAAGTCGAGCTCGCGGCGGCCGAGGCGCGCGAGCTCGCCTTCCGACCGCTCGACGTCGCGCGCGCGAAGTAGCGCGTATCCTGGCGCCGCGCCATGACCGCGATCTACCTCGACCACGCCGCGACCACGCCGCTCGATCCGCGCGCGCGCGAGGCGATGCTGCCGTGGCTCGGCGAGCAGTTCGGGAACCCGTCGTCGCGGCACGCGCACGGCGTCGCGGCCGCGCGCGCGATCGACGGGGCGCGCGGCGCGGTGGCGCGGGCGCTCGGCGCGCGCCGCGAGGAGCTCGTGTTCGGCTCGGGCGGCACCGAGGCCAACGCGCTCGCGGGGCTCGGCGGCGCGCGCGCGCGGC
>JACRIO010000023.1 GCA_016220035.1 Planctomycetota bacterium | reverse complement strand
GCTTGTCCAGGCCGCTGAAGGGCTCGTCGACGATGAGCACCGGCGCGCGACGGAGGAGCGTGCGCGCGAGGCACAGCCGTCGGCGCTCTCCGCCGGAGAGCCCGGAGCCGGCGGAGCCGAGCTCGGTGTCGAGGCCGTCCTTCAGGCGGCGCACGAAGCCGTCGGCGGCGGCGAGGCGCAGCGCGTCCCACAGTTCTTCCTCCGTCGCGTCGGGGCGGCCGAGCAGGAGGTTGTCGCGGATCGTCGCGCCGAAGAGCGTCGACTCCTGCATCGCGAGGCCGAAACGATCGCGCAGGGCCTGCAGTTGGTAGTCGGGCAGAGGACGGCCGTCGAGCAGCACCGCGCCGTCGTCGGGGTCGTAGAGGCGCACGCTGAGCGCCGCGATCGTCGACTTGCCCGATCCGCTCTTGCCGAACAGACCGCAGAGCTCGCCGCGCCGGAAGGTCGCGTCGAAGCCGCGCAGGGCCTCGACCTTCTTCCCGTACTGGAACACGACGCCCTGGAACGCGAGCTCGGCGGGGTGCGCGGCCGGTTCGAGCGCGTCCTCCCGCGAATCGATCGCGATCGGCTCGTCGAGGATCGCGAGCAGGCGCTCGCCGCTCGCGGTGCCCTTCGCGAGGCGTTCGGAGTGCTTCGACGTCGCGCGCACGGGCTTGAGCAGGCTGCGCACGTAGGAGAGGAACAGGACGAGGTCGCCGGTCGACAGCGTGCCGCGCAGCACGCGCCACGCGCCGAACCCGAGCGCCGCGGCGGTGCACACGCCGAAGATCGCCTCGATGGACACCGTGAGCTTGGCCGAGAGCCGCGAGGCCTTGAGCTCCGCGCGCGCGGCCGTGCGGTTCGTCTTGGCGAAGCGCTGGACGATGTGGCGCCCGCGTCCGAGCGATTGGATCGTCGCCGAAGCCGCGATCGCCTCGTGCAGGTAGTCGGCGAGGTCGCCTTCCTTCGTGCGCTGCTTGCGCGCGGCGATCGTGAGCTGCTTCGAGATCCACCACACGACGACGAGACACGCCGGGATGATCCCGAGCACGACGACGGTGAGCCACGGATCGACGAGCAGCATCGCCGTGACCGTGCCCGCGATCAGGCACGCGCGCGTCAGAACCGCGATCGTCGAATCGACGAGCATCGTGCGCACGAGCGGCACGTCGCCCATCAGTCGCACGAGCAGGTCGCCCGACTTGAAGCGCGCGTGGAACTCCGGCGAGAGCTTGGAGAGATGGTCGAACACGCGCAGACGCAGCGAGCGCGCGACCGCTTGACCGACCTGGTTCGTGAAGATCGCGGCGGCGTAGTCGCACAGGCTGTCGAGCACCACCACGAGCAGCGCGGCGATCGAGCCGTAGATCACGATCTCCTCGACGCCGAGCGTCTCCGCGCCGAGGTGCACGTGCCAGGCGCGGAAGGGATTGCCCCCGAGGTGCTTTCCCCCCGGGAGCGCGTAGTCGACGATCCACTTGAGCGGCAATGGACGCAGGAGCTCGAACGCGACCGCGAAGAGCGTGAGCAGCGTCACGGACGCGAGCCGCCAGCGGTGCGGTCGGAGTTCCGGCAGGAAGCGCCGCGCGACGGCGAGGCCCTGCACCCAGCGCTCGAGCCAGCGCGTCATCGCGCCGCTCCCGCCGTGCGCTCGAGCACCTCGCGCGCGACGTCGCGCCACGAATAGCGCTCCGCCCGGGCCCGCGCGCCGCGGCCGAGCTCCGCCCGCAGCTTCGGATCGAGCACGAGCCGGTCGAGCGCGTCGACGAGCGCCGCGCGTTGCCCCGCGGGATAGACGAGACCGTCGCGCCCGTGCGCGACCGCCTGCTCGAGGTCGCCGAGTGCCGGCACGACCGGCACCGCTGCGCACGCCATCGCCTCGAGCAGCTTGAGCGGCGAGAAGTAGCACGGCGCGTCCGGGGCGTAGGTGAGCGGCAGGAGGTCGAAGGCCGCGACGACGCGCGCCGCCTCGTCGTGGGGGAGCCACGCGACCGAGCTCACGCGCTCCGCGGGCACGCGACCGCGCCACACGGAATCGAAGTCGCCCTCGCCGAGCAGCACGAGCTGCACGTCGCGCCCGCGCGCGAGAAGATCGGCCGCCGCGTCGGCGAAGAGCTCGAAGTGGTGCCACGGCCGCAGCCGCCCGTGGAAGCCGAGCGCCACGCGTCCCTCGGGCACGAGCCGCGCGCGCGTCGCGTCGTCCGCACCGCGCGGGCGGAACAACTCGGGATCGACGGCGTGGGGGCGCACGAGCACGCGTTCCGGGCGCGCTCCGCGTCCGACGGAGTAGCGCCCGACCTCGTTCGACACCGCGAGCACGAGCGCAGCCTGTTCGAACGCCGCGCGCTCGCGTTCGACCTCGGGGCCGACGTTCTTGCCGCCGCGGTAGCGTTCCTCTTCCTCGGCCAGCGGCGCGTTGACCTCGATCACGTGCGCGACGCCCGCGCGCGCCGCGAACTCGGCGCAGGCGAAGCGCGCGAGCGCGTGGCGTTCGTAGACGAGGTCGATCGGCGCGCGTTGGTGCTCCGCCTGCAGGCGCAGGAAGAGCTCCTTGTCCTCGCCGAGGTCGAGCGGCAGCACCTCCGCGCCGAGCGTCTGGAAGGCCCGCCGCATCGCCTCGACGTGCACGACCGCTCCCTTCTTCTTGCCGGGCGCGATGCCGGGGTCGGGGTTGACGTGCGCGATCCTCATGAACCGGCGCGAACGAGGGCCGCGCTCTCGAACCAATCGTAGAGCGTGTGGGCCGTCTTCCGCGCATCGAAGCACTCCTCCGCGCGCGCGCGGCCGGCGCGCGCGAGCTCCGCGCGGAGTTGCGCGTCCTGGAAGACGCGCGCGATGGCGTTGGCGGTCTCAAGCACGCCGTTCTCGGGCACGATCAAGCCCGCGCGGCCTTGGTCGAGGATCTCCGGGATGCCCGTGACGGGCGTCGAGATGCACGGAAGGCCCATCGCCTGCGCTTCGATGAGCGTGGTCGGCAGCGCGTCGCGGTTGCCGTCCTCGCCGACGACGCACGGGAGGCACTGCACGGTGGCGCGCGCCATCCAGCCGCGCACCTGCTCCTGGTCCTGCGCGCCGGTCATGCGGATCTTGTCGCCGAGACCGAGCTCGGCGATGCGCGCTTCGATCTTCGCGCGGTCCTCGCCCTCGCCGACGAACGTCGCTTGGAACGCGATGCCGCGGCGGCGCAGGAGCTCGAGTGCCTCGACGAGCACGAGGAAGCCCTTCTTCTCGACGAGCCGCGCGACGCAGAGCACGTGGTTCTCGTCGCGCTTCACCGCGCGCGGCGCGAAGGATTCGAGGTCGATGCCGTTGTAGAGGCGGCGCACGCGCGGCCGCGCTTCCGCCGACAGGATGCCGTTCAACCAGCGCACGTTCGCGTCGCACACGGTCACGACGAAGCGCGAGCGCGCGACGATGCGCGACAGCAGGCGCGGATCGACCGTCGAACGGTAGATGTCCTTCGCGTGCGCGGTGACGCTGTAGCCGGGACCGCCGAGCTCGTGGAGCAGCATCGCGGTGATCGCGGAATCGGTCGCGAAGTGCACGTGGACGTGTTCGATGCCGAGCTCGCGCGTGCGCCGCAGGAGCACGAGCGCCTCGGCGAACAGGGCTGGCATGCGCGGGTGCTGGAACTCCGACAGCTCGCGCACGAGCTTCCCGAAGCGCTCGAGGAGCCGGTGGTGCTCGGGGAGCGGGCCGAAGAGCTCGATCCACGGCGCCATGTTGTCCGCGCTCACGAGCTCGACCTCGGCCTTCAGGCGCGCGAGCTCGGGGTGGCGCGGTTCGTTGTCGGGGGCGCGCCGCGAAAAGATCCGCAGATCGCGGCCGAGGCGCTCCTGGCCGAGCAATTCGTTCAGGATGAAGGTCTCGGAGAGCCGCGGAAACTTCTTCAGCAGGTAGGCGACGCGCACGGGGTTCACGGGGAGGTCCTTCGGAGGTGGGGGCGCTCCCGGCGCACGCTCCGAGGAAAAACCTCGAAGCACAGGTTGCCAGCCGCGCCCGCGCTCGCCAAGCCGCCGTGGGTGGGGCGGGGGGCGGGAAGGTGCGCGGCCGCGGCATGCGCGGGGGGCATCGGGGGAGTGGGAGGGGGCATCGGGGGCGTCGAGCGACGTGCGCGGGCCGTCGTTCAGAGCCCGCGGGGGCAATGCACATGCCAGCGACCGCGGCGTGCGCGCGCGGGAGCAGGCGGCGGGACGCGCGACGCGCGCGCTTTGCCCGAGGCCGGTCCTTCCAGGTTCTGGAAGCAGGTCCAGCGTGTGGATGCGGCGTCCGGATTCCAGTCGGGATGCATGAGCGAACGGCAACGACCGAGACCCTCCATTCATGGCATCCTTGTTGAGTTCGCTCCGCAGATCCGCCCTTCTGCACCCATTCACTCGTCTCGGTGACTTCATGACCTCGACCTTTCGTCGGCTGCGCGTCGTTCTCTTCGCCTTCGCCTGCACGACCGTCCTCGGCGCGTCCGCCGAGGCGCAGACCTTCCTCGACGGGATCGTCGTGGACCAGTTCGGAGCGCCCGCGCCCTTCGTGAACTTGGACATCAAGAACATCGGTGGAGGCGGCGGAACGCCCAACGTCGCGAACGACGGCACGGATGCGACCGGCCACTTCCACATGACCATCCTCACCACCGCCACGGGCACGTACGAGGTGAGCTTCATCCCGCCGCAGCCGCCGGCCAGCACGGCGCAGGTCACCGTCGTCTCCTCGGTCACGGTGCCCGGGAACACGACCGTGAACCTGGGCACCGTGCAGCTCACCGCCGGCTTCTCGATCAGCGGCCACGTGCAGAACTCGGTCGGCGGCGCCGTCGCGGGGCTCAACTTCGACGTGATCGACTCGGGCGGGAGCAACGTCACGCTGGTCTACGACCAGTCCGATGCCTTCGGCAACTTCAGCTTCGCGTCGCCCGGCGGCCCGATCACGCTCCGGTTCATCACGACGCCGGTCGTCGGGCAGACGCTGGCCTCGATCGAGATGCCGCTCGACCTGACGAACGACACGAACCTCGGCACGGTGACGCTCCAGCAGGGTTACTCGGTGTCGACCATCGTGCGCAATCCGAGCAACATCGGGATCAACAACGTCGACCTCGACGTCATCGACGTCGCGACCGGGGTGAAGCTCTTCACGCCGAACGACAACACGAACGCGACGGGCCTCGTGACGGTCGTCGTCCCCGCGGGGAACTACTTCTTCGACTACTTCCCGCCCGTGGCGACGCACCTCGCGCCCGCGCGCTTCCCCGCGACCATCGCGGCCAACTCGAGCAACGGGATCGTGATCTGCCCGCTCGGGTACTTCCTCAGCGGGACCGTGCGCAATCCCGCGAACGCGCCGGTGCTCAACGCGAACATCGACCTGCGCGACAGCGCCACGAACGCGGACATCCCGCTCGCGAACGACGCGACGAACGCCGCGGGCACGTACGCGGTGCTCGTTCCGGCCGGCACCTTCAACGTCAAGTTCCGCCCGGGTCCGAACACGCAGTTCAGCGAGGACATCGCCTACAACACCGTGATCGCGGCCGACACGGTCGTGAACGGGACGCTCCACGGCGGCTACCTCCCGAGCTGCTTCGGCGACGGCACGACGGCGACGCCGTGCCCGTGCTCGAACTTCGGCGCGCCGGGGCGCGGCTGCGCGAACTCGGCCAACCCGAGCGGCGCCCTCTTGACCGCCGACGGCGCGGTGGTCGTCAACCCGAACACGGGGGTGGAGACGCTCGTGCTGCACGTGAGCGGGACGCCGAACATCCTCAGCACCGCGGCGATCTTCCTGCAGGGCGATGCGTACAACGCCGCGGGCTCCACGTTCGGCGACGGCGTCCTGTGCCTGAGCGGTGCGCTGATCCGCATCGGCTCGAAGCCGCTCCCGGGCGGCATCGCCCAGTTCCCCGACGTGGGGAACCTCGCGATCTCGCAGCGCGGCGCGGTCGTGCCGGGTAGTGGTACCCTCCGCTGGTACGCGACGTACTATCGCAACTCCGCCGCGGCCTTCTGTCCGCCGAGCACGTTCAACGCGACCAACACGCTCCAAGTCACTTGGTGATCGAACCCACGCAGCCGTCCAACTCCCCGCGCGGAGGCCCTCGGAGCGATCCGTGCCTCCGCGCGTTCGTCCCGCGGCCTCGGGGCGCGCTCCTCGCGGTGCTCCTCGCTCTCGCGAGTTGCGGTCGCTTCGCGCTCGAGCACCCCGGCGTCGTCGTCGTTCCGCCGCCGGAGCCGCTGCCCAACGCGCATCCGACGATCGGTCTCGTCTCCGCGGTGGCCGCGACGGACCGGTTGCGGGCCGATTGGCAGGTCCACTCCGGCGGCGAGCCTTCGACGGAGCTCGCGCTGTTCGTCGGCCTGAATCGTCTGCATCTGTTCGAGACGACGCCGATTCCGCTCCTCTCGACGCAGCGGCACGCGCAGGTGCTGGGCCTCCAGGCGGACGACTACTACATCGGTCTCGCGCAGCGCACCGACGCCGGGAGCCCCTGGGTCCAGAGCGGTCCGGTGCTCTCCGTGCGCACGGGCCCCATCCTCTACGTCGATCCCGCCGCGCCGGGCACGGGGGACGGGACGACGCCCGCCACCGCCTACAACGACATCGTGCTCGCCGTGCTCACGGCGTTCGTCAACGGCGGCGGCAACATCTACGTGAAGCAGGGCGAGTTCACGAACGTCTCCATCCCGCTCTTCACGCGCGTGCACCTCTACGGCGGGTTTTCCTCCACGTTCCGCCTCTCCGAACGCGACGCGGTCGGCCACCCCACACGGCTCGTCGGCATCGCGGGCGCGCCCGTGGTCGACACGCAGAACGGGTCGGGGGGGAGCTCGATCCTCGACGGTTTCGAGATCGACGGTCAGTCGGTCGCGAGCGAGGGCGTGAACGAGACCAACGAGCCGCTCGAGCTGCGCAGCGTGACCATCCACGACTGCGGGCGCGGCGTGAAGCTGCGCGCGCAGTTCTCGCCGCTGACGGTGCCCGTCGTGCTGGCGAACGTCGTCAGCCGCACGAACGCGCTCGAAGGCGTCTCGGTCGACGGTCCGTACGACCTCGAGGTCGACGGCTGCCTCTTCGATTCGAACGCGAACGAGGGGCTGGACCTGAACCACCTCGTCGCGCTGGAGTTCGGCGCCTCCTCGCTCCACGTGCGCGGCTCGCGCTTCGACCGCAACGGCACCGAGGGGCTCGACTGCCACTTGGGCGTCCCCGCGGGCGCGGGGCACGGGGGCGGCTTCTTCGACGTGCGCATCCAGGACAGCGACTTCGAGGCCAACGCGCTCGACGGCGTGCGCGTCGACATCGACTACGACTTCTTCCCCGAGTGGGACGCGACGATCGAAGTGCGCGGCTGCCGCGCGCGCGCGAATCGCGCCGCGGGAGTGCACCTCGACCTCGATTCACGCTGTTCGGCGCTCGTACACCGCGTCGCGAGCAGCGCCAACTCCGGGGACGGGCTCGAGCTCACGTCGGAGACCTTCCCGGGGCACTGCGTCGTCAGCGCGTCCACCTTCCACGCGAACGCCGGGTACGGCGCGCGCGCGAGCCTCGGTCACTACGGTCTGTCGCTCGCGCACTGCGTGTTCGCGGGCAATCTCGCCGGCGGCGTGCGGAGCGAGGTCGTGGGGTCGTTCTCGCACTCGTGCGTGTTCGATCGCCAGTCGAATGCGCGCTTCGGCGCTGCCTTCCTCGGCGACGTCGAAACGCCCTTGGGGAGCCTCTCGCCCTTCGTCCGCGCTGCCGACGAGTACGTGCGCGTCGACGCGGCCTCGGGAGCCGTGCTGACGATCGGTACGCCTTCGACGGAGGTCCTCGGCGCGAGCCTCGAGCTGCTCGACGATCAGGTCGCCCGGACGGGCCTCCTCGTCGCGCCCACGACGGTGGAGCTCGCTCCCGCGCCCGACGCCTTCGTCGTGCCCGCGGCATTGGCGCTGTTCCATCCCAGCGGCACGGTGGAGGAGGACTGGCGGCTCGCGTCCGGTTCGCTCGCGGGTCAGGCGGGCCTCGCGGCTCCCGGCGGTCCGGCGGTCGACTGCGGGCCCTTCGGCGGAGCGGAGGGCGGCCTCCCGGGCGTCGAGGGACTCGTTCCCACACGCGTCTTCACCCTCGCGACGACCGTGCCGGCGTGGTCCGACGGCGTCGGCGCGAACACCACGCTCGCGCTCCATTTCCGCGGCGGCACGCCGACGAGCGGAAGCGTCGCGGGCGCCGTCTTCGCCTTCGATCTGCACGGGGTGGAGCGCGCGATCACGCCCGCGCTCGTCTCCGGCGCGATCGAAGTGCCCGCGCCCGCGGGCGGTTGGGCGGACGGCGACGTGGTGGTCGTGTTCCCGTCGCTCGCGTCCGACGAAGGCGCCGCGCTCGTGAGCGCGATCGCGATCCCGATCCAGGTTCCGTGACCGGCGCGAAGCGCGTCAGCGCAGCACGAACCCGCCGAGCGCGCCGTTCGACTGCAACACGACGTTCGCGCCGCCGGGCGTCAAGACTTGGAACACCGGCAGGCCGCCGAGGCCGTTCGTCGAGTAGGCCAAGGCACCGCTCGGCGTGAAGGTCAACGTGGGGCCGAACGCCGC
>JACRIO010000207.1 GCA_016220035.1 Planctomycetota bacterium | reverse complement strand
GCTCCGGGGAAAACGCGCCCTCGGAGTTTTTCCCAGAGCGCTATCGGGTGAAAAATTGCTCTGGCACCGTATTCACCTCGTCGACAGCGCTCCGGGGAAAACGCGCCCTCGGAGTTTTTCCCGTTTCCCCCGATGCCCGTTCGGGCCGAGCGACGTCGTGCGGTCGAGGACCCCATGCCCCGACACCCGCGCGACGACTTCCCCGACCAGTGGCACCACCTGATGAACCGCGGGCTCGCGAAGCGGACGCTGTTCGAGTCCGAGGACGACCTCCGCTACTTCCTCTCGCGCCTCGCCCGCGAAGTCCGCGCCCGCCGCCTGGAGCTCCACGCCTTCTGCGTGCTGACCACGCACTTCCACCTGCTCGTGCGCAGTCCGGAGGGCGAGCTCTCGGCCGCGATGCAGCACATGCAGAACGAGTACGCCCGCTGGTTCAACCGCACGCGCCGGCGCGACGGGCCGCTCTACCGCGGGCGGTTCGTGTCGAAGCCCGTGGAGTCGCTCGCCTACCGGGAGCTGCTCGTGCGCTACATCGACGCGAACCCGGTGTCGGCCGGGCTCGTGACGTCGGCGGAGCTCTACCCGCACGGCAGCGCGCGCTGGTACGCGGCGAACCGCGGACCGATCTGGCTCGAGCGTTCGTGGGTGGAGCGGACGGTGTGCCGGCACGCAGGGATCGAGCGCTACGATCCGCGTCGCTACGCCGAGCTCTTCGGCCCGCGCGATTCGAAGCGCTCCGCGGAGCTCGTCGAGCGCCGCCTGCTGCGCCCGGGCCTCGAGCCCGACCCGCTGGACGAGCTCCTGCACGCAGCCGCCGGAGAGACGCGCGCCTGGATGCAACGCAAAGCCGCGCTCGCCGACGGAACGACGATCGGCCTGCCGGTGTGTGACGAGGAGTCGGTGTGCGCGGTCGTGGAGGAGGCGCGAGCGCGCGTGGGGAGCTGGAAAGTGCGCGGCGAGAGGAAGCTCGTCGACGCGTGGCCGGTGGCGACGATCGGGCTGCTGCGCGAGCTGTGCGGATCGACGCTGGCAGACGTCGGTGCGCGAACGGCGCGAACAGCGAGCAACGCGTGGAAGCTGGAAGGCCGGCATCGGCGATGGATGCAGGAAGACGAACCGTACGCGACGAGGATCGGTGAACTGGCGCGCGAAGCGATGGTGCGGTGTCACCCGGGAGTGGGCGTGGTGCGCTGAGGAGCGTGAGTTGCGAAAGTGGATGAGCGCGGGTCCGTGCCGACGGGCCGATTGGCTATCGGGTGAAAAATTGCTCTGGCACGGTATTCTCCCCGCGGAACCAGGGCGGCGAGCGCGGGTTCGAGTCGGCGTCGGCGCGCGCCGAGCGGGCGGTGCGGCCTGCATCGCGGCCGTCGATCGGGTACATACTCGGGCTCCCGTTCGATCCTCCTTCCGCCGAGAGACGCATGACCCAGCGCACGAAGATCGCGACCCCGCACGCTCCCCAAGCCATCGGTCCCTACAGTCAGGCCATCGTCGCCGGCGGCCTCGTGCATTGCTCGGGGCAGATCGCGTTCGACCCGGCGACGATGACCATCGTCGCGGGCGACGTCAGCGCGCAGACCGAGCGCGTGCTCCTGAATCTCACGGCCGTGCTGAAGGCGGCCGGGACCGATCTTTCGAAGGTGGTCAAGTGCACCGTCTTCTTGAAGAGCATGAACGACTTCACCGCGATGAACGCGGTGTACGGGAAGCACTTCACGGGCGACACGCCGCCCGCGCGCTCGACGGTCGAGGTCGCGCGGTTGCCGAAGGACGTCCTGGTCGAGATCGACTGCGTGGCACTCCTCGGGAAGTGAGCGCGTGAAGCGGATCGCGTGGTGGGAGTGGGTGCTCGTCGCGACGCTGGTCGCGTTGGGCTTCTTCCTCCGCGCGCACGACATCACCGCGTTCAAGTTGTCGCCCGACGACGGGCAGTACATGAACTCGGCGCGCTTGCAGTTCCTCGAGCGCAGCGCGGACCCCGTGCAGTGGTTCGAGGAGGACGCCGCGTGGTTCGGCGAGCTCTCCGAGGACTGGGGCCACCTCTCCGGCGTCGCGAAGACGTACCAGCACTCGTACCTGCACCAGTTCCTCTTCCGCTACCTCTACCGACTCGGGCTCTCGTGCGTGGAGGCGCTGCGCCTGAACGTCGCGTGGATCGGAGCGCTGACCGTCTTCGCGCTCTTCGCGCTGTACGCATGGAACTTCCCCTGGCGCAGGCGCGCGGGCCTCTTCGCCGCGGCGCTGCTCTCCGTCCTGCTCGTGCACGTCTTCCTGTCGCGCACGGGCTGGGGCGAGGTCGGGAGCACGTTCTGCTTCGTGGTGTACGTCGCGCTCGGGTGGCGGCTGCTCGCGTCCACCGATGAACGCGACACGCGCGCGCTGTGGAAGCTCGGCCTCGGGCTTGCACTCGCGTCGACGCTCGGGATGGGCTTCCACGAGATCACGTCGGTGTACGTGGTCGGGATGTGCGCCATGGCGTGCGCGTCGCCGTGGTGGCGCGGGGATGCGGAGCGCGGAGTCGGCGTGGTGCTGCGCTCGCGTCGCGTGTGGGCCGTGCTCCTCTCCTCGATCCCCGTCGGCGCCTACACGCTCGCGCTGCGCTTGTGGAGCGACTACGCGAACGAGAAGTGGTTCGCGTCGACCTTGTACAAGGACTTGAGCTGGGGACAGGTGCGCGTGCTCACCTTCCGGCGGTTCTGGGAGACGGACCACCTGCTCGGTCAGGTGTCGATGCCGCTGCTCGTGCTCGCGATCGTGGGCGCCGTCGCGCTGCGCCAGCGCGACCGCGTCTGGTTCCGCTACGCGATCACGTGGAGCGCGCTCACGTCGCTCGTGTTCCTCGTCGCGTTCAACGATCCGTCGCTCGTGCGCATCTACCTGCCGACGATCGTGCTCGCGTGCTGGCTCGCGGGCGAGGGGCTCGTGGCGCTCGGCGCGTGGATCGCTCCGCGCGCGGCGGCGTGGGTCGCGGGTGCCGCGGGCGCCGCGGTCGTCCTTTGGCTCGGGCTCGTGACGTGGACGACCCTGTTCGGTTCCGAGGACGATGCGCTCTTCGAGTCGGGCGTCTACGTGAACGTGAAGAACTCGCGCAACGTGGACGAGCCGTGGCTCGAGTACCTCGAGGACCACCGCGTCACCGCGCAGATCGGCGTCTACCCGACGAAGGATCCGCTCTTCGTCGCGCTCGACGCGGGCTTCACGGGACGCCTCTTCAGCTTCGAGGAACCGCAGTCGACGTGGACCGACCACCTGCTCGCCGCGAACAACATCATGCAGCGCGAGGGCCGGCGCATGGAGGACGGCGGGCGCTACCGCCTCGTCGCGCAGGACAAGGTGGGCCGCATCGGCCTCTATGCGCTGCAACCGGCGCAGTAGGATGGAATCGAAGATGCGCGCACGGACCACGATCTCCCTCGTCTTGCTCGGGCTCGCGGGCGCCTGTCTGTTCGCGTACTGCGGCGAGCCGCCGAAGCTCGTCGTGAAGCGCGTCCAGGTCGAGGACAAGCCCGGCGTGAACCCGGTCGAGCCGATGCGGCGGAGCGAGCAGCGCGTGCTGCTCGAAGAGCGCGACGCGGTGACGCAGGTGCTCGGAGCGCCGCTCGAGATCCCGCTCGCGGCCGAGGGGCGTGCCAAGGTGCGCACGGCGGCGGCGTTGGTCGTGCCGGCGGATTGGAAGGGCGATCGCGCGGCGGAGATCGAGTTCGATCTGCACTGGGAGGGCGCGGGGTTCGACTCGCAGCACTCCGTGAAGGCGACGGTCGAGGACGCGCAGAAACGCTGGTCGACGATCGTCCTCGATGCGCTCTACCCGCTCACGAAGCGCAGCACGCTCACGCTCACCGCCCGCGGGCCGCAGGGGCTCGCGCCGGGGCTGCGCGTCGCGTGGGCCGTGCCCGAGGTCGAGGGCTACTTCGCAGCACCGCTGTCGAGGAAGCTCACCGCGGCGGAGCGCGCCCGGCCCAACGTCCTCTTCGTCAGCGTCGACACGCTGCGCGCGGACCATGTGTCCTGCTACGGCTATCCGCGCGCGACGACGCCGCACGTCGACGCGCTCGCGGCGCAGGGCGTGCTCTTCGAGCAGGCGATCGCGCAGGCGCCGTGGACGTTGCCCTCGTACGGATCGGTGTTCACCGGGCTCCTGCCGGGTCGACACGCGGCGGGGCTGATTCGCGAGCGGCAGTTCAAGTACGGGACGGACGATCCCTGCAGCCTCGAGGGGCCGAATGGGAAGTCGAACCCGCTGCGCGCGGGCGTGCCGACGCTCGCGCAGCTGTTCGGCGACGCCGGCTGGCGCACGATCGAGTTCTCGAACAACTCGTTCCTCAATCCGGCCTACGGGCTCGACCGTGGTTTCCAGCGGCTCGTCTCCTACCAATACAACGCGCTCGCCGGCGTCGAGCTCGCGCGCCAGTGGATCGCCGAGCAGGACCGGCCGTGGTTCTGCTTCCTCCACGTGATGGATCCGCACATGCCGTACGCGCCGCCCGCGCCCTGGGACACGCGGTTTCGCGCGCAAGGGATCGCGGACATGCCGGGCTGGCCGCCCGGTTTCCAGGAGGTGCGCAAGCTGACGCAGACGGAGGGCTGGCACGACGGCGAGTTCATCCAGGCGATGACCGACTTCTACGACGGCGACATCGCGTTCGCCGACGACCAGATCGGGCGTCTGCTCGCGGAGTTGGAGACGAAGGGCGTCCTGAAGAACACGATCGTCGTCTTCCACTCCGACCACGGTGAGGAGCTGTGGGACCACGGCGGGTTCGAGCACGGGCACGCGCTGCACGCGGAGCTCCTGCACGTGCCGCTGATCCTGCGTTTCGACGGAAAACTCCCGCGCGGCGTGCGCGTCGCGTCGCGCGTGCGCGCGTTCGATCTCTTCCCGACGCTGCTCGAGCTCGCGGGGCTCGCGGTGCCCGTGGGGATCGACGCGGAGAGCCTGATGCCCGCGATCCGCGCGACGGCGCCGCTCGCGCCGCGCGACGTGACGGCGGAGTTCCTGCTCTACGGCGAGTTCGAGAAGAAGGCGCGCTACGTCGGCGTCGAGAAGTTGATCACGAGCAAGTTGAGCGCGAACCAGGTCTTCGATGTTGCCGCCGATCCGTTCGAGATGCGGGACCTCGCCGCCGAGCGCGCCGCGTTCGTGGCGCGCGAACGCGCGGCACTTTCCCAGCACCACGCGCGCACGTTGAAGGAGCTCCCGCCGCTGATCGAAGTTCAGCTCTCCGCGGGCCAGCGCCAGGTCCAGATCGAGAACGGCTACGCCGGCGCCGACGTCGACGAGGCGCAGCCCAGGCGCGACAAGAAGCCCTGACGGGTGTCGTGCGGCTTGCATCGCACGCGCGACTCGCGAGCGGTCGCTCCCCCGCAATGAAGGCACGGATCGATCAGCCGGGGGGATCCCCATGCCGTGCCGCCGCGCGTTCTCGAGGACGTACACGAGCATGTTGCGCACGTCGTGGGACATCGGCCGAGCCTCCCGATTGGCGAGCGCCGGCAACAAGAAATTCGAGATTCTGCAGTCGTCCTAGGCGCCAACGGCCTGCGCTGTTGTGACCTGGGACATAGACATGCCTCCAGGCCTCCATGCCTCGATGCCTCGATGCCTCGATAGGATTCCGCCAGCGCGTGACCGATCGAGGACGCCATGGCCTCACGGATGCGCGGAACGCGAGCCGAGTAGCGATCAGGCCTTTCGGCCGGCCGGAAAACCAGGATCCAACCCAGGAGTCGGAATTGAACCGCTTGACAATCGTCGTCGCCACGATGCTGATGCTCCTCGGCACGCGGCCAAGCTTTGGCGCTGCCATGTTGAGTGTCTCAGAGAAAAGCAGATCCGTCCCCGGGCCCATGCGCCCCGTTCGTGGAAGGAACTCCCTGGCGGAGGAGTGGAAGATCCCCTCTACGACCCTCAACGCAGCCGCTGAAAAGGCCATGGCGGCGAGCGGCAGGCACGTCGATATCAAGTACTCAGTGAATCTTGACTCGGACAGCGGAGTGTTGGTTACACAGCTGGAGAAGAAGACGGGTCCTCTTGCTGGAACGATCATCCAGGGAGGAAGTGCGTCAGCCATCGTTATCTATCCCCAGCAGATCCGCGAGAAGATACCAGGGATCGATACGCTTCCCGGACTGTGGGAGGACCTGCTCGTTCTCGTCCTGATCCACGAACTCGAGCATGTACCGACAGGTCAAGGCGGCGGTGGAGTTCCCGACAAGCCGAAGGGTTCACCGCCAAACACTGCGGATCCGTGCGCGCACATGAAGCTCTATCAGTCCGATGCGAGCCGTGCTTGCGAGAAGATACAGTCGATCATAGGGAACGAGTCGATCCCAGCCAACGAACGGTGCAAGAAGCGCAAGGCTCTCTGCAAGTTCTACGAGTATCTGGAGGGCCTTGGGAACACCGCTCCCAACGTCAACGCAGCTCCCAACTGTGATCCTCCCGTCCCAGTGCAGAACGGCAAGATCATCTCCCCGTGCAGTCATTGCACGAACATCCCAACCTGCGAATAAGGAATCGATCCATGAACAAGAAACATCGGATCTCGACGCTCCTGTTGTCGCTTCCGCTCGTGCTGCTTACGCTTCTTGGATGCACCGGCACGCTCGACAGGGGCACGGCGCTCGAGCCTCATGTACGTTCTGGAACGGTCCAATTGGCCGGACTAGGGGACTGGGGTTCTTCTGCTGGACTCCTCGTGTCACCCAGTTTGATCCGGAGTGTTCAGTGGGTCGCTGGTGCTTCGCAACTGCGGGTCCACTCCGATGAGAGGCATCCGCAGACCGAAGAATGGTTCTCTTGGGACTCCGTCGTGTCCCTGCCGATCAATGTCTATTGTGCCGGTGGTCGTCACGCGAATGACGTACTTGTTGCTGGCACCGATGGAAACGACACGCTCATCCTGAGGCAGATCACGATTCCCGTGCAGCCGGGTGCCTATTACGTCGATCGACAGGCAGCCTCCGGTCCCATCGGAAGTGGATTCGTCACACCTGCGACCACCGTTCGACTGCAGAGACCGTTCGTGCCTCCCAGCCAGAGAGCGATCTCAGCGCCTCTGACGTCTACCGAGGTCTATCGAGGTCCGGGCATTGGTCGAGTGCTGCAGCTCGTGGTCGACCCAGACCGTCGCTTCGTTTGGCTACTCACGGACCAGAACGGAGGGGCACTCTATCGCCACGTGCTGGGACAGGGGACATCACCGACACGCTATCTGGCTGCCACGGACTCACCCGTCCTGTCCACCGTGGGTTGCAGCATGATCATGCTCGACCATTCCGACCTGGGGAGAGTTCTTCGGCTCGACGAAGGGGCTCTCCTGCCGGGCCGGGACTGCGTATGGATCTGGGACCAGCAGAATGACGGGGTGCCGGACGGCTGGGATCACATGGATGGTTGGGCGTTCCAAGACGCCTACCCCGACAGAGAATGGAGCCGGATCTTCGACGACGTGTTTTGATGCACGTCGTCATGAGCTCGACTCCGCCTTACCGCACGGTGGACAGCGGTCCGACCAGTCCAACTTGAGTGGTGTGCGCCCGTGGCGCAGCCTGGGCCGTCGGTCGGGTCATCTCGCTGGCTACCGTTCAGGGCGCCACTCGGGACTCGCTACCGCTCCGTCGTAGGCAGCACCGCGATCACTTCGAGCTCGACCTTCGCTCCGCGTGCGAGGCCGTTCGCGCCGAGCGCGCTGCGGGCGGGGAAGTGCTTCGGGAAGTACGTGCGGTAGAGCTCGTTGAACGCGGGCCAGTCCTGCATGTCCGCGAGGAACACCGTCGCCTTGACGACGTCCTCGAACGTGCAGCCGTGGCGCTCGAGCACCGCGCGCACGTTCTCCATCGTCTGCTTCGCTTCTGCGGCCATGCCGCCCTTCACGACGTCGAGCGTGCCGGGCGTCACGCCGATCTGGCCCGCGACGAACAGGAAGCCATTGGCTTCGACCGCTTCGGAAAAGGGCAGCGCCGCGAGCGCCGTGTCGGGGGAGCGGTGGAAAACGGGCGTGGAGTTCGGCGCGCTCTTGCACGCGGTGGCGAGGACGAGCGCGATGGAAATCGAGAGGAGCGAAATCTTCATCGTGGGGAACTCCTGGGCTCGGGTGTGCTTGCCGCCGGAACGGGTCGCAACCAGGCGAGCGCCGCATCGAGCCGCTTCCACATCTCCGCGCGGCTCGCGTCGACGCGCATGTGCAGCGTGCCGACGCCGTGCAGTCCGTTCTGGCCCTCGTCGGCGGGCAGGTAGGTCATCGGCGCCTGCTCGAGCTTCGCGAGCAGCTTCTTCGCCTGCTGCGTGTCCACGTCGCCCGAACCGCACGTGACGAAGCACGGCACCGTGAGCTTCTTCGTCTTCGTCGCGACGCTCCACCCGTCGATCCACTCGCCGGGCGAGAACGCGTAGACGGCGTCGACCGTCTTCGGGTGCTCCGCGGCCCACACCATCACGAGCGACGCCGAGTACGAGCTGCCGACGAGACCGATCTTCGACATCGGACGGAGCTCGCGCGTCCACGCGAGGATCGCGGGGAAGTCGTCGTACGCCTCGATCGGCGTCGGTTCGCGGCCGAGGAGCTCGACGGCGCTCTTCCACGTCGCGTTCATCACGCCCGTGCGTTCCTTCGTCTTGCGGTTGCCGATCTCGCCGGGGCCGCCGAAGCGCAGATCGACCGCGAAAACGTGGAAGCCGCGCGCGACGAACTCGGGCGCGATCTGGCTGTACTCGCCGCGCGAGGAGCGCGTCGCGTGGAAACAGACGAGCACGGGGCGCGGGGCGTCCTTCGGTTCGTCGCCGGGAGCGCGATAGAGGTCGGCGCTCATCGTCACGCCGCCCTCGAGCTTCCGGGTCAACGTCTCGAAGGCCGCGTGCGGCGGTTCGGCTTGCGCGGACGGTCGCGGAGCCGCAGGGGCGCCCGCATCCACCGTGGAAGTCGCAGCGGGTTCGCGCTCGGACGGAGTGGCCGCGCGCGCACACGCCGCCACGAATAGGAGTGCGAACGGGTACGCGAACGCGGCGCGGTCGATCGGCATGCGCGCGATTGTGCGCGACGACGCGGAGATTGGACAGCGCGACCTGGGCTGCGCCTCGCTATGCGCGAGAGAGTGCGGGACAGCGCAGAGACCGGACAGCCCGCGACCTATGCCGCACCTCGCTTGTGACCCCTTTCGCGCACGGCTAGCATCGCCCGTTCATGGTCGGCGCGCAGAGCTCTCGTCCCACCCGTCAGGTCGAAGCGCCCGGCGCGACGCGCTCGAGCGAGCGCGGGACCGAGTTCGGCTCGCGGTGGAGTCGTCACGCGAAGGCGCGTGCTCCCGAGTGCGCTCGACCGGCGGACGCGACGTAGGCCGCGATGCTCTTCTGCACCTACCCGTTCTTCGTGTTCCTCGCGGTCGTGCTCGTCGCGACGCGGCTCACGGAGCGGATCCCGCGCGCGCAGAAGCTCGTGCTGCTCCTCGCGAGCAACGTCTTCTACGGGTACTGGGACTGGCGCTTCCTCGGCCTGATCTGGCTCACGACGGTCATGGATTGGGCCGTGGCGCTGCTCGTGGAGCGCCAGGAGGTCGTCGCGCGGAAGAAGCTCGTGCTGTCGATCAGCATCGTCGTCAACCTCGCGATCCTCGGCTTCTTCAAGTACTTCGACTTCTTCCAGCTCAGCGCGGAGAGCGTGCTCGATGCGCTCGGGATCGCGTACGAGCCGTGGCTCCTGCGCGTCGTGCTGCCGGTCGGCATCTCGTTCTACGTGTTCCAGTCGATGAGCTACGTCGTCGACGTCTACCGCGGCGAGATGAAGGCGTCGCGCTCGCTCTTCGACTTCGCGCTCTTCGTCATGTACTTCCCGCAGCTCGTCGCGGGTCCCATCGAGCGCGCGCCGCACTTGATGCCGCAGCTCGCGGAGGTGCGGCGCGTGCGGGTGCCGGGCGTGCTCTCCGGGATGCTCCTGATCCTGTGGGGCTGCGTGAAGAAGGCCGTCGTCGCGGACGTGCTCGGCCGCACCGTCGTGCACGCCGTGTACGAGCGCGCGGACGGCGTCGGCGCGTTCGCGGGGCCCGCGGGCGGCGCGCACCTGTGGCTCGCGACGATCGCGTTCGGCCTGCAGATCTACGGCGACTTCTCGGGCTACTGCGACGTCGCGCGCGGCGCGTCGCGGTGTCTGGGCGTCGAGCTCGTCGAGAACTTCGAGGCGCCGTACTTCGCGGCAAACATCACCGACTTCTGGCGGCGCTGGCACATCTCGCTGTCGACGTGGTTCCGCGACTACCTCTACATCCCACTGGGCGGCAACCGCGCGGGGAAGGGGCGCACGCTCTTCAACCTCGCGCTCACGATGCTGCTGTGCGGGCTGTGGCACGGCGCGATGTGGACGTTTGTCGCGTGGGGCGCGTGGCATGGGGCGCTCCTGCTCGTCCACCGCATGATCGTCGGCGAAGGGCGGCGCGCGACGCCTTCGTTCGCGAGCGCGACGAACAAGCTCGTCTTCCTGCTGAAGGTCGCGGGCACGTTTGCGCTCGTGACGTACGGGTGGATGCTCTTCCGCTTGAAGAGCGACGCGTTCGTCGTGCCGTGGACGCGCATGCTGTTCGAGCTCGGGCCGAACGCGACCGCGGCGGGCATGACCGACTACTGGACCGTCGCCGGCGACTACGCGCGCACGATCGCGGTCGGCGGGCTCGTGATCTGGGTCGCGCACTGGTTGCAGCACCGCGCGGAGCGCTTCGGCGAGCAGATCGAGGATCTCGGGCTGCGTCCGGCGGCCCTCGGCGCCGCTTGCGGCCTGCTCGTCGTGCTCGTGGTCGTCCTCGGCACGCTCGACGAGCGCTCGCCGTTCATCTACTTCCAGTTCTGACGCGATGAAGTCCGTCCCGCCCAAGACCGTGAACCCGAAGGCGCTCGCGACGACGTGGATCGTCGCGCTGGCGGTCGTGCTCGCGTTCGAGGCGTGGGCGCGCGCGAAGCCGTCGCCGGTCTGGAAGCGCGAGGAGGAGCAGCTCGTCGAGTACCAGACGGCGAAGCTCGAACGGCTCGCGGGCGGCGAGGTGCTGCTCCTCGGCGACTCCGCGCTCGGCAACGACGTGGACGCGAAGGTGCTCGCGCGCGAGCTCGGCCGGCCCGCGCTGAACCTCGCGCTCGTCGCGAGCTTCACCACGATCGGCGACTACTACCTGCTCGAGAAGGCGCTCGCGAGCGGGAAGAAGCCGTCGGCGGTCGTGCTCTTCCACACCATGGACCTCTGGCCGCGGCCGCTCGACGACGGGTTCTACGCGGTGGTGCAGCGCGGCACGGGCAACGCGGGGCTCGAGTCGTTCGCGCGCTCGCTCGCGTACCGTTCGGCGCTCGCGGAACAGGCGCGTGCATGGCGGCTCACCGCGTTCGAGGAGGGCCGCGGGCTCGCCTGGAACCCGGAGGAGGCCCCGATGGCGGTCGCGAAGGCCGCGCGCGCCGCGCGCGAGCTCCCGCTGCGCGACTACATCCCGGTCGGCGCGACGATCGATTGGGCCGCGCGCGAGGCGAACTGGGCGCGCGGCGCGATGACGCCGAGCTCGTTCGACCCCAAGGACCCGCGCGGCGCGTTCTCCGTCGACCGCCACGTCGATCTGTGGCTCGACGCGACGCTCGACCTCGCCGCCGCGCACGGCGTGCCCGTCTACGTCGGCATCGCGCCGACGTGGAGGCCCAAGGTGCTGCGCGCCGAGAACCGCGCGTTCGCGCGCGACCTGATGCAGTGGCTCGAGGCGCAGTCGGAGCACGGGACGCGCTTCCGCCGCCTGTGGACGCCGACGCTCGTCGTCGACGGCGCAGCGCTCGGCGACAAGGCGGAGCACCTCGCGCCCGCCGCGATGGAGCCCTTCACGCGCTGGCTCGCGGCGCGCCTCCGCGCGGTCGAGTCGGGGACGGACCCGAACCCGCCGCGCGGCGAATTCTGGGACCCGATCGCCGATGCGCCCGTGACGCCGCCTTGACGCGCACCGGTTTGGGCCGGAGCTCCGAGCAGCGGGAGGATCCCTCCGCGCGCCGATCAGCCCGCGAGCTTCTCCTCGAGCTCCTGCCAGCGCGCGTAGCTCGCGTCGAGCGTGGTCTGCAGCTCCTTGCGCTGCGTTTGCAGCGGTGCCAACTCCGCGCGGCGCGTCGTGTAGAGCGCGGGGTCGGCGAGCGCGGCGTCCAGCGTCGCGAGCTCGGCCTCGCTCGCCGCAATCGTCGCGAGCAGCGCGTCGTACTCGCGCTGTTCCCACGGAGCCAGGCCCTTCGCGCGCTTCTTCGTGTCTTCGTTCGTGCTCGCGCGCGGCGCCGGCGCGGTCTTGGGTTTCTCACGCTCCGCGCGCTCGTTCGCGAGCTTCTCGAGCAGGCTCGACAGGTCGCCGATGTGGTGGCGGATGGCGCCCTTGCCGTCGAGGTACAGGATGCGCGTCGCGATGCGGTCGAGGAACCAACGGTCGTGGCTGACGATCAGCGCGCTGCCGGGAAACTCGCCGAGCGCTTCCTCGAACGCGCGCAGCGTCGCGAGGTCGAGGTCGTTCGTCGGCTCGTCGAGCAGGAGCACGTTGCCGCCGGCGATCAGGAGTTTCGCGAGCAGCACGCGCATGCGCTCGCCGCCCGAGAGCTGGCGGATCGGCGCGTGCTTCATCGTGCCGGGGAAGAGGAAGCGCTCGAGGAAGCTCTCCGCGCGGAGCACGCGGTCGCCGACTTGGATCTGGTCGCTGCGTCCCGCGAGCTCCTCGATCACGGTCTTCTCGGGATCGAGCGGCTGGCGCTGCGCGTCGAGCGCGGCGAACCGCACGGTCTCGCCCAGCTCGCGTGAGCCGGCGTCGGGCGCGACCGTGCCGGAGCAGAGCGCGAGGAAGAGCGATTTCCCCGCGCCGTTCGCGCCGACGATGCCGACGCGCTCGCCGGGGAGGAGCTCGAAGTCGAGCTTCGAGAACACGGGGCGGCCGCCGGCGACCTTCGTGATGGCGCGCAGGGTCACGACGCGCGAACCGAGGCGCGGACCGGGGAGCAGCTCGAGTTCGAGTTCGCGCGAACGACTCTGCAGTCCGTCGGCGGTGAGCTCCTCGAAGCGTGTGATGCGCGCTTTCTGCTTCGTCGTGCGCGCGGGCGCGCCGCGGCGCATCCAAGCGGTCTCGCGCAGGATCACGGCGTTGCGCGCGGAGTTCTGGCGGTCCTCCGTCGACAAGCGGTCCGCGCGCGCGGCGAGGTAATCGGCGTAGCTGCCGGGGTAGACGTGGAGAGCGCCGCGGTCGAGCTCCGCGATCTCGGTCACGACGCGGTCGAGGAAGTAGCGGTCGTGCGTCACGAGGACGAAGGGGCGGCGTTCGGCGAGGAGGCGGTCTTCGAGCGCGTCGATCGTGAAGACGTCGAGCTGGTTCGTGGGTTCGTCGAGCAGGAGGAGTTCGGGACCGGCGAGGAAGAGGCCGGCGAGCGCGGCGCGGCGGAGCTCGCCCTCGGAGAAGGAGTCGAAGGGACGGTCGGCGTCGTGGAGGCCGAAGTGCGCGAGCTCGGCGTCGAGGGTGGGGTCGATGTCGTGGCCGCCGAGGGTCGCGAGTTGGGTTTCGAGGTGGGATTGACGGGCGAGGAGTTGGGTCGTGCGCGTGGGGTCGGCGGTGGTGAGGGAGTGGCGGAGGGCGTCGAGCGCGGCGAGGGTGGCGGCGCGTTCGGTCAGGGAGGCGTGGAGGGAGGCGCGCAGGGTCGGGGCGGCGGGGAGGGTTGGGGATTGGGGGAGGTGGGCGAGGCGCAGGTCGCGGCGGGTGGTGCGGGTGCCGGTGTCGGGGGGAAGGAGGTTGGCGAGGATCGAGAGGAGGGTGGACTTGCCGGAGCCGTTCGGGCCGACGAGGGCGAGGCGGGTGTGGGGGTGGAGGGTGAGGGTGATCG